>DATCQI010000055.1:0-8863 GCA_036569545.1 Rugosibacter sp. | reverse complement strand
GCGTATCCGTTGCGCACGTCGCTCTCAGTGCTGGCGATGGCGATTGGCGTGGCCTCCGTGGTGTTACTCACGGCACTGGGCGATGGCGCACGGCGCTATGTGGTGGGGCAGTTTGCTTCGCTGGGCAGCAATCTGGTGATTGTCCTGCCGGGGCGTTCTGCCACCGGCGGCTTTAATCCGGCCAATGGCATTACTACCACGCCACGCGATTTAACTGTGGATGATGCAGCCGCTTTGTTGCATGCGCCTGCCGTGCAACGTGTGGCGCCGCTCGCGGTGGGGACAACGGAAATCAGTGCGGGCGGCCGCTTGCGCGAGGTGGTTGCCGCAGGCTCTACGGCATCGCTCATGGCAGTGCGTAATTTTCAGTTGGCGCAGGGGCGGTTCTTACCGGAGGATGATTGGCGAAATAGTGCGCCTGTCGCGGTGATCGGCATGACCATCCGCAATGATATGTTCGGCAATCAGCCCGCCGTGGGCCAGTTGATTCGCCTGGGCGACCGACGCTTGCGGGTGATCGGCGTTTTAAAATCAACCGGCCAGGGTGTGGGCATGAATACCGATGAGCTGGTGATTGTGCCCGTGGCCTTGGCGCAGGCATTATTTAATTCAAATACTCTGTTTCGCATCATGGTGCAGGCGCGTGGCCGGGATCAGATTGAGGCGGCCAAGGCACAAGCGACCGCCATTCTCAAGGCGCGTCACGGCGGGGAAGAAGATGTCACCGTGATTACTCAGGATGCCGTGTTGGCTACTTTCGATAAATTGCTCGGTGCGTTGACCGCAGCTGTGGCCGGCATTGCGGCCATCAGCTTGTTAGTGGCCGGTGTGCTGGTGATGAATGTCATGCTCGTCGCGGTGGCGCAGCGCCGATCAGAGATTGGCTTGATCAAGGCGCTGGGCGCGCGGGGCAGCACCATACAGCAGATATTTCTTGTCGAGGCGGCGATGTTGTCCCTGGCCGGTGCCGTGACGGGGTATCTGTTAGGGCAACTGGGCGCGTTGGTATTGCGCGAGTTGTTTCCTGTGTTTCCTGCGTATGCGCCAGACTGGGCGGTGGTTGCGGCACTCATGACGGCGCTTGCCACGGGCCTGTTGTTCGGCATATTGCCTGCCCGCCGCGCGGCGCAGCTGGATCCTGTCGATGCACTCATGAGACATTGATATGCCGCTGACAGACGCCTTCAAGCTGGCTTTTCGCGCGGTCATTGCGCAACGGTTGCGCAGCTTTTTGACATTGCTAGGCATTGCCATCGGTATTGCCGCCGTGATTTTGCTAACCTCGATTGGCGAGGGGATTCATCGCTATGTGCTGGGCGAATTCACTCAGTTCGGTACCAATGTGGTTGGCGTGCACCCCGGCAAGGTCAAGACTGGGGGCGTCGCGCTCTCCGGTTTGCCGAGCAGCGCCAAACCGCTGTCGCTGGAAGATGCGCAGGCGCTGATGCGCCTGCCGAATGTCATCGCGGTAACACCCAGCGTATTCGGCAATGCTGAAGCGAGTGCCGCAGGGCGCTTACGGCGCGTCACCGTGTATGGCGTGGGGCCGGATATGTTGAAAGTATTCAAGGGCCGCATGAGCACAGGCCGATTTTTACCGATGGAAGACGCCAATACTGCACGTGCGTTAGTCGTTTTGGGGCCCAAGTTAAAGCACGAATTATTTGGCGCAGAATCTGCGCTGGGCGCACGGGTGCGGCTTGGCGGGCTGCAATTTCGCGTCATTGGCGTGATGGAATCCAAAGGGCAGTTTCTCGGCATGGATATGGATGACACGGCGTTCATCCCGGCGGCGCGCGCCATTGAGTTGTTCAATCGCGCGAGTCTCAACGAGATTGATGTGGCGGTGGCCGAAGGCGTGAGCTCGGCGAGCGTGGTAACGGCGATTAAAAAACTCATGGTGGCGCGCCACGGCCGTGAAGATTTCACGGTGATCAGCCAGGAAGAAATGCTCGCCAGTCTGTCGAGCATTCTCGATGTGCTCACCATGGCGGTGGGGGCCCTCGGCGGCATTTCGCTGTTTGTCGGTGGCGTGGGCATTGTGACGATGATGACTATTTCGGTCACCGAACGGACGGCGGAAATTGGCTTGCTGGTTGCACTTGGCGCGCGCAGGCGAACCATTCTCAGCCTGTTCCTGAGCGAAGCCGTGGCACTTGCCGCCGTGGGTGGTTTGATCGGTTTGGTGTTGGGCATAGGTCTCGCCCAGTTGATTCATCTGGTGGTGCCGATGTTGCCTGTGCATACTCCCTTTCTTTTCGTGTTGTTGGCAGAGGCGTTGGCCATCATCATTGGTTTGGCAGCCGGTGTGCTGCCCGCGCGCCGTGCGGCGCAGCTTAATCCAGTGGATGCGTTGCGTGCTGAATAAAAGTCGGCGCTGATGATACGGCGGTTATTGAATAAACATCGACTAAATCCTGGATAAAAAGCATTCTGCGATAATGCACATCGTCTGTTTTTACTTTTAATACTTTCTTTCAAAATGACCAGTCAATTATTTACTCCGTTTCCTCTCCGTTCAGTCACGCTGCCTAATCGCATTGTGATTAGTCCCATGTGCCAATACTCTGCTGTGGATGGCAATGCCACCGATTGGCACACCATTCATCTAGGCAATCTGGCGATGTCGGGGGCGGGTATGTTGATTGTTGAAGCTACCGGCGTTGAACTGGCCGGGCGTATTTCAGTCGGATGTCTTGCGCTGGGGTCGGACGAAAACGAGGCGGCATTGGCCAAGGTATTGACCCATGTTCGCCATCATTCTTCCATGCCATTGGCGATCCAGCTTGGCCATGCGGGGCGCAAGGCCTCATGCCAGGTGCCGTGGCTGGGGGGTAAATCCTTAACGCCCGAAGCGGGTGGTTGGCCGACCGTTGCGCCTTCGCCCATACCGCACCAAGCGGGAGACCAAGTGCCGCAAGCACTGGATGCAGCAGGGATTGCACATATCACGGCTGCATTTGTTTCTGCTGTACAACGCGCAGACCGCGTGGGTTTTGATGCAGTTGAGTTGCACATGGCGCATGGTTATTTGATGCATCAATTCTTGACGCCACTGGCCAATCAGCGGACGGATGAATATGGTGGCAGCCTGGAAAACAGGATGCGTCTGCCGCTGGAAATATTCGCTGCCGTGCGCGCTGTTTGGCCAACTGAAAAACCCTTAGGCGTTCGCCTCTCGGCGACAGACTGGGTAGAGGGTGGATGGGATATTGAACAATCAGTAGTTTTCGCGCAGGCATTAAAACGCCTGGGTTGCGACTGGATTGATGCGTCTTCCGGTGCGCAGTTGCCGCAACAACAGGTGCCCGTGGCACCGGGCTTTCAAGTACCGTTTGCCGAGCGTATCCGGCGTGATGCCAATGTGCCAAGCATGGCCGTGGGCATGATTACCGAGCCGCAACAAGCGGAAGACATTATTGCCAAAGGCCAGGCCGACATGGTGGCCATAGCGCGCGGCTTTTTGTGGAATCCGCGCTGGCCGTGGCATGCCGCTGCTGTGCTGGGCGCACAGGTGGATGCGCCAAAGCAATATCATCGCTGCTTGCCTGTCGGCGTGCATCGGATGTTTGGTTAAACCGTGAGCTAAAAAGGCTGCAAAAAAGCCGGTGGCAGATATTTCTGCCGCCGGCTTTTTTATCGTGCGAAGTATTAAACGACGAGGGTTTGCGCCTGATCCGCTTTGCGTGCTTCGATGCGCCCAATGGCAAATACTTTTTCGCCCGCTGCAGCAAGGTATTGCATCGCGGTACCCGCATTCGCTTCGGCAACAATTACCACCATGCCGATGCCACAGTTAAACACGCGATGCATTTCAGCATCCGCCACCTGGCCTTCTTTTTGCAGCCAGCTAAACAGGGCAGGTTGTGGCCAGGCTTTTTGATCAATGATGGCGGTGACATTGTCTGGCAACACGCGCGGAATGTTTTCGGTGAGGCCACCACCCGTGATATGTGCCATGCCCTTCACACCTTGTCCACCTAGTGTTTGCAAGAGACCCAGCAAGGGTTTCACGTAAATACGTGTGGGCGCCATGACGGCATCCATGAATGGCACGCCGCCAATGTCCATTTGGAGGTCAGGGTTTGCGCGTTCGATGATTTTTCGGATCAAGGAATAACCGTTGGAATGCGCGCCGGAAGAGGCCAGACCCAGCACCACGTCGCCCGGCTGAATTTTTTTGCCATCAATGATTTGCGATTTTTCCACCGCGCCCACGGCAAAACCCGCGAGATCATATTCGCCATCGGAATACATGCTGGGCATCTCGGCTGTCTCGCCACCAATCAAGGCGCAACCGGCCCCCTCGCAGCCACGGGCAATGCCTTCCACTACCGTGGCCGCCGTATTCACATCCAGATGGCCGCAGGCAAAGTAGTCAAGAAAAAACAAGGGCTCAGCGCCCTGCACCAGAATGTCATTGACGCTCATGGCCACCAGGTCTTGGCCGACGGTATCATGTCGCTGCCATTGAAAGGCCAGCTTGAGCTTGGTGCCCACGCCATCCGTGCCGGATACCAGCACGGGTTCGCGGTATTTTTTGGAGAGTTCAAACAGTGCGCCAAAGCCGCCAATGCCGGCCAGCACTTCAGGCCGCATAGTGCGTTTGGCGGCGGGTTTGATGCGTTCAACTAGCGCATCGCCCGCATCGATGTCGACGCCAGCGTCGCGGTAAGTCAGAGAAGAAGGGGATGTGGTCAAAATGCTTTCCTTAAAATCCAGGTGTGGAGTGCAGCGGATGCGCGGATGGGCGATAATCGCGGCTGAACGAAAATGATGCGAGCGCGCAAATTCTACCGGAAATGACTTCTACGCAAGCCAACCGCCTGTCTGTGGTGTTGTGGAGTGGCGCTGGGCTGGCACTGCTCCTGCTGCTGTATCTGCTTTCGCCGATTCTTGCCCCCTTCGTGCTGGCAGGCATTCTGGCGTATATCGCCAATCCGGTTGTCGATCGGCTGAGCCGCTACAGGTTGCCGCGCGCACTGGCGGTGACTTTTGTTATGCTTGGGCTGGGGCTGATCTTCACCGGACTGGTGTTCATTATTCTGCCGCTATTGATCGACGAGCTCGGGCGACTGGCAGCGCACGCGCCTGCGGCGATAGAGCAAATTAACCAGCGCCTGCTGCCTTGGCTGTCATACCATCTGGGCATATCGTTGCGGCTGGATGCCTCGCACTTGAATCAGCTTCTGACAGGGAACTGGAGTGTGATTCAACCCGTGCTTAGCCAGATATACACCTCGGTCAAAATTGGCGGCATGGCATTTTTGGGTGTGGTGATCAATGCGTTGTTAGTGCCGGTGGTGATGTTTTATCTCTTGCTTGACTGGCATGGGCTCATCGGTCGGCTAGCGGCTTTTATCCCGCGCCGCTGGCAGAGCCGTTGCCAGACTATGGCGCGCGATATTGATGCGGTGCTGGCGCAATATCTGCGCGGACAGATCCTCGTGATGCTGCTTCTGGCGCTGTACTACAGCATCGCACTCTGGCTTGCTAATATTCCGTCGGCACTCTCGGTTGGCATGGTGACCGGGCTGCTGGTTTTCATTCCTTACCTGGGGTTTGCCACGGGATTTGGTTTGGCTTTACTGGTCGCCACCATTCAGTTTGCGGGTGTTGCACCCATCATTGCTGTATTGATTATTTATGGTGTAGGCCAATTGCTGGAAAGTTTTTTATTGACGCCTTATCTGGTTGGCGAGCGTATTGGATTGCATCCCCTGGCCGTTATTTTCGGGCTGCTAGCGTTTGGTCAACTGCTGGGTTTTTTCGGCGTACTCCTCGCGCTGCCTTTGTTGGCTATTCTCGTCGTGGCTTGGCGTGAGGTGCACACAGCTTACTTTGCCAGCCGTTTTTATCAGGACGAAGCATGAATTTGCAACAACAGCTCTTGCTCGATCTTCAGCCGGATCAGCCCCCGACACTGGAGAATTTTGTTGCGGGCACCAATGCCGAGTTACTCGCACGTCTGCGTAGCCTGACGGATCCTCACCATTTCGAGGCTGTTTATCTGTGGGGCCCGGCGGGCTGCGGCAAGAGTCATTTGCTTACTGCCACGGCGAATGTCGCCAGTGCCAAGCGTCCGGTTATCTTTTTGCCGGCGACAAAAGTCGGCGCTGGCATGACGGCGGCCAGCGGTAGTTTGCTGGTCATAGACGAGATTCAGACGCTGGATGAGGAAGGTCAGCGCGCTTTGTTTCGACTCTTTAACGCCGCCCGTTTTCTGGGCCTTGCCTTGTTGTTATCGGGTACCAAGCCACCCATGCAGCTGGCATTGCGCGAAGACTTGCGCACGCGCATTGGCCAGATGCTGATCTATGAAATTCGACAACTAAGCGATGAAGAAAAAGCTGCTGCATTAGTGCAGCATGCGCAATTGCGCGGCATGCTGATGGATCCGGGCGTCGTGCAGTATTTATTGCGCCACGGCCGCCGCGATCTGCCCTCACTCATGAATATGCTGGAAAGCCTTGACCGCATCTCGCTAGAACAGCATCGGCCGCTGACCGTGCCGCTGGTGCGCGAGCTGATGCAAACCACTTTGGACACTGACTTGCCATGAAATCGATGCTGAATCTGGCTTTATTTGATCTGGACAATACGCTGTTGGCGGGCGATTCGGATTTTGAATGGGCGCAATTCTTGATTGCCAAAGGCGTGCTGGATGCCGAGCTGCATGACGCCATGAATGAGGAATTTTTTCGTCAGTACAAAGAAGGAACGCTGGATATTCATGCCTTCCTGGATTTTCAGCTTGCGCCCTTGGCAAGGCATACGCGGCGTGAGCTGGATGCCTGGCATGAAGACTTCATGGCTACGCGCATTCGACCGATCATCACGGTGGCCGCGCGAGAACGGGTGGCGCAGCATACCGCGAACGGCGACTTGCTGGCGATTGTCACGGCGACCAACAGTTTTGTCACCGGCCCCATCTGCCGCGAGTTGGGTATCCCGCATCTGGTGGCCACAATTCCCGCGCAGGCGAATGGCATTTTTTCAGGGAAACCGCGCGGCCTGCCTGCCTTTCGCGAGGGCAAGGTCGAGCGCGTTGAAGCATGGCTTGAGTCGATGGGATTATGGTGGGGCAGTTTTGGCGAGTCGTGGTTTTACAGCGACTCGCACAACGATTTGCCCCTGCTCGAAAAAGTAACTCACCCGGTGGCGGTTGACGCCGATGACACGCTTGTGAAAATAGCCACGACGCGGGGCTGGCCGAGTATCAGCCTGCGCAGTTAGAGCCGGATGTATTAGCCGTAGCCATGGATGTTCTCTTGGCGAATAACATCAAATGACGCCCTGTCCCGCCAGATATTCTTCATACGTGCCGCGATAATCGATGATGGTGCGATCGGTCTTGATGTCGATGATGCGTGTGGCGAGCGAAGAGACAAACTCGCGGTCATGCGAGACAAAAATTAGTGTACCGGCAAATTTATCGAGTGCGGTGTTGAGTGATTCGATAGATTCCATGTCAAGGTGATTGGTCGGTTCATCCATCAGCAGCACGTTGTTTCTGAGCAGCATCAATTTGCCGAGCAGCATGCGGACTTGCTCGCCGCCAGACAGCACATCGACGGATTTTTTCGCATCGTCACCAGAGAAAAGAAGGCGGCCTAGCGTGCCGCGAATCAGGGTTTCCACGTCACCGCCATCGTAGCCACCGGCGCGCACCCATTGCACAATCCACTCGGTGAGTATTTGCTTGGAAGCAAAGTCACTCGCGTGATCCTGTGCAAATACGCCGGGGCGGGCTTTCTCGGCCCACTTCACACGGCCACCCTGCGGCGTTAAGCCACCCAAGGCTTCACCCGCCAACAGGCGTAGCAGCGTGGTCTTGCCGACGCCGTTTTCGCCGACGATGGCCACTTTATCGCCTGCTTCGATGCTCATTGATAGCGATTTGATAATTGGCACGCCGGCTTCGTAGCCAAACCCGAGATTTTCGATTTCACACGCGAGACGATGCAGTTTTTCTTTTTCGTCGTAGTCAAAACGAATCCACGGATACTGGCGCGATGAGGGCTTGATGTCTTCCGGCTTGATCTTCTCGATCAGCTTCATGCGGCTGGTCGCCTGTCGCGCCTTGGATTTATTGGCTGAAAAACGGCGCACGAAATCCTGCAAGTCAGACACGCGTTCTTTCGCTTTCGAGTTTGCCGACATCTGCCGCTCACGTGCGATGGTTGAGGCTTCCATGAAATCATCATAGTTGCCGCCATAGATCTTGATCGTGCCGTAATCCAGATCTGCCATGTGAGTACACACTTGATTCAGGAAATGGCGATCATGCGAGATGATGATCATGGTGCTGTTGCGCTGATTGAGGATATCCTCCAGCCAGCGGATGGTGTTGATGTCGAGGTTGTTGGTAGGCTCGTCCAGCAGCAGAATATCGGGGTTAGCGAACAGTGCTTGTACCAGCAGCACGCGCAGCTTCCAGCCTGGTGCCACCTGGCTCATCGGGCCGGTGTGTTGTTCGATGGGGATCCCCGCGCCGAGCAGCAATTCGCCAGCGCGTGCTTCGGCAGTATAACCATCGTATTCGGCGAACTTTCCTTCGAGTTCGGCTGCATGCATGTAATCGTCTTCGGTTGCCTCAAGATTGGCATAGATGGCATCGCGTTCAGTCATGCAGGCCCACATTTCTGTGTGTCCCATCATCACCACGTCGAGTACACGAACATCCTCAAAAGCGAATTGATCCTGGCGCAAATACGCCATACGCTCGCCTGGGTCGAGTGAGACGTTCCCGGCGGAAGAGTCAATCACACCCGCCAGAATTTTCATGAACGTGGTTTTGCCAGAGCCATTGGCACCGATCAGGCCATAGCGATTGCCGTCGCCAAATTTGACGGAGACGTTT
>DATCQI010000054.1:0-19370 GCA_036569545.1 Rugosibacter sp. | reverse complement strand
CTGGCGATGGGCCTCAACGAGTTTTCCGGCTATTTCGCGGTGGCGGGCAGCGCACTGGCCACCGGCTGGATGGCCGCCCGATACGGGCTGAGGCCCGAGCCATTTTATTTGGGCGTCATTTATGTTATCGCTGGATTATTACTCTCCTTGTTTGCAGTTCGTGAAACCCGGCATCATGTGGCACACGAACTGCGGGTGCACCATCCGGCAGCCAGCGACGAGAAAAAACTCACGCAAGGCGAGATTTTTCGCCGCACTTCGCTAACCGACCGCAATCTCTCCAGTGTCAGCCAGGCAGGGCTGGTCAACAATCTGAACGACGGCATGGCGTGGGGCCTGTTCCCGCTGGTTTTTGCCGCAGCCGGCATGACGCTGGCACAAATCGGCATCCTCGCCGCGATCTATCCGGCTGTCTGGGGCGCATCGCAAATAGTGACCGGCGCCCTGTCAGACAGGATAGGCCGCAAGTGGCTGATCGTGTGGGGGATGTGGCTACAGGCTGTGGGCATAGGCGTGACTGCGCTGACGGTGGATTTCCGTGGTTTCGGGCTGGGTGCGGTGTTGCTTGGTGTTGGAACGGCAATGGTCTATCCGACGTTGCTGGCTACCATCGGGGATGTTGCCCATCCCGCCTGGCGCGCTTCCGCCGTGGGTGTCTACCGGCTCTGGCGCGACCTTGGTTACGCGGTGGGAGCTCTCTTGGCCGGCATCACCGCCGATCTGTTCGGCCTGGCGTCAGCCCTGTGGCTGGTGGTTGTGTTAACCTTGCTGTCGGGCATGATCGCAGCCGTGCGGATGAATGAAACCCTGACAGGTAAAACAGTATGAGCGGGCAAAACAAACCAATCGCAAATTAATGGAGGTGCCACATGATGGGCAACTGGAGTGAATTCGGCTCGTGGGGCATGGGTTTTGGCTTCGTATTCATGATTCTGTTCTGGTTGCTGGTTATTCTTGGCATTGTGGCATTGATCCGTTGGCTGCAAGCGCAGTCGGGAAGCGATCAGGGAACTCGCGGGAAGACACCATTAGAAATCGTTCAGGAACGCTATGCGCGCGGTGAAATAGACCGCGAGGAATACGAACAGAAGAAACGTGATATGGGGACATGAATGTGAAATTACCCATCTGCCTTTACCGCACTGCGCTTCGTGGACGACTGGCCTCGCGCGATTGCGGAGATCAAGCGAGTCGCGCGGTGGCGATTTGTGCTTGGATTACTCAACCGGCACAGCTTGCTGTGGCTCGACAAGGGTCGCAGTGGCGGTAGGGGTGCTTATCACAGCACTCATTGGCACACACGGAGAGAGCTTGCATGAAACCATGCAGGAACTGACCGTCGAACATGTTCATTTCAGCTCTGCGATATTCCTTCCCTCAGGGACGGATTTTGCGCAGGCCGTGGAATGCAGCTTCCCGACAAGCATCCTCTGGGGTGCGTTTCTGGCCGTCAATGGCGATGGTGCCAGCTGACTGCCTTGCAGTCACAGTCTCCGGGCGAACCAACTTCGCTACGCTTCCCGCTATGCGGCTGGCAAATCGACAATACGAACTTCCTCGCACCTATGTGTCTTGAGCGGGTGTTTTTTTCAGGCAACCTCAACATTGGGGGAGGAAAATTGACATATGACAGTGGCGGGTTTAGTCTGAAACGGCTTTTATACAGATGGTCAGCTTGCGTTGGCGCAAACCGAAATAAGAGCAAGTCAACTTTTCGTTTTTAGTAACCGTAACACCTATCCCAAAGGTGAATCATGAAGAAGACACTAACCATTCTTGCTGCATCCATGCTGCTGACATTTTCTGCTCATGCTGAAGAGGCGCATCATCCTGAGCCCAAGGCCGGTGCGGCGGTTGCCAAGAAGGCTACCCAATCTACTGGCGAAGGCATCAAGACGATGCAGGACAATATGAAAAAAATGCGTTCACAACTTGATCGCATCGCCAGGGCCAAGACAGACGAGGAGCGGCAGAAGCTGATGGCTGAGCATATGCAGACCATGCACGAAAACATGATGGTCGCCAAGAGCATGATGGCTGGAGACGCGGCCTGTCCGATGATGAAACATGGAAAAGGCGGCATGGGTATGGGGGGCATGACGCAGGATGAGGGTTCCGGACACGGTACGGGAATGGATCGCATGCAGATGATGGAAAAACGCATGGACATGATGCAAATGAAGATGGACTCCATGATGAAAAATCAATCGGGTGCTGCCGCTATGCCTATGGAAAAATGAGGAATAAACGGCGGCTCGCCTAGCCGCCGTTTATGTACATTGTGCTTAAGCGCGAGGTACCGGCGGTGAGCGATAAATTTGGCGTTCCTGGCTGAATACCAGATGGAAACCCTAGCTTATATTCCCACTGTAACGTCACGTCTGATTGAGGAAAGTCATCATGAGTCAAACACATCAGCCAACCCATCATCATGGGGCAGAAGATCATTCGACAGCCATCGAGGAAAATAAAGACCCGGTGTGTGGCATGACTGTGGCGGCGGACAAGGGTATTTTTTCTGATTACCAGGATCGACATTATCTGTTTTGCAGCAACAAATGCAAAACCAAATTCGATCTGGAACCGCAGCGCTATTTACACCCATCGGCAGAGCCCGAACCTGCCATCGAAGGCGCGATTTACACTTGCCCGATGCACCCTGAAATCCGCCAGCCTATGCCGGGCACTTGTCCTAAGTGCGGCATGGCGCTGGAACCGGAAATGCCCTCGCTGAATGATGAGGAAAACCCTGAACTGACGGATTTTCGCCATCGTTTCTGGTGGACACTGCCGCTGACCGTGGTCGTAACGACACTGGCCATGGCTGGCCATAGCCTGGCGCTGTTGGCGCCGCAAAACCAGAACTGGGTCGAATTGATGCTGGCAACGCCTATCGTGCTGTGGGCGGGCTGGCCGTTTTTTGTGCGCGGCGTGAAATCGGTCATCACACGCAATCCGAACATGTGGACGCTGATTGGTTCAGGCACAGCCGCTGCCTATTTTTACAGCGTGGCAGCCACAGTTGTACCGGATATTTTTCCCGCGTCCTTTGTTAGCCATGGCCGGGTTGGCGTGTATTTCGAAGCGGCGGCGGTCATTATTTCCCTGACCTTGCTCGGCCAGATATTCGAGCTGAAGGCGCGCTCGCAAACTTCGGCGGCGATCAAATCGCTGCTCGGTTTGGCACCCAAGACCGCGCGGCGCATTACAAGCGACGGTAGCGAAGAAGATATTCCGCTAACCCATGTGCATATCGGCGACCGGTTGCGGGTGCGGCCCGGTGAAAAGGTGCCAGTGGATGGCGCGGTGGAGGAAGGGCAAAGCGCGGTGGACGAATCCATGCTCACCGGCGAGCCGATTCCTGTTTCCAAACAACCGGGCGACAAACTTATTGGTGCGACGATCAATGCCAATGGCAGCTTGATCATGCGTGCCGAAAAAGTTGGCTCGGCAACCGTGCTGGCCCAGATCGTGCAAATGGTAGCGCAGGCGCAGCGCTCGCGGGCGCCGATGCAGCGACTGGCCGACGTGGTGGCCGGTTATTTCGTGGTGATCGTCATGAGCATTGCCTTACTCACTTTCTTCATCTGGGGCTTCTTCGGCCCGGAGCCGAGCTGGGTGTATGGCCTGATCAATGCAGTCTCGGTATTGATTATTGCCTGCCCCTGCGCACTGGGACTGGCGACGCCGATGTCCATCATGGTGGCCACCGGCAAGGCGGCCACGGCGGGCGTGCTGTTTCGCGATGCTGCCGCGATTGAGCAATTGCGCACCATTGATACGCTGATCGTGGACAAGACCGGCACGCTAACAGAAGGCAAGCCGACCTTTCACCACACAGTGGCCGCCACGGGCTGGAATGAGGATGAAGTTCTGCGGATTGCCGCCAGCATCGACCAGGGCAGCGAGCATCCGCTGGCGCAGGCTATTGTCAATGAGGCGCGACGTCGGCAACTGGCGCTGGATAAACCCGACCGTTTTGAATCCAGCACGGGCATCGGTGTGCGCGGGCAGATTGCAGGCAAAGCGGTGATCCTTGGCAATACAGCAATGATGGAAGATGAAAAAGTAACTTGGGATGGCTTGGCGGATGAAGCTGAAACCCTGCGCAAAGAAGGTGCCAGCGTGATGTATCTGGCGGTGGACGGACATCTGGCAGGCTTGGTTGCCGTGGCCGATGCGATCAAGGATTCAACGCCGGAAGCGCTGGCGGCGCTCAAGGCTGCTGGCATACGCGTCATCATGGCGACGGGCGATGGCCTGACCACGGCGCGTGCGGTGGCCTCCCGTCTTGGTCTTGATGCAGCGCACGGCGAGGTTTATGGTGAAGTCAAACCGAGAGACAAGGTAGATCTGGTCGAGCGCTTGCAGAAGGAAGGCCGCAAGGTCGCCATGGCAGGCGATGGCATCAACGATGCCCCGGCGCTGGCGCGTGCCGAGGTCGGCATCGCCATGGGCACGGGCACGGACGTGGCGATGAACAGCGCCCAGGTGACGCTGGTCAAGGGCGATCTGCGCGGCATCCTGCGCGCGCGGGCGCTATCGGTCGCAACGGTCGGCAACATGCGCCAGAATCTGGCCTTTGCCTTTCTTTATAACGCACTGGGTATTCCGCTGGCCGCAGGCGTGCTTTATCCCTTTACCGGCTTGCTGCTCTCGCCGCTGATCGCCGCTGTGGCCATGAGCTTTAGCTCGCTTTCCGTCATATCTAACGCGCTGCGTTTGCGGCGGGTGAAAATATGAATGCTGCACCTTCACATTGGCATCGTCACAACTCGAACTTTCCGAAAGCAATGAAGGCCGACCTGCTTCATTCACATCCGCAAAAAATCGGCACCCTAAGGGTGCTTTCCTCCTTAAGGGCGTGCTGGCAGGATATCTTGCTGCCATTAAGCAGCGTCATCGGTGCGATCTTGATGTCTTTCAGATGGCAGTGTTTTTCGCTTTGACTTGATGTGTCATTTCATCAGCTTTCTTGAGAATGCCATCAACGTATAAGATTTGCCAATGGGATTGTTAAGATCACAATCTCGACCATGAACAAGGAGGTGCTTCATGCTTACTCTGCGTAAATCGCAAGATCGTGGCTACGCCGATCACGGGTGGCTCAAGAGTTACCACTCGTTTTCATTTGCCGACTATCAAGACCCGGCCTTTATGGGCTGGGGTAATCTGCGCGTGATTAACGAAGACTTTATCGAGCCGGGCAAAGGCTTTGGCAAGCATGGCCATCGTGACATGGAAATTATCAGTTATGTACTCTCAGGAGAGCTGGCTCATCAGGACAGCATGGGCAATATAGAAGGGATTCCGCCCGGCGACGTACAACGCATGAGCGCGGGAACGGGCGTTTTGCATAGCGAGTTCAACCATGCCCTAGATCAGGTAACGCACTTGCTGCAAATATGGATATTGCCCAATGTCACGGGTATTGCGCCAGGGTATGAGCAAAAAACCATTCCGCCAGCGCAAAAGCGCGGCAGCTTGCGCTTGGTGGCTTCCCCCGATGGCGCGCAAGATTCGGTGACGATACACGCGGACGCCAGGCTTTACCTTGGACTTTTTGATGCCGCAGAGCAGGCAGAGCTCGCACTTGACCCAGCCCGCAAAGCCTATGTGCATCTGGCGCGCGGCACGCTAGAAGTGAATGGTCAGCGTATCGGTGCGGGGGATGCCGTCATGATTGAATCTGAAAGCAGAATCACTTTGGCTCATGGCAGCGATGCTGAGGTACTGGTGTTTGATCTGATTGCCTGAGTTGTTGCCTTTCAACCCATGTCCCAGATGCTGAGGCGCTTGCCCTGACTGTTGAAAGATTTTGACAGGCACTTGGTTATTCATATTCTTATGTAATAAAAGTCGGTGCTGGTGATACGGCGTCACGGGCATGAACGAATAAACGTTCCCATTTTTTATGGGGCGGTGCCATGTTTAGCGTCTGTCTAGGTTTCGATCACTGTGTTCCACGGTACGAGGCCTTTAGTCGTACTCAACCATTTTTTGATTTCGGTTTTTTTGACTTTTGCATTCGGGGTCTTTGGCAGCGTTTCAACGAAGACAATGTATTTTGGGCGTTCAAAGGAGCTGAGTTTTTCGCGACAAAAGTCAATGAGTTCAGCAATCGTTGTTTCTTGTGCAGGCTTGGTGACAACGACGGCAACAACGGCTTCGCCCCACTCGGGATGGGGTACGCCAATAACAGCCACCTCCTGCACGCAGGCATGCTCTGCCAGAACAGCTTCCACCGCAGTAGGAAATACATTAACGCCACCGCTGATGATCATGAATTTCTGCCGATCGAGCAAATAGAGATAGCCTTCATTATCAAGGTATCCGATATCGTTGGTTCGCAGCCAGCCTTCATGTAGTGTTTGGGCTGTTTCTTCGGGTAAATTCAGGTAGCACTGCATGAGTGTGCTGCTGCGCAGCCATATTTCGCCTCTACTATTGGGGGGCAACGCATGTCCTTTGTCATTGCGAATCGAACACTCGAAATGAATGCCAATCCGACCGACAGATTTCAACAGTTCTGGTTTGTCGCTCAGCCCGCGTTGATGGTCTGCCGCTGTCAGAAACGATACCCAGCCGCCCGTTGCTTCAGTCATTGCATAGGTTTGGAGCAGGTCCACCTTGAGTATGGCGTCCGCCTGCCGGATCAGCATGGGGGTTGCGGGGGACGAGCCGTAAACGAGTAGCCGCCAGGATGAAATGTCGTAAATGCCTGACTGATATTCGGCAATCACCCGCTGGATCATTGCGGGTACCAGCAAACCAACGGTGACGCGGTCACGTTCAACACTGCGCAGAAATTCTGCTACTTGAAAGCTGCCATCGGGAATAACGGTAGTCATGCCATTGCCTAGGTTAAAGCAGCTCATGATGGCGGCAATCCAGGTTGAGGCTGCCGGTTGGTACCAGATATCGTCAGAGGCCAGGCCGAACGATATCAGCGAGTGCAGTATGCAATCAGTAGTTCCCTGTTGTGTGAGGATCACGCCTTTGGGCATGCCGGTGGTGCCTGAGGTATAGCTGTAAAAGAGGGGGGCATCCGGTTTCAGCTCAGGCCAGTTGGGCTCATTAGTGCTCTCACCTAATAGTGTTTCGTAGTCGAGCGCAAAATCGTGTCCGTTGCCATAGCCGATCAACTGAATATCCATCGCCTCAATTTCGGCGCGATGTTCATCAATCAGTTTGCTTGTGCGCGCATCAACCAACAGGATGCGCGTTGTGCTGTCTTGCAGAATATGGCGTAGCTCAGGCCAGACGTAGTGCACGTTGAGTCCGACACGAACTGCGCCGATTTTCATGCAGGCGAAGAAATGTTCATAGACTTCGATGGTCTCCATGCTGCACATTGCGACTGTCGTGCCTTGTGTCACTCCAAGGTGTTGCAAGACGCTTGCAAATCGATCCGAGCGCTGGTCAATGTGTGACCAGGTAGTCGTCTGGCTGCCACAGACGTAAGCTGTCTTGTGTGGGTAGTTGCGGGCACAGCGCTTGATCAATTCACGACAATAAAGCATGTTGTTCCTCTCTCGGTGGTGGCTTTTTTTTAGGGGCCTCTTGAATAGCAATCTTCAATGTGTTTTCTTATGGCGGCACTGCCGCAGCCGGACGGAATATCAATCCCTTTTCGTCAAAGCAGGCAGTGACAGCAAGACCGGCAGATACCTGTTCTGCACTGACGTTACCGATACGCCCTAATCACTGTGGTCCTTCGGTTAACTCCACCAGCGCCACGATGTGTGGGAGTGGAAAGTCTGCCGCATATTGACGGTGAAAAATCACATAGGAAACTATAGTGCCTGTGCCTGAGGCAGGAACCCAGCGGACGGTTTTATCCGGATCCATCCTCCAGCTTCGTGTATGTAAGCCAAGCGCTTCATGCGTTGTCGAATCCATCGGAATGCGTAGCTCTTTTTGCGCGATGAAGGAGAAAAATTCTTCGTCAAAAGTTTCTTGCGGCACATGCATGAGGGAGGCCTTTAGCTTAGCTTAGGGTGGCGTGCGGGCTGAGCAACAGGCAGGCGTGGTAGTCAAAGCAGCCCCCCGAGCCAGTGACGAGGATAAGATCGTTGTGCTCAACTTGCCGACCTTCCCCTGCGCCACGACCCTGGATAATGCCCTCGGCAACGGGCGTCATGCCTTGCAAATAGAACCCTGACAAATGCCCGCCACCGGTGTTGACGGGTAGTTTCCCGCCTGGCTTCGTGTGGCCTGCGGTGATAAAAGCGGCGGCTTCGCCATGCCGACAAAAGCCATATTCTTCTAATGACAGGATGCCGGAAAATGAGAAAGCGTCATAAAACTCGCATGCGGTAATGTCGTTCACTGTGACACCTGCACTGCGGCAGGCGCGTTCGCCCGCGAGGGCGGCACCATTGGCAATGAGAGCATCATCACCGCGCAGTCCGCTGCGACCTTTATGACCTTGCCCCATGCCATGGATATAGACCGGCGGGTGTGGTCCGCTATTGTCATGATCAGCGCGTGTAACCACGACTGCAATGGCGCCATTGACCGGGTAAGCGCAATCCAGCACCCGGAAAGGCCACACAACAAAGGGTGAGGCCAGATAGTCGGCCATCGACAGGGGTTTTTTGAGGAAGGCTTGTGGATTTCGCTGAGCCCATTCGCGACAGCTGATGGCATAGGCGCCGAGATCTTCTTCGCGTGTGCCATAGCTTGTCATGTGACGCTGGGCTGCCAGGGCGTAGGCCGCGACTGCACTGACAAAACCCTGTTGTTCCTCCCAGCCATCGATTCCGGTGATAGGTAGGCCGACAGCGAAAGAATCGCCGCCACCTTGTGGTTTTACGGGGGAATCGGCAAATACACAAACTACATTTTTCGCCAGTCCCTGTGATATGGCCATGGCGGCATACTGAATAATCTGCACGGCGGATGAGCCTTCCGAATCGACATGGGCGAGCAGGCTTAAGTCATGCAATCCCAGGTCATTTTGCAACCGCAGCGGTAATTCTTCAGGCATGGACAGCGGGCTGCGATTAATAAGCAGTCCGTCGATCTCGATATTCTTCAGGCCCGCATCGGTAATGGCGGCCTCAATGGCGGCGGCGGCCAGTTCGCGTGTTGTGCCGATGGGTTTGCGCGAGAGCGTGCTAAAGCCAAGGCCTGAGATGGCTGCAACGGGCTGTGCCCCGGGTTTTGTCATGGGGTTTGGCCTAGATAAGAAAAGCCAAACTGGGCAACGGTTCATCTCCGTGAATAAGCATCACTTTTTTCAGGAACATTTTGTAATCATCGCCTATCCAGCGCAGGTGATGCTCAATGCGTCCTGGCCAGATCTCGATAGTCCGTGTTGATGCCATGCGTAATTCGTAAAGAACAAAATTCGACAGCACGCGATATTCGTTATCCCCTGTTTTGACGACTTCGATATTGGAAATAAGGCGGCGCATTCGCGAAACCGGCGTTTGCGAGTGTCGCTCGCCAGTCATTAATTGCGCAATACGGGTATGCAGACGTGCCCGGTTATCAGCGGTAATGGAGACGTGCTGGTTCATGTCAAAGTCACCTTCGCCGCGAGGCACCCAATACACCATGTCATCGGCAACCAGATTTTCCCATTCGAGATATTTCGATTCGTCAGCCAGGCGGGCCTCGCGGTAAAGAAACTCGCAGATTCGCTGATATTCTTCCGGCGAAGTATGGGGTGACGTATGCGGCGTTGCTGCAGGGTGGATGCTATCCATCTTTATGTACTCCGACCTATTTGATCCTATGATTTAAATAAGTCGCCATTTGTTACTGGCAACTTATTGGCTTGTTGCTGGTGGTTCAGGAATCTAAACTCAAGCAGTCATGACTGTTTTGTAATGATTCCAGAAGCCTCGGTTGGTGACTTCATCCGTGATGTGTCCTGTTGTGATGCCATCAGCATCAATCTTGCTGCGCTCAAGACCACGTGAAATATCAAGCCAGTCGGCGCGATCACGCAGTGCGATCTGCTGGCGTTCGGAAATCACGCTGTCATCGGCCAGCAAAAAGGCCGAAGGGCCCAGTGCGGCTTCCGACTGGCGCAGAATGCGCTGGTTCACATCGTCTGGCACGCCGTCCAGCAGCATCGGCGTGTGCCACTGCACGCAGACATTGGCGCTAACAGGCAGGAAAATCACGATATTCATTTCGGCAAGAAATAGATTGGGAAAGAGCGTTGCATGGGGTGGCCCGTTGCGCAGAATTTGATCCCCCTTGTCTTCGCCATACTGCTCTTTTATGAGACGAAGATATTCGGCGTACCGCTCCGGATTCTTGACGCCCAGCCACAGAAGGTAGCTTTTGTAGGTGGGAGAAAAATCCAGTTCAGAGTGGCCATTACCCCAATCTTTTGTTAGGGATACCAGGCTGTCTTCGCTACCCAGGGCTGCTGCATCATATTGGGAATCAATGACACGGGCAAAAGACGAATGCGTGAAATTGACGTGATAGCCATCGGTGTCGTTTTCCGGAAGCATTTTCCAGTTGGCATCAAAACGCTGCTTGACCCATCCTGCGGTCAGCTTTATTTTGCCCGTGGGTGACATTTCGCAAGCGCGATCAATGAGTATTTTCGCTTTCCCCAGATGCGCTTCCAGCGGCTCGATCCCGGGTGTAAACGTGGCAAAGACAAACCCGCGGTATTCTTCGGTGCGTAACGAGTTAAGACCTAAATCGGTTTTGGGTTTGGTGAAGCCGCCAGGGTAGGGCACATCAACCAGCGCACCGCTCAAGTCATAGACCCACCCATGATATGTGCATGTCAGATACTTGGCCCGGCCACTGTCCTCAATGCGCATCAGGTTACCGCGATGGGCGCAGCGGTTGGATACCACGGCGACAGAATGATCGCGCTGACGAATCATCAGCACTTCTTCACGACCAAGGGTGCGCCGCTGGTAGTCGCCTATCGCAGGAACTTCTGAATCATGTCCGACAAATACCCAGCCGCCATAGAATATTTTTTCCATCTCAAGCTCGAACAGCTTGTCGTTGGTATACAAGCTGCCATGAACGCTGTCTTCACGAATAAGCTGTGCGACATTCGTTTCTCCCTGGATTCCCATTGTTGACCTCCCATTTTTTTAAATTCTTGAGTGATTCTAACGCAGAGAGTGCATCGGGATGCGCTGGGCAGGCGAATCCTCGAAGCTTGCAGCTTGCTTAATTGCCTGCGTGACGGCGCAGCGAGGGCAGGCAGGCAAGGCCAGCTAACAGGAGGGCGAGCAGATTGCCCCAGCGTGTATAAGGCGTGAGGCCGCTATAGCCTTGTGCGCTAATGGTGAGGGCTGCGGTAGTAAAAGGTGGCAGGACGGCAGCGACGATGCCGTTGGGTGCAATCATCGCGGTCATGCCGGTGTTAGTCGCCCGCAGCATGGTGCGACCCGTTTCGATGGCACGCATCTGGGCGATTTGCAGGTGTTGCGGCTGGGCGAGCGAGTGGCCGAACCATGCCGTGTTGGACAAATTAATCAGCAGCGTGGCTTGGGGCAGGGCAGTGAGCAACTCTTCGCCAAAAAGGTCTTCATAACAAATATTGGGTGCGATTTTCTGCTTGCCCAATATCAGCGGTGCTTGACGTGTCGAGCCTGCGGTAAAGCTGGACATGGGGATATTCACCAAGTGGAAAAACCACGCAAAGCCGGGCGGGGCGTACTCGCCAAAGGGCACGAGATGACGCTTGGCGTAGGCGCTGGCTTGCCCGGAGATGCCTGAAAAATTCGGCTCTAGCAAGACGGCACCATTGGTATATTCGTTCGCTTGCGTAGCAATCGGAACACCGATAAGCGCTGCGCCGTGGCGCGTAAAACCTTGTAATACATCGAGCGGCACTTCGTTGAACATCAGCGGCAGAGCGGTTTCTGGCAGTACGGTGAGTGCGGCGGGGTGTTGCTGCGTGAGCCGCGTGTAGGTATCGATGGAGAGCGTCAGCCGATTCGGATCCCACTTCAAGCTTTGCGGCACATTGCCTTGCAATAGCGAGACGGTGATCGGTTTGCCGACGGGTTGCGTCCAATCCATGCGCCGTAACACAGCGCCGCTGGCGAGGATGAATGTGATGATCAGCCAAGCTTTAAGTGATTTTCCGCGTCGTACGATCAGCACTGCGCCCAGGCTGCCCATAAGGGCTGCCAGGCTGCCGACGCCATATACGCCCAGCACCGCACCCCAACCCGCTAAAGGGCTGGGCGGGCTTTGCGAATAGCCGATGGCGAGCCAGGGAAAGCCGGTCAGCACAGTGCCGCGCAGCCATTCGGTGAGCGTCCACAAACCCGCGAAGAGCAGGGCAGCCTGGATGGATGAGCCAGGTTTGGCAGGTGGCTGAAAGCGGGCGAAAAGCCCACCGGCGATAGCGGGAAAGGCAGCCAGCAACAAGCAAAATAGAAACGTGGCGACGAGGGCTAGCGGCATGGCCATGCCGCCAAATTCACGCAGGCTGACATACACCCATGAGACGCCGGTGAGAAAGCAGCCCAGGCCCCAAGCTAAACCTATCAGCGCGGTGTGGCGCGCAGAGGGCGCGCGTTGCCATAAAACAAATAAACCCATGAGCGAAAAAGTCGGCGCTGGCCAGACGCCGAATGGGGCGAATCCGAGAGTGCATAACGCGCCTAAAAGCATGGCTAGAGCCATCGTGCGCCCACATGATGTAGTGCGCGATGCGGCGCGTGACATCATGCGCAGATTCATCCTTCTACAGGGGACAGCGGCAGTTCCTTCTGTGGATCGACCAGCAGGGTGTGCACGCGGCGGCTGTCGGCGCGCAGAATTTGAAAGCGCAAGCCTTTGATGTCGACAACTTCATTGCGCTTGGGCAGGCGTCCGAGATGATGAATCACCAATCCACCGACGGTATCAAAGTGTTCATCAGAATAAGTGGTTCCAAACGCGGTATTGAAATCCTCGATTTCGGTAATGGCTTTAACACGGTAGCTGCCGCTGTTATCCAGCACGATGGTGCCTTCGGTTTCATCGAAGTCGTATTCGTCTTCAATGTCGCCAACAATTTGCTCGAGTACATCTTCAATGGTCACAATGCCTGCCACGCCGCCGTATTCATCGACCACTACAGCCATGTGGTTGCGCGAGGCGCGAAATTCGCGCAGTAGCACATTCAGGCGTTTTGATTCGGGGATGAAAATTGCGGGCCGCAGACTACCGCGCAGATCAAAGTCTTTGTCGGAAAAATGACGGAGCAGATCTTTGGCCAGCAAAATACCGATGACATCGTCTTTGCCTTCGCTGATGACAGGGAAACGGGAATGGGCGGTTGTTACTACCAGATCGATGATTTTTTCAAGTGGATCATTGATTTCAACAAAGTCCATCTGCGCGCGTGGCACCATGACATCCCGTACGGGCATATCGGCGACAGAAAGTGCGCCTTCAATAATGGAAAGCGCATCGGCGTCCATCAGGTGGCGCTCGAAAGCGTTGTGCAGCAATTGGAGAAGTTGTTCGCGGTCTTCAGGTTCGCGCATCAAGAGCGAAGAAAGACGTTCAATAAAGCTGGGTCGACTGGAAGGGTCCATAGGTTAACAGTAAGGATCGGGATAGCCTAAATGGCTTAAAATTTCACGCTCACGAGTTTCCATGAGGGCTGCATCCGCAGCATTGGTTTCGTGGTCAAAGCCTTGCAGGTGAAGAATACCATGCACGATGAGATGTGCGAAGTGGGCTTCTGGCGGTTTTTTTTGCTCTGCGGCCTCACGCAGCACCACAGAAGAGCAGATAACCAAATCACCCTGCAACAGGGGTTCTTGCTGGTAAGGAAACGACAACACATTGGTGGCGTAATCTTTGCCGCGCCAGTGCTGGTTGAGGAGTTGACCTTCTGCCGCATCGACAAACCGGATAGTGACTTCAGCCGGCAGGGCACAGACTGCGCGCATCCAGCGACGCACTTGGGCACGCGTTGGCGCGATATTTCTGCCGCCGGGATATTGCACGGCCAGGTGAAGCTCAGGCAGGCGATGCGCCATGTTTTTTGTACGCTTTGACGATGCGCGCTACCATTGGAGGGCGCACAACATCATCGGCTGAAAAATCAGTAAAAGCCAGACCTGACATGCCCGCCAAGACTTGGCGGGCTTCTACCAGACCGGACTTTTCTCCTGCGGGAAGGTTGATCCGGTTTATATCGCCCGTGATGACGGCCTTGGTGCCCACCCCCATTCGGGTAAGCAGCATTTTCATTTGTTGCGGCGTCGTGTTCTGGGCTTCATCCATCACGATGAACGTGTGGTTGAAAGTGCGGCCTTGCAGATATTTCAGTGGAGAAACCTCGATTTGTTGTTTTTTGCAAAACTTTGTTGTTTTTTCGAAGCCGATGAGATCGTGGAGCGCATCATAAAGCGGGCGCAAGGAAGGGTTGATTTTTTGTGACAATGTCCAGGGCGACAGGCAGCAAAATCTCTCAGCCGACGGGCGGGCCAGGATAATGCGTTTGACTTCATCGCGCGTTAGTGCCTCGATAGCGGCTGAGATTGCCAGATACATTTTGCCTGCACCTGCAGGCCCTATGCCAAAAGTCACATCATGGGTTTGAATGTTCTTGAGGTAGGCCGCCTGATTGGGCGTATGTCCATTGAGATTTTTGGTTTCTTGCGGGTCAGTTTCAATGGGCGCAGTTGCCTGATGGGTGCTTTCCAGCGGGTGGCGATTCTTTTCGATCAGGTTCCGCTGAATATTTTCTATGGATAGCGGTTCTTTTGCCAGAACGTAGAGATTTTGCAGGAATTCAGCAGCGAGCGCAGATAAATCAGCATTGCCGCTGATACGCAATTGTCCCCCTCGACGGGCAATGGCGACATTAAAATGGTTCTCGATATGGCGCAGATTTTCATCCAGCGGGCCATAGAGGTTCTGCAGCTGCTGCTTGTTTGGCGGCTGCAAGGTAATAGCAAGATGGCGTGACGGGGTATTCAGAACCGGTACTCTCGCATGATGAGACGCTTTAATACGGGGCGCAATCCAGCTTTGCTTGGTCTGCTGCCAAGACTGTTGCTTTGCAAATACCGACAAAAATGCTGATGGACATCAACATTTTTCATTTGATTGGTGCGCCCGGAGAGATTCGAACTCCCTACCCCTTGGTTCGTAGCCAAGTACTCTATCCAGATGAGCTACGGGCGCTGAAGAGGTAAAGATTATACGCAGGAAATTAAAAAATTTGGCGACTATTTAGCGGCAAGGGGTGAAAAATGAAAAAGGCATTCGCGCGCGATGTGCGGTGCCGCAGGCAACGCATCAACCACTCTGGGCGGCAGTGTATATTTCGCCTCGATGCTTGCCTACATCATCCGTCGTCTGCTGTATGCCGTGCCGATTTTGCTCGGAGTGAATCTGATCACCTTCGTGCTGTTCTTTGTCGTCAATTCGCCAGACGATATGGCGCGCATGCAGCTAGGCGTCAAGCGTGTCACGCCCGAGGCGATCCAGAAATGGAAAGCCGAGCGCGGCTACGATCAGCCGCTGATCTGGAATGCTGCGGCAACAGGGGCAGCAGGCACCGCGCACCTGACAGAAACAGTATTTTTCAATAAATCGATGCGCATGTTTGCGGGCGACTTTGGCCGTGCGGATGATGGCCGTGATATTGCCAGCGAAATCAAGCATCGGGCGGGGCCGAGCCTGGCCATCGCAGTGCCGACCTTTATTCTCGGGCTGGGTGTGGCGATTGCTTTTGCCTTGCTGCTGGTATTTTTTCGCGCTACGCGGCTGGATTTCTTTGGCGTCGTGCTGTGTGTTGCGATGATGTCCATTTCAGGCCTGTTCTACATTATTGGCGGCCAATGGCTGATTGCCAAAGTGTGGCATTGGGTGCCTATTTCAGGTTATGCCACGGGGCTCACAGCGGCGAAATTTCTTGTTCTGCCTGTGTTTATCGGTGTCATTGCCGGGCTGGGCGCTTCTGCACGCTGGTATCGCACGATTTTTCTGGAAGAAATTACCCGTGATTACGTGCGTACTGCGCGTGCCAAAGGCGCGTCTGAAGCGGCAGTGCTGTTTCGCCACGTGCTGCGCAATGCCATGATTCCAATTCTGACAGGTGTGGTGGCGGTGATTCCCACGTTATTCATGGGCAGCCTGCTGACAGAATCATTTTTTGGCATTCCGGGTTTGGGCAGTTACACCATTGAAGCGATCAATGCGCAGGATTTTTCTGTGGTGCGCGCGATGGTGTTTATTGGTTCGCTCCTTTACATCCTTGGTTTGCTGGCCACGGATATTTCCTACACGCTGGCTGATCCAAGGGTGAGCCTGCAATGAGCGGGCAATGATGTCACTGCCATTTCAAGTGGTTATCCTGTGGTCTGACGCCTTGTTTTTCGGGCTGATTACAGCGGTTGTGATGCTGGGTGTGTGGGCACGGCGACAAGCGCCGTTGCGCCTGTCCTGGGCACGGGTGGCAAATGACAAGGTCGCGATGGCTTGCGCCACCATTCTGGCCGCATTTTTATTGGTGGGTGTGCTGGACTCGCTGCATTACCGTGCCCGGCTGGATGCAGTTCCCGGCCAGACTGAATCACAAAAAACAAACTATGCCGTCGAGGTGAATTCTTTACTGGATGTTTTGCTTGCCCCCTTGCGCGAGCATCCGGAAAAAACCTATTCGGCACCGCTGGCAACACATTTGTTTTCCAAAGAACCTTTGCCCGGCTCGATTGAACGCGGCTTTCCGCGTTTGGCATGGGGTGGGGCGCATCTGGGGCAGGCACTGGAGCATCGCACGATAGACATCGTGCAACGATGTGCGCTGGGTGCGGCAGGAGGGCTGCTGCTCTGGTTGATGCTGGTGTCAGTGATGCGCCTTCGCTTCAAGCGACAAGATCATGCAATTGCAAACACTGAAAAAGTTCCCAACGGGACGCAAAGCCCTGGTGCTGGTAATGCGGCGAGAAAAACCTCCCGGCGCACGGCAAGCCATGCCACGCTATTTACCTTGCTGGTATTATTTTTATTCACGGGTATCACTATTGCGCTAGGCAGTGGCTATCACGTGTTGGGAACCGATAAAGTAGGTCAGGACGTGCTTTATCTTTCATTAAAAAGCATACGCACAGGTTTATTGATAGGTACGCTCACCACGCTGGTGATGCTGCCTGTGGCGGTGCTGCTGGGCATTCTGGCAGGCTACCTGGGCGGCTGGGTGGATGATGTGATTCAGTATTTATATACCACGCTGAATTCCATCCCGGGTGTGCTGCTCATTGCTGCCGCCGTGCTGATGATGCAGGTAGTGATCGACACTCACCCGGAATGGTTTGTCACATCGGCCGAGCGAGCGGATGCGCGGCTGCTGGCCTTGTGCCTGATTCTCGGCATGACCAGCTGGACAGGGCTGGCGCGTTTACTGCGCGGGGAGACGCTCAAGTTGCGCGAGCTGGAATTTGTTCAGGCGGCGCGCGCTTTTGGGGTCAGTCATTTCGCCATCATGCTGCGCCATATTTTGCCGAACCTGATGCACATCGTGCTCATTGCGCTGGTGATGGATTTTTCCGGCCTGGTGCTGGCCGAAGCGGTGCTCTCCTATGTCGGAGTCGGGGTTGATCCGGCCACTATCTCTTTTGGCACGATGATCAATGCCGCGCGCATGGAACTGGCGCGCGACCCGATGGTGTGGTGGTCGCTGGCGGCAGCCTTTACCTTCATGTTTATCTTGGTGCTGGCCGCCAATCTGTTTACCGATGCCGTGCGTGATGCCTTTGACCCAAGGGCTGCGTCATGAGTTTGCTTAACGTGAGCAATCTGGTCATTGACATTGGCGCCGCGCGGCCGGTGGATGGGGTTTCATTTTCGATAGCGGCGGGTGAATGCTTTGCGCTGCTGGGTGAATCCGGCTGTGGCAAATCCATGACGGCACTGGGCTTGATGCGTCTTTTGCCCCCTGGCGCGAAGGTGAGCCAAGGGCAGATTGAGTTTGCCGGTACGCCATTGCTCACGCTGCCGGAAAACCGCATGCGTCAGGTGCGTGGCGGCGGTATCGGCATGATTTTCCAGGAACCGGCAACCAGCCTGAATCCGGTGATGAAGATTGGCCATCAGATCGGTGAAGCGCTGGCCCTGCATGAGCAACTGCAGGGCGCGGCAGCGCGTACCCGTGCAGTTGAGTTGCTTACGCAGGTGGGCATTCCCGACCCCGTACGGCGACTGGATGAGTTCCCTTTCCAACTTTCCGGTGGCATGAAGCAACGGGTGATGATCGCCATGGCACTAGCCGGGCGGCCGCGCTTGTTGATTGCGGATGAACCGACCACAGCACTGGATGTCACGATACAAGCGCAGGTGCTGGACGTGCTGGATGCGTTGCGCCGCGAGCAAGGCATGGCGGTTTTGCTGATCAGTCATGATCTGGGCGTGGTGGCACGCATGGCGGATCGGGTGGGGGTGATGTACGCCGGTCAGTTGATCGAAGAAGCGCCGCGTGCGCAGTTTTTCGCTCATCCTGCACATCCGTATTCAGTCCGGCTGTTTGCTGCCTTGCCCGATCCGGCAAAACGCGGCGGGCATTTGGCCACCATACCCGGCAATGTACCGCCGGCGGATACGCGCTATACCGGGTGTCGCTTTGTTGATCGCTGCATCGAGGCACTACCGCAATGTCGCGAGTCTGCTCCTGAGTGGCGGGTAGTGAATACTGATCAACGCATGCGGTGCGTGCTGGATCGTTCAATTAGCGCAGAAAAACCTGACACGGAAAAAGTCGGCTCTGCTGATACGGCAATAGAAGACAATTACGATGCGGTTGTGCCGCCTTTGCTCACCGTCAATGATCTGCGCGTGCATTTCCCCATTCGACGCGGCCTGTTGCAACGCACCGTGGGGCATGTGCGCGCTGTCGATGGCATCTCATTGCAACTTAGGACTGGGCGCACCTTGGCACTGGTAGGTGAATCGGGCTGCGGCAAAACAACGGCAGGCAAAGCGATACTGCAACTCATACCACCTACTGCCGGGCAGGTGTATTTGAACGGCCATCTGCTGACGGGTTTGTCGGTCAGCGAGTTGCGTCCTTTGCGTGCGCAGATGCAGATGATTTTTCAAGACCCCTTTGCTTCACTCAACCCCCGTATGCGGGTGGGCAATATTATTTCCGAAGGCATGCGTGCACTGGGTTTGCAAAAAGGATCACAAGAAAATACCACGCAGCGTGTTGCGGGACTGCTGACGCGCGTGGGCCTGGGTGCAGAAATGGCGAGTCGCTATCCGCATGAGTTTTCTGGTGGTCAGCGGCAGCGTATTGCCATTGCCCGCGCACTCGCGGTTAATCCCTCACTGCTGATCTGCGATGAACCCACCAGCGCACTGGATGTCTCAGTACAGGCACAGATTCTGAATCTGCTGGCGCAATTGCAGCGCGAACATCA
>DATCQI010000053.1:0-15963 GCA_036569545.1 Rugosibacter sp. | reverse complement strand
GTCGAGCATGCCTTGCTGCTGGAAATTCTGACCGATGATGGCGTCGGTACCTTGATTAAATCCAAATAATGAGATGCATATGAGCGAAAAGAAACTGGTTATTTTGCAAACCATCGCCGAAATGCTCGAGCGGCCCACCGCCGAGAAAGTCACAACGGCACTGCTGGCAAAGCAACTGAATGTCTCCGAAGCCGCCCTGTATCGCCACTTTGCAAGCAAGGCCCAGATGTATGAGGGGCTGATTGAATTTATCGAAAGCGGTGTGTTCAGCGTGATCAGCCAAATTGAAACAGCGGAAGAATCCGGCTTAAAACAGGCAGAGGCGATTGTCGCTTCGCTGTTGCGTTTTGCGCAAAAAAATCGCGGCTTGACACGTGTATTGGTGGGCGATGCGCTGGTACATGAAAATGCGCGCTTGCAGGCGCGCATCAATCAATTGCTCGACCGCATCGAAGCCACGCTCAAGCAGTGCCTCAAAATCGCCACGGCGCAAGGCGCGCTAAGCAGCGAACATGATTGCAGTGCACATGCCAATCTGCTCGTTTGCTACACGCTGGGTCGCTGGCAACGCTTTGTCAAAAGCGGCTTCAAGGAAGACCCGCTGGCACAATGGTCGGCACAATGGCCGCTTTTGGCGAGGTAATACGGCGAGAAAAAACACTTGCCGCCGTATCACCACCGCCGACTTTTACGCTTTCTACGCCTGCAACAACGCTGCCGCTTCGAGCGCAAAGTAAGTCAGTATCCCGTCGCATCCAGCGCGCTTGAAGGCCAGCAGGGATTCCATCATCACCGCATCATGATCAAGCCATCCGTTTTGCGCGGCGGCCTTGAGCATTGCGTATTCGCCGCTCACCTGATACGCATAGGTCGGCGCACCGAAGGCGTCTTTCACGCGCCGCACGATGTCCAGATACGGCATGCCGGGCTTGACCATCACCATGTCAGCACCCTCTTGCAGATCCAGCGCCACTTCGCGCAAGGCTTCATCTGAATTGGCCGGATCCATCTGGTAGGTTTTTTTATCTCCCTTGCCCAGGTTGCCTGCCGAACCCACCGCATCGCGAAAAGGGCCGTAAAAGCTGGACGCATATTTAGCGGCATAAGCGAGGATGCGCGTGTGAATCAGGTTTTCTTTATCCAGCGCCGCGCGAATATGCCCAATGCGCCCATCCATCATGTCCGATGGCGCTACCACATCAGCACCGGCACGTGCATGGCACAGCGCCTGCTTGGCCAGCGCGTCCAGCGTTTCATCATTCAATACATAACCCCGTGGATCCGTCGGGTCAATCAGGCCGTCCTGGCCATGACTGGTGTAGGGGTCAAGCGCCACATCGGTGATGATGCCTAGTTCAGGGAATTCTTTTTTCAGGCGCGCTACCACGGTGGGAACCAGTCCTTCCGGATTCCACGCCTCTTCCGCCCATAGTGTTTTTTTGCCGCCTTCAATAACTGGAAACAGCGCCAGCGCAGGGACGCCCAATTGTACCGCCCGCTCGGCTACGGGTAATAACCGGTCAAGAGAAGCTCGCATGACTCCCGGCATAGACGCAACGTCCTCGCTACGGCTCGAACCTTCAAGCACAAAGACTGGATAAATCAGATCATTCGATGTCAGTGTGCACTCACGCATCAAACGCCGCGAAAAATCGTCCCTGCGCATGCGGCGCATCCGTATCCCAGGAAATGCAGCGTTATTGCCTGTATTGTTATCCATATTTAACCACGGCAAATTAGCCATGAATTTTCTCCAAAAACAAATTGAACTTTATTGAATTCCTCTTATCCAACGTTACGTGTGCCAAGCAAAGAATCAACGTGCTGATTACCCCCTTTTCATCGCGTTCTTTGTGCGGCACCCCCCTGCTTCCTCCCCCTTAGCAGGGGTCTTGATGAGTTACTTGGCAAATTGTCAGGCAACGAGTTAAGCAACCTCACCCTCGGCTTTCCCTCCCCCGGTAGCCGAGGGGTTTTTTTGTTCTTCATCATCATGGTTCGCGCTATCTGTCCCCACTCCTCTGCCGAGCCAACCCCCCACGACTTTTTCAACCTCTTCCATGCCGGTTTTTTTCAGGCTGGAAAATAACTGCACAGTCACTCTCGGGCCATACTCAGCCAGCGCAGCGCGTGTATCACGCAAAGTTTTGGTTTGCTCCTGGCGGGTGAGCTTGTCTGACTTCGTGAGTAAACAATGAATGGGGCGTCCCGTGGGCGCAAACCAGCCAATCATTTTCCAGTCCAGCTCTGTCAGCGGGCGGCGCGAATCCATAATCAGCACCAGTCCCGTCAAGTTGCTGCGCCGGATCAGATACTCCTCCAGCAAACCTTGCCATTGCAGTCGCACAGCCAAAGGCACCTGTGCAAACCCATAACCGGGCAAATCCACCAGCGCCGCACCGTTTTTCATGCGGAACACATTGATTAATTGTGTGCGTCCAGGCGTTTTGGAAACAAAAGCCAATCGTGTATGACCGACCAGCGTATTGATAGCACTTGATTTGCCTGCATTAGAACGGCCGGCAAAGGCAATCTCCGACCCTAAAGAAGGTGGCAAGCCACTTGGTTTGGCGGCAGAAATTTCAAAAGTGGCGTGACGAAAGAGGGCCATGGCAAAGGAAGTGAAAATAAGGGTTGGTTCAATTTTGCCTCAAGAGCACCACTCTACATGGGCACTACATGAAGCATGAAATAGCGGCGGACAATAGATAAGCTACTTTTGGCCTAAGGTAGAATAACAGCTTTCACGGGCCGGACAGTCGGCAGTTAATCGGAGAATTTGTCATCATGAGTCGTTTCCTGTTTGCATTAATTTTTGCAGTTATCACCTGCGGCGCGCATGCGGCCGACACAAGCAAAACCTCTGCCCACAAAGTCCCCATGGGTGACGCAGATCGTGGCAAGGAAATCGCAACCACCGTTTGCGCTGCCTGTCATGGTGCCGATGGCAATAGCCTCATTCCAATGAATCCTACGCTGGCCGGACAAGGCTATGATTACCTGCTCAAGCAGATGACGGATTTTAAAGCAGTTGATGGCAAGCCCGCACTACGCGCCAATGCTGTCATGGGTGGCATGATCTCCCCCTATGATCTTGGTCAGATGCGTGATCTGGCCGCCTATTTTGCGGCACAAACCGCCAAACCCGGCGCCGCAAAAAACGAAGCGACGGTCAAACTAGGTCAAACGATTTATCGTCGCGGCATCAATGATAAGGGCCTGCCCGCTTGTGCCTCTTGCCATGGCCCCACAGGTGCTGGCATCCCCGCGCAATACCCGCGGATTAGCGGCCAGCACGCCGATTACGCCGAAGCCCAACTCAAAGCTTTCCGCGAAGGCACGCGCGCGAATGATCCCGCCATGATTATGCGTACCATTGCCTTGAAAATGACGGATTCTGAAATCAAAGCGGTGACTGATTACATGGCAGGGCTGCATTAAAGCCTGCGCCTCGTATTTTTCGCACGGCGTTAAAAAAGCCATCTCAAATAAGATGGCTTTTTTTATAGGACGTAAAGCCGGAGCGCTTATTTCACCGCACAACGCTTTACTCAAACTCTTTATCCACCTCAGCCCGCTCTTCATCAGTGAATACGCGCGATCGAGTATGGAAAGCTTTGCCCTCCGGCCCCTCCAGTGAGAAAGTCCCTCCGGTGCCTTCTATCACGTCGATGATTAACTGGGTGTGCTTCCAGTATTCATATTGCGACTTGCCGATATAGAACGGGCAGCCCCCGATATTGCCGAGAAAAACATCGCCTGCGCCAATCGTCAGCTCGCCGGGCAGATAGCAATTTGCGGCGCTGTTGTCGCAGCAGCCACCTGACTGGTGAAAAAACACGGGGCCGTGTTTTTTCTTGAGAAATTCAATCAGATCAAGTGCAGTTTCTGTCGCAATGACTTTCTCAATCATGACCCTCTCCATGAAAAACCGGTGCGCTCAAAAAAAACCCAGTTTCTGTTCAGAATAACTAACCAGAAGGTTCTTGGTCTGCTGATAATGATCCAGCATGACCTTGTGGGTTTCGCGACCGATGCCGGATTCCTTGTAGCCACCAAACGCAGCATGCGCCGGATAAGCATGAAAACAATTGACCCATACGCGACCGGCTTTGATGGCACGGCCCATCCGGTAAGCCACATTGCCATTGCGACTCCACACACCGGCACCCAGACCATATAACGTGTCGTTGGCAATCGCCAGGGCATCCGCCTCATCCTTGAAGGTGGTGACAGCAAGCACAGGGCCGAAAATTTCTTCCTGGAATATCCGCATTTTGTTATGTCCTTTGAACAACGTCGGCTGAACATAATAACCACCTGCCAAATCGCCACCCACCTGCGCCTGTTCACCGCCGATAAGCACCTCAGCCCCCTCCTGTCGCCCCAGATCAAGATAAGACAGTATCTTGGTCAGTTGCTCCTTGGACGCCTGTGCACCGACCATGGTTTCAGTATCCAGCGGGTTGCCTTGCTTGATGGCCTTGACGCGCACCAGGCACCGTTCCATGAATTTATCGTAAATCGATTCCTGGATCAGCGCGCGCGAAGGACAGGTGCAGACTTCTCCCTGGTTGAAGGCGAAAAGCACTAAACCCTCGATTGCTTTATCGAGAAATCCATCATCAGCTGCCATGACATCCTCAAAGAAAATATTGGGTGACTTGCCGCCGAGCTCAAGCGTAGCAGGAATCAGGTTATTCGCAGCAGCCTGCGCAATCACGCGGCCTGTGGAGGTAGAGCCGGTAAAGGCAACTTTTGCAATGCGTTTACTGGTTGCCAATGGCAACCCCGCTTCACGACCATAACCGTTGACGATATTCAGCACACCGGGGGGCAGCAAATCGGCAATCAGCTCGACCAGAATCAGGATGCTGATGGGCGTCGATTCGGCCGGCTTCAAGATGACGCAATTACCAGCACCCAGTGCGGGTGCAAGCTTCCAGGCAGCCATGAGGATAGGAAAATTCCACGGAATGATCTGACCCACAACACCCAGTGGTTCATGAAAGTGATACGCCACCATGTTTTCGTCAATATCACTCAGCGCCCCTTCTTGCGCCCTCACGCATCCAGCGAAGTAACGAAAGTGATCGACGCTCAGCGGAATATCGGCATTCAGGGTTTCACGGATGGGCTTGCCGTTGTCTACCGTCTCGGCATACGCCAGCAGTTCGAGGTTCGCTTCAATTCGATCGGCAATCTTGAGCAGCAGGTTCGCGCGCTCGGCCGGTGCCGTCTTGCCCCATTTGTCGGCTGCGGCATGAGCCGCATCGAGCGCCAATTCAATATCCTCTGCGCCAGAACGGGCTGCCTGAGTATAAGTCTTGCCGTTAATCGGCGTAATCACATCGAAGTATTGGCCCTTGACCGGGGCGACCCACTTGCCTCCGATGAAGTTGTCATACCTGGCCTGGTACTGGATTTTGGCGCCCTGAGCACCCGGTGCGGCATAGATCATTTGAGTCTCCTTATTTATTTTGACAACTAGAACTTTCCAGATGGCAATCAAGAGTCCGCTATAGTTGTCTTTGGTAGACGCCTGACGGATTGCGAACTCAACTGGCCCTGACTTCTTGAATGGGCAAGTCGGATAATTATGTCGTATTTTTCAAGAGGGTTCTACTCTAGAACTATCAAGGCCACCGCGGATTTGAAAATCATTAGCTCCAACACCCCAACGGTTCGTTGGTGCATGATACGAGAACCATTCTTGCCTCGCGTTTTTTATGAAAATCATTCGTTGTTTGAGCTGATATCCTATTTTTCTCTTGCCTTGTAAAAAGGCACAGACGCCCCACCCTCTTGATTTGACGGATTAGCCGTAGATTTATTCGCCGCCTATTATTTGAAAGAAAATTATTTTCAAGGAGTGCTCTTTTATGACTATCACCAGATTACTTATTGCGCATCATAAAAAATGCGAGGACATGATGCTAACCGCCAAAGAGGTTGCGGCTCAATTAGATTGGACTAAAGTGGATATGATCTTGCGTGAGTTATCCACTGAGCTGGAAAAACATTTAAGTGTCGAGGAGGATGTGATTTTTCCTGCCTACGAAAAAGCGAGCGGTATACGTTCCGGTCCGACTCAGGTCATGCGTCAGGAACATCACCAAATGCGCGGCCTGTTACAAACGCTGCAGCAGGTGCTAGCAGATCAAGAGAATGAAATCTTCATAAAAATGATTGATACTTTGATCGGGCTGATGCAACAGCATAATATGAAGGAAGAACAGGTTCTTTATCCATCATGCGATCGTTTGCTTGTCGTGGATACACTTCTTCCGGTAATACAGAATCGGCTGTCATGAACAAGACATGCACCTATCTCATCGATGGCCGCAATATGACGCCTCCAGAACCGCTCGAACGCACTCTGCAAGCGCTGGCATGTTTGCCTGCAGAGTCTGAACTGACGCTACTGCTTTACTGCCGTCCGCAACCTTTATTCGAGATTCTGCAGCAGAGTGGGTATGCCTGGGCTGAAAGCATAGCGTCCGATGGCACTCACACCATCATCATTCGTCATCATTCACATAAATATCAAGGCTAGTCATCGATACCGGACCTTACTGAATTCCTGCTCACCGATTTACTTCATTCCCCATCGAATCAATCGATATCCCGTATGCAGCCAGTACTTTCCTTTGATAGAACGCCAGCATTTATGGTGCCCTTGCGATTTTTTCTCACGGCTCCCTGGTTTGGGGTATTGGCCGGCCTTCTGCTGGTTTGGAGTGGAGAAGACGCCTTTAGTTCGCGCTGGTCATTGCCGTTGCTGGCCATAACGCACTTATTAACCACCGGGTTCATGTTGCAAGTCATCTGCGGCGCATTGCTGCAGTTCATACCGGTAGTTATTGGCAGAAAAGTCCCATATTCTCCTTGGCTATCGCTCTTTATCCAGCCTTTGCTGGCCTTAGCTGCGCTGCTTTTAGCAAGCGGATTTGCTGCGGGTTCACCCCGTCTGCTAGTCATCGCAGCCAGCGGGTTTGTGCTAGGCATTGGTATTTTTGCAGGTGTTGTCATATTGGCTTTATGGCCTCGCTGCCAGGCCAGATTGATCCAGTGGGTAATGCGCTGTTCGCTGATCAGTCTTGTGGTAACGATCACGTTCGGCACAGTGCTGACAGCTGTCTTGTTTTGGGGAACTCATGCCGCATTAAATCCGCTGATCAGTATTCATCTGGTTTGGGGTCTGGCGGGTTGGGCCTTGCTGCTGTTGGTCGGTGTGTCCTGGTATGTCATACCCATGTTTCAGTTAACACCTGCCTACCCGGTTTGGTTCAAACGGTGCTTCTTGGGGATATCGCTGGTCGCGCTCGGTTGCGTTTCATTGGGTTGCGCAACACATGCGACGGCATGGACAATAAGCGGCGAATTTGCTTTATTGATTATCGCCGCGCTACATGCTTTGCTTACACTCTGGCTGCAAGCTCACCGGCGGCGCAAAATCAACGATTCGACCCTGCTCTTTTTTCGCTTCGCCATGATGTGTTTGCTAACCTTTGCCTTGGCAGGCATCCTGGCAATGAGATTTCCTGCGTTGATGGATAGGCCAGATTTTGCCATTGGCATGGGCGTGCTGGCGCTGGTAGGTATATTCACTTCAGTAATCATCGGGATGCTTTATAAAATCTTGCCCTTTCTCGGTTGGTTGCATTTACGTTTGCTGAATGCACCGACCTCAGAAGTGCCAAACATGAAAGGGATGCTCGCTGAAACTGCGATGCGCCGTCAATTACACCTTCATTTGATCGCATTCGCGTTGCTGTTCGCTGGTTTGTGGTTGCCTTGGCTGGTGCGTCCGGCCGGATTGATGTTGGCTATCTCGTACGCACTGTTGAGTTGGAACCTGGTCTCGGTTATGCGCTATTACAAGGCGTTCAAGGATCGGTTCAAAGAGGTTCCACACACAACGTAATTAATTTCAATTCGCACGAGCGTAGAACATGATCGGTACTTTTCATCTCTGCCTGCAACCGGGCTAAGTCAGTGTGATATATCTCGTTATCAAGCATTTACACGTTTTCTGCGTCCTGTTAAGCGGTGCAGGTTTTTTCTTGCGTGGCCTGCTGATGCTGCGAGGCTCCAAGTGGCTTTCCCTGCGCTGGATAAAGATTGTGCCGCATTTTAACGACACTGTTTTGCTGACTACCGGCATCACACTTGCCATTATGTCAAATCGTTATCCACTGACGAATTCTTGGCTTACTGCCAAATTATGCGGGCTTCTAATCTACATAACTCTCGGTTCCCTGGCATTAAGAGCAGGTCGCACACGACACCGAGGCCTGGCTTGGTTAGCAGCATTGATGATTTATGGCTGGATTATTTCGGTAGCTTTGCTTCATCAACCGACAGGTTTTTTGCAAGTGTTCATCCCTTCTTAATCAATCGTTGAGGGTCTATAAAAAGATAACCATGCGTGGGATAGCAGTGAAATGAACATGAAAGCTTTCGACAAGAAACTCTCGTTGCATGTCCGTTTCGAAGAGCGTGAATTATTTGCTGTTGCGCAAACTGTTTTATCTGATGATTTTCTGCAATTGGCATCCGATACCTGACATCTATCCGTATTTTCCATTTATCTGCCATTGGATGGCTGATACCATCCACTTAGATCTGCTACCTGATACCATTTATTTTTTCGATGCGAGCTTTTCTGCCACTCAGGGGCATGCGACTCGTTCTCCCCGCAGGCAAGGAACTGCCCGAACACACTGTCGCCGATCCGATTACGATGCACTGCCTCGAGGGTGCGATTGATGTCACTGCCCATGGCAGTTGCAGGACCATGCGTACCGGCGACTTCATTTATTTGGCAGGCAAAGTACCGCATATGCTGATCAGGTTGATGATGATTAAGGAGTCACTCTAATGACGGATACACCATTCACCCCCTCTTCTGTTCCGGACAAAAAGATCTCCCGGCTTGCGACCGAACGCTGGGAGAACGAAGGTGGCGCGACATGCACTGGTCATGCAAGCCCCATGGCCAATACTTTAAGCAAATCCGGTGTGCTTGCTACGGAGTCCACACCTGCCACCGAGCGTTTCACAGACGAAGTTATTCTGGCGTTGCGTTACTGGACGCCCAGCTTGCTGTCCTTTCGCACCAGCCGGGCACCTGACTTTCGCTTCACGCCGGGACACTATGCACGACTTGGCCTTAGCGACACTAACGATGGCGTGGTCTGGCGACCATTCTCGGTGGTATCCAGCATCGATGATTCACATCTCGAATTTTTTGCCGTACTCGTTCCCGGCGGTGCCTTTTCCAGCCTTTTATCGAATATCCGTCTGGGCGACACGATTCGCGTGGATAAGGCAAGTTATGGCTTCATGACCATTGATCAACTCGCACCGGGAAAAGATCTTTGGTTACTCGCGAGCGGTACCGGCCTCGGCCCGTTTCTGTCGATCCTGCGCGACCCGTCGACATGGCAGCGCCATGACAATCTTGTTCTTGTCCACACTGTTCGCCACGCAGACGAACTTGCCTATCGCGACGAGATCGCGGCAATTCCGCATGAGCCACTGCTGACGGCATCGTCGGCAAAAATGCGGTATGTGCCTGTCGTCACAAGGGAGTCCTGGCCCGGCGCCTTGACGGCGCGCATTCCACAACTGATAGAGGACGGCCGACTGGAGCAGGCTGCGGGAGTAAAACTTGATCCGCAACGTTCGCGAGTCATGGTATGTGGCAATCCGGAAATGGCACGTGAATTGCGCGGGCAACTTATGGCGCGCGGTTTCCGCACCACTCGTCGCGCCGTACCCGGGCAACTTGCGTTCGAAAACTACTGGCAAAGTAAACCGTCATGACCTTCGCGATGATTGAGTCATGCATCCGGTGCACCCGATTATGACATATGCAATTTTCTGGCCTTATGTCCAGTTTCATTCCGACGAAGACGCCTGCCCATTAGCGTATTTCGCCTGGGCGACGATTTTTTGCCATTGATGACACAGGCACCCATGCCAATTACCGTCGACAACGGGCGCATCTATGCCAATCTTGGCACGGCTGAATAAGCAACCCCGCTGCTTGCTACGGGGTTGCTTATTTACATCTTTTGCAGCAGACTTTCCATTTCGTTTGCACATGCGATGTAGGCATCATGATGCGAAATGCGCCCGCCAGAATCGTTTCGGGATGATCACATCGAGAATTTTACCGACGACTTTTTCGGCGGCATAGCCGAAAATTGCCTCGGGAGCGCCGGCGCAACGGCGAGTTGTGTGTCCTACCGCACATACTGCGATAGACAATGAGTCAACACTACCAACTTTAGGGCGGAGACAACTCCTGTTTGTGAGCACTCCAGATACTGACGTCTCCGGCCACAGATCTGGATATACACCGTTTTGGTGCCGATGGCCATAATCGTCCGAGCAGTTGCAGGCAATGCACACGATGTGTGTTGCAAGATGCAGTCAGGGTGGCTGACCCAATCGCAATCTCTACAGGATGCCCGATGAAATCTATCCAATCTCCGCTGATCAAAGCATTCGCCAAAGCGCCGACCGGCATCACCGGCTTCGATGAAATTACCGGCGGCGGTTTGCCGCGCGGTCGCACCACGCTGCTGACAGGCGAACCCGGCTCCGGCAAGACTATATTCGCGCTGCAATTCCTGGTACATGGCGCACAAGACTGCAAGGAGCCGGGCATTTTTGTCGCGTTTGAGGAGACCTCGCAGCGCATCATGGCCAATGCGACCAGCTTCGGCTGGAAGCTCGCAGAGCTGGCCCAACGAAAAAAACTGTTTTTCATGGACGCCCAGCCGATGCCCGACCTGGTCCAGTCGGGGGATTTCGACATTGGCGGAATGCTGGCGGCGCTGGAGGCGCAGACCAAGATAATGGGCGCACGGCGCATCGTGTTCGACGCCCTGGATATCATACTGGCGCTGCTGCCCCACCCGGCAGCAAAAAGGCGGGAGATCTACCGGCTGCATGCGTGGTTATTGGCGCACGAACTGACGGGCCTCATCACCGCGAAGGTGGGCGGGGATGAGATAACTGCCATCAGCCAGCAGCCGTTTGGTTTCATGCAGTTCATGGTGGACTGCACCGTGATCCTCAACCACAGCGTGGTGCTGGGTGTGTCGCAACGCAATCTGCGCGTGCAGAAGTATCGCGGCTCCGGTTTCTATGAAAATGAATCGCCATTCGTGATCGGCGCAAGCGGTATCGAGGGCAGTATCGCACACACGCTGGGCCGTGCGGATACTCAAGTGACCAACGAGCGGGTTTCCAGCGGCGTGGAGCGGCTTGATACCATGCTGGGCGGCGGCTATTACCGCGGCGCCAGCGTGCTGATCACCGGCTTCCCCGGCACGGCCAAGACCACCTTGAGCGGCGCCTTCGCCGAGGCAGCCTGCCGGCGCGGCGAGCGCACCCTGTTCGTCTGCTTTGATTCAGATGGCCCCGAGGTGATCCGCAATCTGGCCTCGGTAAACATCCGGCTGGATCGGTACGTGAAAAACGGCTGCCTGCGCATGGTCTCGGCCCGCGCCATCACCGGCAGCGCGGAAACCTTCCTGGTGCGCATCAAGACACTCGCGCAGGAGCATGGTGCCCGCTGCCTGGTAATTGATCCGGTGTCCACATTGTCCAAATCCGGCAATGAGTTGACCGCACGCAGCGTGACGGAACGCTTGATCGCCTGGTCGAAGGCCGGTGGCACCACCCTGGTGTGCACCAGTCTGCTCGATGAGATGTCCAGCCAGTCGGAAGGCAGCTCGTCGCTGCAGATTTCGAAGATTGCGGACACCTGGATCCACCTCAACTACCTGTTGCAGGCCGGGGAACGCAACCGCGGCCTGTCCATCATCAAGTCCCGCGGCACAACGCACTCGAACCAAGTGCGTGAGCTGATCTTGAGCAACACGGGGGTGACGCTAACCGACACCTACACCGCAGGCGGCGAGGTACTGATGGGCGCGCTGCGCTGGGAAAAGGAACGCGCCGACCGTGCTACGAATGAGGTCAACAAAGTCGCCGGAAGACTCAAACGCGTCCGGCTCGATGCCGAGGAAGCCGAGCTCGAGGTGCGTTTGCAGTCGTTGCAGACGGAACTCCTGGCAAAGCAGGTCGAAAAAGAGTTGTTGGTCCGCACCACCGAGAGTCGCAAGGGAGAATTATCACGCGGCCGCACCCAAATGGAAGAGTTGCGCGGGGCCGATGCGACAAAGCCGGGACGAAAAGTGAAGCCGCCATGAAACGCCCCGCCCTATTCAAGTTCCAGCTTTATATCGCAGGCGACGCATTGAATTCCGCGCAGGCGCTTGTCAACCCTGACGCGCTGTGCCAGGCACACTTGGCCGGTCGGCACGAGATCGAGGTTGTGGACGTCTTTAAAAACCCGCGGCGTGCGATAGCAGACGGCATCTTCATGACGCCGACCCTCATCTTGCTCGCGCCGTCCCCGGTGCGTAGAATCGTCGGCACACTCAGCCAGACACAGAGCGTATTGCAGGCTTTGGGGCTGGAAGGCTTTACTCCATGAACCCAAAAAAACCATTTCCTCCGGAAGATGCAAACGGGGAAGTCCCCGCGTTGATCGAGGTGCTGATCGAGACCGATCAGCACCTGGAAAATCTGACCGCCGGCGAAGTGGATGCGGTGACGGACTGTCGTGGCCGGACGTCTTTATTGCGCCGCTCTCAGGATAATATGCGTGACAGCGAAGCCGCCAAACAGACTGCTATCCTCAACGCACTGCCCGCACATATTGCCTTGCTCGACAGCCAGGGGCGTATCCTCTCGGTAAACGAGACGTGGCGGCGATTTGATGGTGGGAGCGTGCTCCAATGTCCAGGACATGCGGTCGGGTTTAATTATCTCGATAATTGTGACCGCGCACCGGCCAATGACGCATCCGAAGCTCGCCAGGTCGCGCAAGGCATTCGTTCGGTGTTGAGTGGCGAGGTAAAGCGTTTTTCGCTCGAATACCCTTGTCATTCAGCAACGCAACGGCGCTGGTTACTGATGACGGTGATGCCCCTGGCCGATACCCATTCGCATGGCGCCGTCGTCATGCACATGGACATCACCGAACGCAAACGCATGACAGCGACGATCATCAAAAATGAAGAACGTTTTCGCGCGCTGTACGAAGCCTCCCCAGATGCGATTATGCTGCTGTCACCGGAACTGGGATTTATGACCGGCAATCCGGCGACTCTCGCCCTGTTCGGTTGCCGCGACGAGCAGGAATTTACCGCTTTGTCACCCGCCGCTATCTCACCCGAGTTTCAACCGGACGGGCGCAGATCGGATGACAAAGCGCAGGAGATGATGCATCTGGCGCAGGATAAAGGTGCGCATTCTTTCGAGTGGCTGCACCAGCGCGTGGATGATGGCACGACCTTTTCTGCCGACGTGCTGCTGATATCCACAACTATCGATGACAAGATTGTGATCCAGGCAACTCTGCGCGATATCACCGAACGCAAGGCAAACGAAGCACGGATCGTATATCTCAACCGCGTCTACGCCATGCTGAGCGGCATCAACACACTCATCGTGCGTGTGCACGACCGCGACGAGCTATTCAGGGAAGCCTGCCGGATTGCACTCGAGGAAGGCGGGTTCCGCATGTCCTTGATAGGCATCAAGGATCAGGACTCAATGACGATTGTCCCGGTTGCCTCGGCGGGCAAGGATGAGGAACTCTTGACTGCGATCCAAGGCATTTTGTCATCGCGTGAAAACGCACCAAACACCATGGTCACGCGGGCGATCAGAGAGAAAAAAATCATCGTGTCCAACGATTCACAAAACGACCCCCAGGTTTTGTTTAACGAGAAATATGCCAAATCCGGAATCCGCTCAATGGCAATCTTTCCGCTGATTGTTGCAGATGAAGCGATCGGCGTTCTCGCGCTGTACGCCGACAAAAGTGAATTTTTTCATGAAGACGATTTGAAGCTGTTGACGGAATTGGCCGGTGACATCGCCTTCGCGATTGATCACATCGAAAAGCAGGAGCGGCTCGATTACCTCGCCTACTATGATGCGCTCACCGGACTCGCAAACCAGAGACTGTTTCTCGAGCGGATCACGCTGCACATGCACGCCGCTGTCAGTGGTGGACACAAGCTGGCCCTGTTCCTGCTCAACCTGGAGCGATTCAAGTACATCAATGACAGCCTCGGCTGGGCGGCTGGCGACACACTGTTGAAGCAAGTGGCAGAGTGGCTGACGCGCAACGCGGGAGATGCCAACCTGCTGGCGCGGCTGGGCGCAGACCACTTTGCCGTGGTGTTGCCGGAAATAAGGCAAGAGGGCGACGTGACACGACTTCTCGAGAAAATGATGAAAGCTTTTCTGGACCATCCGTTCCATCTGAATGATGCGGTATTCCGGATATCCATCAGGGTCGGCGGCGCAGTATTCCCGGATGATGGCGCCGATGCCGAAACCTTGTTCAGGCACGCCGAGGCCGCGCTCAAGAAGGCCAAGGCGCGCAGCGAGCGCTACCTGTTTTACACATCAACCATGACCGCAGCGGTGGCCGGCAAGCTCACCCTGGAAAATCAGTTGCGCCAGGCGCTCGACAATCAAGAGTTCGTGCTCTATTACCAGCCCAAGGTAAACCTCGCCAGCGGCAAGATGACCAGCGCCGAGGCGCTGATTCGCTGGAACGACCCCCGCACAGGCCTGGTGCCGCCGGGCCACTTCATTCCGATCCTGGAAGAAACCGGGTTGATCTACGACGTTGGGCGCTGGGCGCTGCGCCAGGCTATCGCCGACTACCTGCGCTGGCGCGCTGCAGGTCTGCCTGCCGTGCGCATCGCGGTGAATGTGTCGCCACTGCAATTGCGCCACCGCGGCTTCATCGACGAGATCAGCCAGGTCGTCGGTATCGACGCGCAGGCGGCGGCGGGACTGGAGCTGGAGATCACCGAAAGCCTGATCATGGAAGACATCAAGCACAACATCACCAGCCTGCAGGCGATCCGTGCCATGGGCGTGAGAATCGCCATCGACGATTTTGGCACTGGCTTCTCCTCGCTTAGCTACCTTGCCAAGCTGCCGGTGGACACGCTGAAGATCGACCGCTCGTTCGTGATCGGCATGACTGCCGAGCCGGAGGGGTTGGCACTGGTGTCCACCATCATCAACCTGGCGCATGCGCTGAAACTCAAGGTAGTGGCAGAGGGCGTCGAAACCGAGGAACAATCGCGCCTGCTGCGCTTGCTGAACTGCGACGAAATGCAGGGCTATTTGTTCAGCAAACCGTTGCCGGTCGAAGTTTTCGAAGCAAGGTATCTGGCCCTGTCGCCCGCCGAGTGATAAATAATGATCGCCATCCGGCAAAAGTCGGTGCTGACGAGACGGCAAGTTTCAACCGCCAACACCATCGCGCAATTGAAGTATCCCGTGTCAATCCTGAAAACAGCCTTTTCCCTTATCTTGTGAGCAGGTCATTTTATGTGGCTGTGCCACGCACACCGCCACTCACGCGCACGATGTCCGCCAGATCGCGATGCTGTTCAATGGCGATGAATCCGGCAGCGATGAGTAACGCGCGCACGGCTTCGGCTTGGTCATAGCCGTGTTCCAGCCAGAGCTGGCCCTGTGCTGATAAATGCGCGGGTGCGGCGGCGATGATGTGGCGGATGGCATCCAGCCCGTCTGCGCCGCTGGCTAATGCCGCAGGCGGCTCAAAGCGCAAATCGCCCTGCGTCAAATGCGCGTCCGCCACAGCAATGTAAGGAGGATTGCTGACAATGAGATCGAACGTTTCGTCCTCTACACTTGCGTACCAATCGCCTTGTAAAAATTGCACCTTCGCATTGAGCTGCTGCGCATTTTCTTTGGCAATGGTTAATGCGGCAGGACTGGCATCGATGGCGGTAACGCATGCCGGCGGACATTCAAGCGCCAGCGTGATGGCGATGCAACCCGTGCCGGTGCCGAGATCAAGAATCTGCGGCGCATTGC
>DATCQI010000052.1:0-3679 GCA_036569545.1 Rugosibacter sp. | reverse complement strand
CGAGCACCTGTTCCAGTCGACGTTCGCTGTTGTAGGTGAGGATGTAGCAAGACAGTGTGGAGGGCGCAGTTGTTGTCATACGGTGAAACGGGGCAGGCCAAAATGGTCACGCAGTTGATCTGAAATACGCTGATAGACGGCTTTGGGTTTGAGCTTCACAAAATGCGCAAATGAGGGCGAGTGTTGCACGTGTTTGCGCGGGAAAAAGCGCCCCAGCAGACGGAAGTCATCATGCCGGGTGATTTGGCTGGTGTGCGTGAATGGATTAAAGCGTATGTTGGAGGCGTTGATAGTGGTGATTTGAATACTGCCTTCGGCCGGGTTGTAGCTCACGGTCGGGGTGTGCAGTTTGCCTAAGGTGGCGCCAATAAAGGGTTCGTCGGCCAGTTGCAATTTGTTGCGGTGAAATGAGCCGAGCAGTTCTTTGTGGTTTTCTACCAGGTCCAGCGCTGTGGCAAAAAAATGGTCAGCCTCTGCGCCTTGGCGAAAGTAAAAAACTCCCGAGTTCAAGGTGCGCATGTAGTCAATGCCGAGCTTTTTAATCACTTCGGCAATATCGAATCCGTACCAGCGGCCCGAGGTGACTTTTCCGCCCGGGCTGCAAAAACCGGGGCTTTGAAATTTGGCCCAGTGTCGGTCCATGTCGTTTTTGAGCAGTATGCAATCGGAATCGACAAATAGAGTCTCGTCAAACGGGCTGACTTCATTCATGCGCAGTTTGTTAAGGCAGCCGTGAAACCCGGGCCTGGCATCAAGAAAGGTAATCTGGTCGATGTATTGGCGGTAAGCCTCGGGGATTTCCATAGTGCGGTCAGTCACGATGCACAGCGGGCGGGTGGGGTCATTGAGCTTCAACGAGAGCACCAGATTCATGGCCAGATCAAGATAAAAGCGGTTGCCGGTGGCGAGGGTAATATAGCCTTGCATGAGTGTCCTGTTGATGCGTATCGGGTGTGAGCCAATGATGATTGAAAAGTCTTACGGTTTTGTACTGGTCATGCGAGGGACATTTGAACATGTTGGACGAATAAATGCTTTCACCCCTCTCCCCTCGCGGGAGATGCCTGCCGCGAAGCGGAGTTCCAGGTACGCAGAGCGGGGTTGGGGGAGAGGGGGCAGCGTCACCGCCGCCATAATAGTTTCCAACACGCCTTCTAGATTATTCATAATTTCATTGTTCCAGAACCGTAGCACCTTGAACCCTTGCGCACGCAACCAGGCATCACGGCTTTCATCACGAGGCGCATCATTATGTTGCCCGCCATCTGCTTCTACGATCAGGCGCGCTCCAAAATGTACAAAATCGACCACATAAGAACCCATCGGTTGCTGGCGTCTGAATTTTTCGCCATTCAGACGATGCGCACGCAAGTGTCGCCACAGCCTGGACTCACTTTCGGTCATGTGGTGTCGCAGATGCCTGGCAAATTCCCGTTGCTCCATTTACTCCTCTCCCCAACCCCTCTCCCGCAAGGGGAGAGGGGCTTTTGTCGTGATATCCAAGATGTTTAGTTGCACCCGGTCATGCGCCACTGGGTGATTTTGTCCATGATGGTTGATTCCAGACCTTCAGGCCGCCCGATCACGTGCCAGCTTGCCAATGACCACAGCATGAAGAAAATCATGCCGGAAAGTATAGCAGCCACAAGGCCCAGTGCTGGCGAGGCGGTCTAAGTGCCATTGAGTTTGCGTCGATTTCGGGTCACAAAACTTTGCAGATGCTAAAAAGATACACCCGCTTGCAAGCCGAAAAGTTGGCGCAAAAATTGGCTAAACCACTTCTAACATTAAATGTCCCACGGTCTCCGCTGTTGCTGTCGGTTTAACTTTGATTTCAATGTCATAGCCTAGCCGATTAAGACACTCCATCAGCTTGCGCTCGGACAGATTCGAGAAGTTGCCGCGCATCATGTCGGATACCTTGGGTTGAGTGATGCCCATGCGTTTCGCAGCTTGCTGTTGAGTTAAGCCAACGCGCCGCATAGCCTTTCTGATTTCAATGACCAGTCCGGTCTTGATTTTCAGTTTTTCCGCATTGGGCAAGCCCAGATCGGCATATATGTTGCCCGAACTGCGCCGCACTTCGACGTCATCAATAATTCGTTTTTCCATTCCGTAGCTCCTTTGTCAGCGCCTCGGCCACCTTAAGCCTTGTGCGAATGATGTCCATATCTTTTTTGGGTGTGGCGATTCCGTGTTTACTTTTTTTCTGGAAACAATGCAGAACGAACACAGCCTCCACGAACTTCACTGTGTAAACGGCACGATAGGTGCCACCCGCATCATCTTCGACAACCTCAAGCACACCAGCACCACCGAAGCCTTTAAGAACTTTGGCGGTGTCATGTTGATCGCCTGCTTGCGCCAGAGACAATGCATAGCCGAAAAACTTGCGCACCTCGGCCGGTAAATCCATCAGGTCTTTAAAGCTACTACCAACCCATTCAAGCGACTTTCCCTTTTCAGCCATGATTGGATTATATACGAACAAGGATAATGCGCAGTTTTGTTTGACACGAGATTGTATTGCCACCGAGTGCGCTTTTGATAGTCAGTATATGCCTTTATGCCACCGCTGCTGCATTGCAGTATCACGACGGCGACCACAACCGCGACCGCGCGGCTGAACATCATGGCTAATCAAGACCGCCTTTGTGACATTAAGGCATGGTTTGACTACGTTGTGCCAGCCCGACAAAAGTCGACGCTGATGAAGCAACTGATGAGACACCTGCACAGCAAGAAGGGGCAGGACAGAACCCTGCCCGCTTCGCTGTGGATGCGCTAAAAGGCGGTCGAGCAAAGTACGCTCAGCTTTGCAGATCTGGATTTCTGCTCCGCGGACAGGTCTCCTCGCCGTAGCGGATGGCGGAACGGCGTCAGGAGCAGGTTAGTCGCCAGGTCAATGTAAAAGGTCGTTCCGGTGGCGAGGGTGATATAGCCTTGCATGGGATGGAGAGTGGGTGGGTTACGGTTTTGGTTTTGCGCTGCTCATGTGCCATTGGGTTAGTTTATCCATAATAGTCGACTCCAGCCCTTCAGGCCGTCCGGTCAAATGCCAGCTTGCCAATGACCATAGCATGAAGAACACAGCGCCGGAAAGTATAGCAGTGGTCAACGCAAGCCCGGGCAAGGAGAAAGTGCCCTCTAGCGTGTGCATCAGATAAACCACCAGCCCATACATCAAGAGGCTGCCGATGACTGGACGGCCAAGCGTTTTAAGGGTAGCCATCATGGAGAGCTGGCAGATTTTTTGAGTATAAAGCAGCGTGACCAATGAACTAACGGTCGAGCTGACGATGCGGGCCAGAGCGAGCCCGGCCAGATGAAATCTGGGGACGAGTAGAAAGGCGGCGAGTACAAAGCTGGCAAATTCGATCCAGACAATCTGGCTTTGGGATCGGGTATGGCCGTGCAGAATCAATAAGGTGTTGGCAGGTGATGTCGTGGTTTGCAGTACAGAAGCCAAAGCAAACAGCGAAACAAAAGGCACGGCATCCATCCATTTGCTGCCGAGGGCTATCTCAGTGGCTTGGGCGGCAATCGCCATGAAACCCAGCCCAATGGGCCAGATGACGGTATTCACCGCGGCGATGGTCTTGATCACCGCCTGGTTGGTGCGCTCGATATTCCCCTCAAGGGAGGAGAGCACGGGTAACAGCGCCTTGAGCATCGCCGG
>DATCQI010000051.1:0-29787 GCA_036569545.1 Rugosibacter sp. | reverse complement strand
GGCACATCGCTCATGCGTGCGGCAGTGGATGCCGGCGTGATGGTGCCCAAGCTGTGTGCGACGGATTCGTTGGAACCGTTTGGCTCCTGTCGTCTTTGCCTGGTTGAAGTGGAAGGTCGTCGCGGTTTTCCTGCATCCTGCACGACTCCAGCAGAAAATGGCATGGAGGTACGCACGCAATCGCCCAGGCTGGCTGATTTGCGGCGCAACGTGATGGAGCTTTACATTTCCGATCATCCGCTGGATTGCCTGACCTGCAGCGCGAATGGCAATTGCGAGTTGCAGACCATGGCCGGCGTGGTAGGCCTGCGCGATGTGCGCTATGGCATTGGTGACGTCAAGGCGGCTGATGGCGGAAATGGCGGGGTGATCGGCAAGACCCATCTTGCAGAAGAGAAAGATGAGTCCAACCCGTATTTCACTTATGACCCTTCCAAGTGCATTGTATGCAATCGTTGCGTACGTGCGTGTGAAGAACAGCAAGGCACGTTTGCGCTGACCATCTCCGGTCGCGGTTTTGACTCGCGTGTGTCTGCCGGGCAGGATCAACCCTTCATGGAATCCGAATGTGTCTCGTGCGGTGCGTGCGTGAATGCGTGCCCGACAGCCACGCTGACCGAAAAAACCATCATCGCCCAAGGCCAGGCCGAGCACTCGGTGACCACCACCTGCGCTTACTGCGGCGTTGGTTGTGGCCTCAAGGCTGAAATGAAGGGCAATGACGTCGTGCGCATGGTGCCGTGGAAAGACGGCGGCGCCAACGAAGGCCACGCTTGCGTGAAAGGCCGCTTTGCGTGGGGCTATGCCAGCCATCCTGATCGCATCACGCGGCCCATGATTCGCGCAAAAATTACCGATCCGTGGCGCGAAGTATCGTGGGACGAGGCGATTAATTACGCTGCCTCCGAGCTGCGCCGCATTCAGCAAAAATATGGTCAAAATTCTATTGGCGGGCTGGTCTCATCACGTTGCACCAATGAAGAAGACTATCTCGTGCAAAAAATGGTGCGTGCGGCCTTTGGCAACAACAATGTCGATACCTGCGCCCGGGTATGCCATTCGCCTACAGGTTATGGCTTGAAGCAAACGCTGGGTGAATCAGCTGGAACGCAGACATTTAAATCTGTTGAAAAAGCCGATGTCATCATGGTCATCGGTGCGAACCCGACCGATGGTCATCCGGTGTTTGCCTCGCGCATGAAACGGCGTATCCGCGCAGGGGCCCAGCTGATTGTGATTGATCCGCGGGCGATTGATCTGGTCAGCTCGCCGCATGTCAAAGCCGCGCATCATCTCAAATTGCGGCCGGGCACGAATGTGGCCGTGCTCTCCGCCTTGGCGCATGTGATCGTCACCGAAGGCTTGGTGGATGAAGCCTTTGTTGCCGCACGTTGCGAAGCCAAAGCGTTTGATCAGTGGCGTGAGTTTGTCGCACGGCCAGCCAATTCACCAGAAGCGCTGGAGGCGGACTCGGGCGTTCCTGCCGCTGAAATCCGTGCTGCAGCGAGACTGTATGCGGCGGCAGGCAATGGCGCAATCTACTACGGGCTGGGCGTGACAGAACATTCTCAAGGCTCAACCGCCGTGATTGCGATTGCCAACCTGGCCATGGCAACTGGCAATGTGGGGCGCGAAGGCGTTGGCGTGAACCCGCTGCGCGGGCAGAACAATGTGCAGGGATCATGCGATATGGGTTCTTTTCCGCATGAGCTGCCCGGCTATCGGCATGTGTCAGACACGATCACGCGGACGCTGTTTGAAAGTCACTGGGGCGTGGCGATTCAACCCGAGCCGGGCTTGCGCATCCCGAACATGTTTGAAGCTGCGCTGGATGGCAGTTTTCGCGGGCTGTATTGTCAGGGCGAAGACATTGCGCAGTCTGACCCCAACACCCAGCATGTGACTGCGGCACTGCTCGCCATGGAGTGCGTGGTCGTGCAGGACTTGTTCCTCAATGAGACAGCCAAGTTTGCGCATGTCTTTTTGCCGGGTTCATCTTTTTTGGAAAAAGATGGCACCTTTACCAACGCCGAGCGACGTATTTCGCGCGTGCGCCAGGTAATGCCGCCTCTGTCGGGCAAGGGCGACTGGGAAGCCACGATGGCCTTGGCCAAGGCCATGGGCTACCCGATGCACTACACGCATCCGTCGCAAATCATGGATGAGATCGCGCGCTTGACGCCCACGTTTGCGGGGGTGAGCTATGAGAAGCTCGACCGTCTGGGCAGCCTGCAATGGCCGTGCAATGCGGACGCGCCAAGCGGCACGCCGACCATGCATATTGATACTTTCGTGCGTGGCAAAGGCCGGTTTTTGATTACACAATATGTGCCGACGGATGAAAAAATAACGCGCCGCTTTCCGCTGCTCCTCACCACGGGCCGTGTGCTGTCGCAATACAACGTCGGCGCACAAACCCGCCGTACTGCCAACACCGAGTTTTATGCGGAAGATGTGCTGGAGATTCATCCGCATGATGCCGAAGAGCGAGGTATCAAGGAGAACGATTGGGTCGGCGTCGAATCGCGCGCCGGGCAAACCGTGCTGCGCGCTACACTCACCGAACGGGTGCAGCCTGGCGTGGTGTACACCACCTTCCATTTCCCTGAATCTGGTGCCAATGTCATTACGACAGATAACTCCGACTGGGCGACGAATTGCCCGGAATACAAGGTGACTGCTGTGCAGTTGGTGCGCGTGGCGCAAACTTCAGAATGGCAAAAAGAGTTTGCCCGCTTCACCGCCGAGCAAGAGCATTTGCTGGCGAAAGCACACGAGGCAAGCCTTTCGTCGTGAAGGCGACCGTTGAGCTGCCGGTCATTCGGCTGCAAAGCTCAGTAAGGAAGACACAGGTCGATCGTATTGCCGAAGAAATCCCTGTCGCCTTTGAGTACAACGGCATTGTGCATACCGTGATGCTCGCAACGCCCGCCGATCTGGAAGATTTTGCACTGGGCTTTAGCTTGAGCGAAGGCATTGTTGAGCAGCGCAAAGATGTTTTTGATATTGACGTTATTCATTCTGAATCAGGCATCACCCTGCGCTTGTCCGTGGCGGGGGATGCTTTCGCACGATTGAAAGAGCGTCGTCGCAGTCTGGCCGGGCGTACTGGATGCGGGCTGTGCGGGGCAGAAAGCCTGGCGCAAGTCATGCGTGATTTGCCCGCGGTATTGTCGCCTGTGGCGATGCAGCCTGCCGTGCTGTATCAAGGAATGGCCAAGCTGCCAGCTCACCAAAAACTGCAACAGATCACAGGCGCAACCCACGCTGCATGCTGGGTGAGTAGTGCGGGTGAAATAAGCCATGTGCGTGAGGACATCGGTCGGCACAATGCGCTGGATAAAACTATCGGTGCGCTGGCGACAACAGGGTTCGATGCGCAGTCTGGGGCCATCCTCATTACCAGTCGCGCCAGTTTTGAGATGGTGCAAAAGTCCGCTGCGATGGGCGTGGGCATCGTGGCGGCTGTATCCGCGCCAACGGCTGCTGCTGTGCGCTTGGCTGAGCAACTGAATGTCACCCTGGTCGGGTTTTTACGCAATGAACAGTGCGTGATTTATACCGGAAAACATTTGCTGTTGGAGAACACAGAATGAATGCTGAAAATCTGATCAAAATGGCCAACCAGATCGGCGCTTTTTTTGAAGCCATGCCCGACCATGAACAAGCGGTTGTCGATGTTGCGCAGCACTTGAAAAATTCATGGGATCCCCGCATGCGGCAAGCTTTGTTGCAAGACATCGCAATGCATGGCGATAGCGAGCTAAAACTTATAGTGCGCGAGGCTGTTGCGCTGCTTCGCGCTAGCTGAGGCAGATGGGCAAAGGCATTTACCATGCCTTTGCCGTATCACCAGCGCCGACTTTTCAACCGTTGTTATAGCCGTTCGAAAATTACTGCAATACCTTGCCCCCCACCGATGCACATGGTGACCAGCGCATAGCGGCCGTTGATGCGTTGCAGCTCATATAACGCCTTGGTGGCGATCACTGCGCCCGAAGCGCCGACGGGATGGCCTAACGCAATGGCACCGCCATTCGGGTTGGTTTTGGCGCTATCCAGCCCCAGCCCTTTGGTCACTGCCAAGGCTTGCACGGCAAAGGCTTCATTGGATTCGATCACATCCATCTGTGACAAGCTCAAGCCTGATTTTTTGAACACCAGTTTTGACGCTGGAATCGGCCCCTCGCCCATGATCTCATTGGGCACGCCGGCAACGGCGTAAGCCACCAGCCGCGCGATCGGCTTTTGCCCCGCTTTGGCTGCTGCGTCTGCTGCCGCGAGCACAAAGAAAGACGCGGCATCATTAATGCCAGATGCATTACCGGCGGTTACCGAGCCATCTTTTTTGAAGGCGGGTTTCATTTTGCCGAGCGTTTCCAGTGTCGTGCCTGCCTTGACATACTCATCGGTATCGAACACCACTTCACCCTTGCGTGTTTGCTGCACGATAGGCACGATCTGCGATTTGAAGCGGCCTGTCGCAATGGCAGCGGCGGCACGGCGCTGGGATTCAACGGCAAACGCATCTTGCTCTGCGCGCGAGATGTTCCATTTGGTGGCCAGATTTTCAGCGGTGATCCCCATGTGGCCGACGCCGAACGGGTCGGTCAGGGCAGCCACCATCATGTCGACCATGGTGGTGTCGCCCATGCGGGCGCCGGTGCGCATGGCGGGCGCAAGGTAACCGCCGCGCGACATCACTTCCACGCCGCCGCCCACACCGTACTCGCAATCGCCCAGCATGATGGCCTGCGCGGTGGATACGATGCCTTGCAGACCTGAGCTGCATAACCGATTCACTGTCATCGCAACGGATTCCATGGGCAACCCCGCCTGGATTGAAGCCAGGCGCGCCACATAGGCGTAACGTGCCTCAGTCGGAATGCAATTGCCTACCGTGACGTAATTAATCTGTTGTGGATCAACGCCAGAACGACTGACGGCTTCTTTCATCACCATGCCACCCAGTTCGGCAGGTTCAATTCCGCTCAATGCACCGCCAAATGATCCGATAGCAGAACGCACTGCACTCAACACAACCACATCTCTTTTGTCAGCCATGAAAATTACTCCCGCATGAAAAAAATCAACCGCCCACCCAGGCAGAAATCTGCATCAAGGTCAGTATCGCCAAACTTAACAACAGGCTGCGCCAAACCAGGCCAATGGTGCTCTGCATGAAATCCGCATCAGCCTCATCGCCCAGTCCGAGCTCAGGGCGGTCGTCCTCTGTTTCCAGCTCATTGGGTAAATCGTGTACGGGCATGCCCAGTCTCACGCCCAAGGCACCCGCACCACTGCTGAGTAAAATGCCATTGGCTTTATCTGGCCAATGATCCGCCTGGGTACGCCAGCAATTGACCGCATCTTCAAAGTCGCCCACTACGGCAAATATCGCCGCTGTAATGCGTACGGGCAGCCAGTTGATCACACCAAATGCGCGATGCGCAAACCAGCCAAAGGCTTCCAGCGCGGCGGATTCATCCGCCGGATGATGTGCGGTGCTCTGCCAGTATTCATCCAGCAGTTGTGCCAGCCGATAGAGCAATGCGCCTGCAGGTCCGAGCAATACAAACCAGAATAGCGGTGCAAAGACATGTGTGTTAGACAACGGTAAAGCGCGTTCAATCGCCAGACGGGCAACCTCGCTGCTAGATAGCCTGTCGCCACTTTGTCCGCGCCATTGGGCCAGAATATGCCGTGCTTCATCAATTTCGCCATTTTGCAAGGCCAAGTGGATGTCGGTAAAAAAATGGCTGAACTGACGAAAACCCATGGTTAGATACAGTACGCCGAACCCGGCTAATGCGGCCAATAAAGGTTGCGTGTTTTGTAGCAGATGAAGCACAATGAATAACGCTAGCGCAGGTACAGCAGCCCCTAGAACCCAGGCAATGCCGCCATGCAGACGGATGCCATCATTTAAGTGCTGCTCAAGAAAATCGGCCAGCTTGGCGACCGGTGTTCGAACCAGCCGCTCGACAGACAAGGGTTGAAACTGTTCGAGAATCAGAGCGGCAAGAATGGATATAAGTGTCATACAGTCAGGATCGAGTTAGGATTGGTTCAGGATGGGCAGAGGGCTCGGCAAATAAAAAATGATGCAGGCTGATCAGCATACCTGCGGTAGCGCCCCAAATATAGCGATCTTGCCAGGGCATGGCCCAATATTCACGGATCTCGCCTTGAAATTCGCGCTGATGGCGCTGGTGGTTTTTCTGGTCGAGTAAAAATTCCAGCGGCGGCTCAAAGACATCGGCTACTTCAAAATCATCCAGCTTGAGGTTGAGCGGTGGTGTTACCAGCGCAACGACAGGCGTAATGAAAAAGCCTGTGACGGTATGGTATTCAGGCAGTCGGCCCAAAATCTCGATTTGACCGGCAGTCAGCCCCACTTCTTCTTCTGCTTCGCGCAGGGCCGTCGCTTCGGGCGAGGCGTCCGACGCTTCACAGCGCCCCCCGGGGAAGCTGATTTGCCCCGCGTGATCACGCAAGTGCGCCGTGCGTTGCGTCAACAACACGGTGGCACCAGTTTCACGCAAGACAACAGGCACCAATACCGCCGCATGGATCAGCGAATCCGTGCGGCAAGCGGATTCGCGGATAGGGGGCGCAACAACGCCTGCGCGAAAACGGTGGCGCAAAAGAGAGGGCAAGGTTCCGCTAGAATCAGTAGCGGATAAAACAAGAGATTCCGACATGAAACCGATCGCTGTATTCCGTCATAGCCCCACTGAGGGCGCAGGGTATTTTGCCACATTCCTCGAGCGACACTCGCTGCCGTGGACATTGTTTACGATCGATGCCGGCGTATTGCCCCCACCGACTGCGGATGATTTTTCCGGTCTGTGTTTTCTGGGCGGGCCAATGAGCGTGAATGATGATCTGCCATGGATTGCTCCGACGCTAAGCCTGATTCGCGATGCGGATAGCCGAAACGTGCCTGTCATCGGTCACTGCCTTGGCGGGCAGTTGATGAGTAAAGCGTTTGGTGGCGTGATTACAAAAAACCCTGTCAAGGAAATTGGCTGGGGAGAAGTGGAGTTCGTCAGCGCAGCAGCTGCCGAATGGTTGGGCGATAAGGCCGGAGATTTTGCTAAATTCAAGGCATTTCACTGGCATGGTGAAACGTTTAGTTTGCCGCCTCATGCAACGTGCATTTTGCAAAGTGCACACTGTGAAAACCAGGCTTTTGTGCATGGGCCACATTTAGGCATGCAGTGCCATGTTGAAATGACGGGAAGCATGATCCGGCTCTGGAGCAGACATTGGGATGATGAAGGCGTTGTGGCGTCAGTTTCGGTACAAACACCGGAACAAATGTTCCTTGATCTGGATGGTCGTATTGCGCGCATGCGGCAGGTTGCCGATCGACTCTATAGCCACTGGGTTCGAGGCTTGAAAACCGATTGAACTCAGCCAGGCGAGTGAGGCTGCTTTAAGGCAACTTTAAGGCAACTTTAAGGCAACATCAGTCCCTGAAATTGCCATACTGCAACGGAAAGTCGTCAATCGATTTTTTAACCAGGGCAATGGTCTCTTGCAGCAAGTCACGCTTGGCACCAGTCACCCTCACGGCGTCGCCTTGAATGCTGGCTTGCACTTTGAGCTTGCTGTCCTTGATCAGCTTGACGATTTTCTTGGCCAGCTCGGTTTCTATGCCGATCTTGATTTTCAATTCCTGCTTGACCTTGTTGCCGGAAATTGTTTCAAGTTTGCCTATCTCCAGCCGCTTGGTGCTTTCGCGCTCCTTTTTTTCCATCTCAGGGAAAAGGATGTCCTTGATTTGGCTGATCTGGAACTCGGAATCCCCAAAGAGGGTGAGGGTTTTGTCTTTTTCGTTCAACTCAACCCGTGCGGTAGTGCCTTTGAAGTCGTAGCGGTTGCCAATATGGCGGCCAGCCACATCGACTGCATTTTTTAAGGCAACCAGATCGGCTTCGGATGAAATATCAAATGAAGGCATAGCACGGGCTCCTGAATAATGGCTATTGAATCAAGCGAAGTGGCACACGTAGTGATAGGGATCACCCGTCACTTCAATGTCGAACTGTGAGTTGCCGGGCACGCTGAATTGCTCGCCCGCGCGGCACGTTTTCCAGTCTTCTCCTGCCAGGCGATAGCGGCAGCCGCCGACAACCGTTTCCATGATTTCAGGCGCGCCGGTATTAAAGGTTAGTTTCGACGGCAAAATGACACCAATACTTTTTTTGGTGCCATCCGGGAACTGCACGGTGTGACTGACACACTTGCCATCGAAATAGACGTTGGCTTTTTTGACTACGGTAACGTGATCGAACTGCGACATATTAAATTCCCCACAATTTCTGAATGATGATTTTGGCAACGAACCCGATCATGCCAAAAGCCAGGACAAAGAACAGGATAAAGGTTCCCATTTTGCCGGCTTTTGATTTCCATGCCAGTTCGCCAATGATGAACAGCATGAACAGCATGAACCCGGCAATGCCGAATGTCATGCCGAATTGTGTCATCTGCTCTTCGGAAATACCAAACATTGCCGGTTTATATCTATAAAGCCCTAGTTCTTGCTCTTGGCGCGATTGGCGCGATTGGCGCCAATACGCAGTCGCAAGGCATTCAGGCGAATAAAGCCGTGCGCATCTTTCTGGTTGTAAGCACCGGCATCATCCTCGAACGTGGCGATGGTTGAGTCAAATAACGAATCATGTTTTGAGTCACGGCCAACCACAATGACATTGCCCTTGTAGAGCTTGAGGCGAACCCAGCCATTTACGGTCTGCTGCGTATGATCAATCAGGGTTTGCAGTGCAAGACGTTCGGGGCTCCACCAGTAGCCGTTGTAGATCAGGCTGGCATAGCGCGGCATGAGATCGTCCTTGAGATGCGCGACTTCACGGTCCAGGGTGATCGATTCAATGGCGCGGTGAGCGCGCAATAAAATCGTGCCGCCCGGAGTTTCATAGCAGCCGCGCGATTTCATGCCGACGTAGCGGTTTTCAACCAGATCAAGACGGCCGATACCATGTTTGCCGCCGACCTGATTCAGGCTCGCTAACAACTCGTGGGCTTTCATTTTTTTACCATTGATCGCCACCAGATCGCCTTGCTTGAATTCAAGATCGATATACTCGGCTTTGTTCGGTGCCTTTTCAGGGGAAACTGTCCAGCGCCACATGGATTCCTCCGCTTCAGCGGCTGGGTTTTCCAGATGGCGGCCTTCATAGGATATGTGCAATAAATTGGCGTCCATCGAATACGGCGAGCCACCTTTTTTGTGCTTCATCTCGACGGGGATATCGTGTTTTTCGGCATAAGCCATGAGCTTTTCACGCGACAGCAAATCCCATTCGCGCCACGGGGCAATGACCTTGATGTTGGGCATGAGTGCGTAGGCTCCTAGCTCGAAGCGCACCTGATCATTGCCTTTGCCGGTTGCGCCATGAGAAATCGCATCGGCATTGGTTTTCTTTGCGATGTCGATAAGTCGCTTGGCAATCAATGGCCGTGCAATCGAGGTGCCCAGTAAGTATTCACCTTCATACACGGTATTGCAACGGAACATGGGAAAAACAAAATCGCGCACGAATTCTTCGCGCAGATCGTCAATGAATATATTTTTTTTCTTGATGCCGAGTTGCAAAGCTTTGGCCCGTGCGGGTTCCAGCTCTTCACCCTGCCCCAGATCAGCGGTGAAGGTGATTACTTCGCACTGATAGGTATCTTGCAGCCACTTGAGGATCACCGAGGTATCCAGGCCGCCAGAGTAGGCGAGTACCGCTTTTTTAATGTCACTCATTTACTTTCCTTTTAATCGTTGATTTTTCCGAGAAGCAAAAACTCCAGCAAGGCTTTTTGGGTATGCAACCGGTTTTCCGCTTCATCCCAAACCACGCTTTGCGGCCCGTCTATCACCTCGGCGGCGACCTCTTCGCCGCGATGCGCAGGCAGGCAATGCATGAAGAGAGCATCAGGAGCTGCCACCTGCATCATTTCGACATCCACTTGCCAGTCGGCGAAATTGCGTTTGCGTTCTTCGTTTTCCGCTTCGAATCCCATGGACGTCCACACGTCAGTGGTGACCAGATCGGCACCCCGTGCAGCATCCATCGGATCCACAAATTGTGCAAAGTGCTTGGTGCCATTCAATCCGGCACGTTCAGGTTCGACTTCATAACCCGGCGGGGTAGAGACGTGAACTTTGAAATCAAATACCTCGGCTGCTTGCAACCAGGTATTGCAGACATTGTTTGAGTCACCAATCCAGGCGACCGTTTTGCCTTGAATCGATCCGCGATGCTCAATGAAAGTGAAAATATCGGCGAGGATCTGGCAGGGATGATATTCATTCGTCAGCCCGTTGATTACAGGGACGCGAGAATTTTTGGCAAAGCGTTCGATGATGTCCTGATCAAAGGTGCGGATCATGACGATATCGCCCATGCGTGAAATCACTTGCGCTGCATCTTCTACCGGCTCGCCGCGGCCAAGCTGGGAGTCGCGGGTGTTGAGATAAATCGCCGCGCCGCCCAACTGATGCATCCCGGCTTCAAACGACAACCTCGTGCGCGTGCTGGCTTTTTCGAAAATCATCACTAGCGTACGGTCTTGCAGGGGCCAGTAACGCTCATACGCCTTGAAGCGCGCTTTGATGCGGCGGCTACGCAGAAAGACATGATCAAGCTCGTCGCGTGAGAGGTCACGAAATTCCAGAAAGTGACGGGGTGTGGTCATCATCACTCCTTGAGAAAATCCAGAATGAGGGGCACGAGCAGCGCGACCAGCTCTGTGCCTTCTGCATCACTCATCACCAGGGCCGGCAACAGCCGCACTACTTTTTCTACCGTGACGTTAATCAGCAGGCCTTTGGCTAGAGCGCGTTTGACCAAGTCACCACACGGGCGATCCAGCTCGATGCCGATCAGCAAACCATCGCCGCGCACTTCGACAACGCCATGGGTCAGCCCGTCGGCACCCGCCAGCCCATGCCGCAGGCCATCGCGAATGAGTTGTCCAAGCTCGGTTGCACGGGTCATCAAGTCATCCGTTTCGATAACCTCCAGGGTGGTTAGCGCGGCAGTGCATGCCAGCGGATTGCCGCCGAATGTGGAGCCGTGATTGCCCGGCTGAAATACGCCGGCGGCACGGCCAGCAGCAAGACAAGCGCCAATCGGCACGCCCGAGCCTAATCCTTTAGCCAGCGTCATGACATCGGGCAGAATGCCTGCGTGCTGATGGGCAAACCAGGCACCTGTACGGCCCAGGCCGCATTGCACTTCGTCAACCATTAACAGCCAGTTTTTCTCGTCACATAGTGTGCGCAGGGATCGCATGTATTCATGGTGCGCAATATTGATACCCCCTTCACCTTGAATCGGTTCAAAGAGTATGGCCACGACATTGGGATTATGCAGCGCGATCTGTTCAATCGCGGCGAGATCATCAAACGGCACGCGGACAAAACCGGAAACCAGCGGCTCAAAGCCCGCCTGTGCCTTGCGATTTCCAGTGGCAGAGAGTGTTGCCAGGGTACGGCCATGAAAGGCCTGTTCCATGACAATGATGGCTGGTTGATCAATGCCTTGTTGGTGGCCGTAAAGGCGCGCCAGCTTGATGGCGGCTTCGTTGGCTTCGCACCCCGAGTTACAGAAGAATACCTCATCCATTTTGGCGATGCTGGCCAGACGGTCGGAAGCTTCCTCGGCTTCGCGGATGCGATACAGATTTGATGTGTGAATCAGGCGGCCGACTTGTTTGCTCAATGCGGCAACCAGACGCGGATGATTGTGGCCTAGTGTATTGACGGCGATGCCCGACATCCCGTCAAGATAGGATTTGCCTTGCTCGTCAAATAAACGACAGCCTTCGCCATGGGTAAAAGCAACAGGCAGGCGTCCGTAGGTATTCATTAAATGCGGCATCAAAGCGCTCCGCGAAAACAGTACATAAAAAAACATACGGCGGCCAGAAATGAACAGGGCCGCCGTGCTGGTAAGACGATGTTTACTATACTCAGGATAAGTGCGGATTTCAACCTCGGGTTTGTGCTCGGGTCCCGGTTTTTGACATTGACCGCTTTGTCGTTATAGGGTCTGCCAATGCCGCAGTACGCCTGTTACTTGCCGCATCAGCAGCGCCGACTTTTTGGAAAACCATGGCGCATTGCTTTACGATGCACGCCGCTTTTTGGCTTTTGTCGCGGGTTGAGTACGGTTTTCGCCAGCGAGAAGCTTTTTCAGGTAATGGCCTGTTGGGCTGTCTGGTACGTCGGCGATCTGTTCTGGCGTACCGCAGGCAATGATGCGTCCGCCACCGTCACCGCCTTCGGGGCCGAGATCAACAACCCAGTCGGCTGTTTTGATGACATCCAGATTGTGTTCGATGACAACGATGGTGTTGCCGTGGTCACGCAGGCGATGCAGCACAGAGAGCAGCATTTCAATATCGTGAAAGTGCAGGCCCGTGGTGGGTTCGTCGAGAATATACAGGGTACGGCCGGTGTCGCGCTTGGAGAGTTCGAGCGCGAGCTTGACGCGCTGTGCTTCACCGCCGGACAGCGTGATGGCGCTTTGCCCCAGCTGAATGTAGGAAAGCCCGACATCCATCAGCGTTTGTAATTTACGGGCAATGACAGGGACGGCGTCGAAAAATTCGCGCGCATGTTCCACAGTCATTTGCAGTACTTCGTGGATGGTTTTTCCTTTGTAGCGAACTTCCAGTGTTTCGCGGTTATAGCGTTTGCCGTGGCAGGTATCGCAGGCGACAAAAATGTCGGGCAGAAAATGCATTTCCACCTTGATCATGCCATCGCCCTGACAGGCTTCGCAGCGCCCGCCCTTGACGTTGAATGAAAAGCGTCCTGGGCCGTAACCCCGTTCGCGCGCCGCTGGCACGCCGGCGAACAGCTCGCGAATCGGTGTTAGCAAACCGGTGTAAGTGGCGGGGTTGGAGCGCGGCGTGCGACCAATGGGCGCTTGATCGACACTGATCACCTTGTCGAAAAATTCCAGGCCGGTGATTTCGCCATAGGCGGCGGGCTCCGTTGTCGCCGCGTAAAGATGGCGCGCAGCAGCAGTATAGAGGGTGTCATTGATCAGCGTTGATTTACCCGAACCCGAGACGCCGCTGACGCAAGTGAATAAGCCCACAGGAATTTCCAGGTTCACCTGCTTGAGATTGTTGCCGCAGGCGTTAAGGATTTTCAGCCAGCGGTCGGCGACGGGCGGCGTGCGCAAGTCGGGTATGGCAATACGGCGGCGGCCTGATAGAAATGCGCCGGTGGGTGAGGCGCTGTTCGCCGCGACTTGCTGCGGTGTGCCTTCGGCGACGACTTCGCCGCCATGCTCACCTGCGCCCGGGCCCATGTCGACGACATAATCGGCCGCTTCGATGGCTTCTTGATCATGTTCGACCACAATCACCGTGTTGCCCAGATCGCGCAGGTGGATGAGGGTTTCCAGCAGACGTGCATTATCGCGTTGATGCAGGCCGATCGAAGGCTCATCGAGCACATACATGACACCGGTAAGGCCGGAACCGATTTGCGAAGACAGCCGGATGCGTTGTGCCTCGCCACCGGAAAGCGTTTCCGCCGAACGATCCAGCGAAAGATAGTTGAGACCCACATTGATGAGAAAAGACAGCCGCGCGATGAGTTCCTTGAGGATTTTTTCCGCTATCTGGGCTTTATGGCCGAGCAGCGTCAGTTCTGCAAAAAAATTACGGCACTCTATCAATGAGAGATGGCTGATGGCTGAAATGGTTTGCCCGCCGACAAACACATGGCGCGCTTCACGGCGCAAGCGCTGGCCCTGGCATTCAGGGCAGGGCTTGTGATTCAGATATCTAATCAGGTCATCGCGCACGCTCATGGAATCGCTTTCGCGGTAGCGCCGTTCCATACTGTTGATGATGCCTTCAAAGGCGTGGCTACGCTCAAAGCGGGTGCCTTTTTCACTCAGATACTTGAATTTGATCTGCTCAGTGCCCGAGCCATACAGAATAATTTTTCTGAGGTTCTCCGGCAAATCTTCAAAAGGTACTGAGGTATCGATGTGGTAGTGCGCGGCGAGGGATTCGAGCATCTGAAAGTAAAACTGGTTGCGTTTGTCCCAGCCCTTGATGGCCCCTTCTGCGAGCGACAAATGAGGGTAGGCCACTACACGGGCGGGGTCAAAAAATTGAATCTGTCCCAGGCCGTCGCACGAGGGGCAGGCACCCATCGGGTTATTGAATGAGAATAAGCGGGGTTCGAGTTCCTGCAATGAATAGCTGCACACCGGGCAGGCAAATTTGCTGGAGAACAAATACTCTTTGCTGCTATCCATCTCTACAGCCAGGGCGCGCCCATCGGCATGGCGTAACGCGGTCTCGAAACTTTCCGCCAGGCGTTGGCGCTGGTCTTCCTTTGCCTTGAGCCGATCAATAACAATGTCAATGGTGTGTTTTTTGGTTTTGGCAAGTTTGGGCAGATTGTCAATGTCATACACCGCGCCATCCACACGCAAGCGGACAAACCCCTGTGCGCGCAGCTCGGCAAACAGTTCGAGTTGCTCGCCTTTGCGATCAGCAACAACCGGCGCAAGGATCATCAGGCGCGTATCGGCCGGCAGGGCCAGTACATGGTCCACCATTTGCGACACACTCATGGCCGCCAGTGGCAAATCATGATCCGGGCAGTGTGGCGTGCCAGCACGGGCGTACAGCAGACGCAGATAATCGTGAATTTCCGTCACCGTGCCAACGGTAGATCGCGGGTTGTGGCTGGTGGCTTTTTGTTCGATGGAAATGGCGGGGGAGAGGCCTTCAATCAAATCAACATCCGGCTTTTCCATCATTTGCAAAAACTGCCGCGCATAGGCCGAGAGCGATTCGACATAGCGACGCTGGCCTTCGGCATAGAGTGTGTCAAATGCCAGCGAACTTTTGCCGGAGCCTGATAGGCCCGTAATTACCGTGAGCCGGTTGCGGGGTAAATCCAGATTGATGTTTTTCAGATTGTGCGTGCGCGCACCGCGAATTTTGATGGTATCCATAAATCAGCATGCTTCATGCGTAAAGAAAACGGCTGCAGCGCAGCCAGTTAATGTACTAATATACGCGACTTAATTCATTCATCCGCTCCCATCCATGTCTGACCAAATAACCGACGCCATGAGCCGCGACGAAAAGCGCGCTGGCGTATCGTTAGCCACTATTTTTGCCTTGCGCATGCTGGGCATGTTTTTGATTCTGCCGGTGTTCGCCATCTATGCTCACGGGTTGCCAGGGGGAGACAACCTCACACTGGTAGGCCTTGCCATGGGAGCCTATGGTTTGACCCAGGCGTTTTTTCAGATTCCGTTCGGTATGGCATCCGATGTCTTTGGACGCAAAAAGATGATTGTTATCGGTCTATTGATTTTTGCCATTGGCTCCGTGATTGCTGCCTTGGCAACGGATATTTACTGGACTATTTTTGGTCGAATTGTGCAGGGTGCGGGTGCTATTTCTGCTGCCATAACTGCCTTGGCTGCTGATTTAACGCGCGAGCAACATCGTACCAAAGTGATGGCAATGATAGGTTCATCCATCGGCCTGGTTTTTGCTGTTTCACTGGTGATTGCCCCCCTGCTTTACGCCATCATAGGTATGAGCGGCATTTTCTGGATGACTGGTGGGTTAGCGCTGACAGCCATTGCCGTGGTGACCTATCTGGTCCCTGAGCCACCGCCACCGCATCCGGGTCCACGTGTCCCTTTTCGTGAGGTGTTGGTCAATACCCAGTTGCTGCGGCTTAATCTGGGCATTTTCATCCTTCATATGTCGCAGATGATGATGTTTGTCGTGGTGCCGGGTTTATTGATCAGCACGGGGAATTTACCGCTGGCCTTGCACTGGAAGGTTTATTTGCCGGTAGTGCTGATCTCATTTGTGCTTATGGTGCCGGCAATTATTTACGCTGAAAAGCGCCAAAAACTGCGCACGGTGTTTGTTTCTGCCATTATTTTGCTGCTGCTGACATTGCTTGTTCTTGGTTTGCAAGGCAATCATTTTTATGTTGTGATCGGCGGCTTGCTCAGTTTTTTTGTTGCCTTCAATACGCTGGAAGCCATGTTGCCTTCACTGATTTCTCGCGTAGCGCCACCACGGGCAAAGGGTGCCGCACTGGGGGTCTACAACACAACACAATCACTAGGCCTGTTTTTGGGTGGTGCGCTGGGCGGCTGGATGGCTAAGCACTTTGGCACGCAAAGCGTATTTGTTTTTGCGGCCGGAATGACCACACTTTGGCTGGCTGCTGCTGCTACCATGCAGCCTGTTCTGCGTCGCCTGCCAATGGCTACAGAAACCCCGCTGGCCGAACAAGGCTAACTTAAAACATCATCAAGGAGATTCGCCATGGCTTCAGTCAATAAAGTAATTCTGGTTGGTAACCTGGGGAAAGACCCTGAGTCGCGTTATATGCCCAATGGTGACGCCGTGGTAAATATCACGCTGGCGACGACCGATACATGGAAAGATAAAGGGACTGGCGAAAAGAAAGAAGCCACCGAGTGGCACCGAGTGGTGTTCTTCCGCAAGCTGGCTGAAATTGCCGGTCAATATCTGAAAAAAGGTTCGCAGGTGTATATCGAAGGCTCGCTCAAAACGCGCAAGTGGGAGAAAGACGGGCATACGAATTACACCACAGAGATCGTCGCTGATTCGATGCAGATGCTCGGTAGTCGCCAAGGGATGAGCTCAGGTGCAGGTTCAAGCGATGCTCCGTCGCGTGAAAGCAGTTATGGTGCGGCACCCGCCGCTGCTGGTAAATCAGCCCCTGCTGCACCGGCAAGTGGCAGCAACTTCAATGATTTCGAGGACGACATTCCGTTCTAGGGCCGGATAAGCAACAAATAGGCAAGACAACCCGAACCGATTATCAGCGACCCATGCGTTTATCCATGCCTGTAAAACTGAAACTGTTGTCTTGGCGAGATGTTGTCTTTATAGCCATTCCCTCACTGCTGCTGATTCTGGCGGCATTTTGGGTGGCGGCGAGATATATCAAGCCTGCTCCGCCAGCGCGCATGGTCATCAGCACGGGGAGCGAAGGCGGCGCTTATCAACGTTTTGGCGCGTTGTATGCAGACGTGCTGGCAAAGAATGGCGTCGAACTGATCGCCAGACCTTCTGCCGGTTCGCCGGAAAACCTGCAACGCCTGCGTGACCCGAATTCCGGCGTGGATGCTGCCTTCATTCAAGGCGGGACGACGCTCTCCAAAAGTGATGACGATACCCTGGTTTCACTGGGCGAACTGTTTTACGAACCCCTGTGGATTTTTTATCGCGATGGCGTGATCAAGGAGGGCGCGCGCGTGCTGGATCTGAAAGGCAAGCGCCTGGCGATTGGGCAAGTAGACAGTGGCACTTATCGTTTGGCGATGGAGATACTGTCTGTCAATGGTATCAATGCACAGAACACTCCCTTGATTTCGGCAGGAGGATTCGAGGTTGCATCGCAATTGCAAACGGGGGAGATTGACGCGGTGTTTGTTGTCGGGCCCACGCAGTCGGCGCTGGTCTGGGCGTTGCTTTACAGCCCCGGCGTGCATTTACTCGATATCACTCAAGCCGAAGCCTATACGCGTCAATTTGCTTATCTCAAGCATCTGGTTTTGCCCCGTGGCGCCATTGATCTGGTGCAAAATATTCCGCCGCGTGATATTCAGATGGTCTCTACAACCGCGACTCTTTTAGCGCGTGAAGATACGCACCCAGCGCTGATCTGGCTCCTGCTCCAGGCTGCCAGCGCAGTGCATGGCGAGCCGGGTGTTTTTCAAAAACCGGCGGAGTTCCCGCACACTGAGAGGAATGGCGAATTTCCCATGGCACAAGAAGCCGTGCGCTACTACGCCAATGGCAAACCGTTTTTACAGCGCTATTTACCCTTCTGGGCAGCAATTTTGGCCGACCGGTTGCTGGTGTTGCTGGTACCCATTCTGGCTGTGTTGTATCCGCTTTTCCGATTTGCACCCGGGTTGTATGGCTGGCGCGTCCGTTCACGCATTTACCGGCATTATGGCGAACTCAAGTTTCTCGAAAGTGAAGTGGAGGAAGACCCGCAGCGCTACACGCGTGACGAGTGGTTGCACAAGCTTGATGCGATCGAAGCTGATGTCAGCCGTATCCATACGCCACTCGCATTTGCCGGCATGTTCTACACACTTCGCCAGCATACGGGTCTGGTGCGCGAGACGATCATAAAGCGCACGGCAGCCTGATTCGCTGCATTGTTTGCGTCCATGAAGGGAGCTTTCCAGAAACGGCTCTGCACTTCCTGCGGTCGGACTCACGGCTTCGCGCCGTGCTGCCAGCGCCGACTTTTCTTATTCACAACGAAAAGTCTGGCAAGAGGCATGGCATGAACCACGGCAACCTGGCTGCTGTTGCGATCCCTTGATTCTGCTCATTCAGGAACGACTGCTTCCCAAGTGTGCTGAATTGGTAATGTCGTCTCTTGCTGTTTTTAGACGAAGCGGAGCTTGATCGCTCCAATTGTGCCGAGCAAGTTCCAGTGACAGGGCGCTGGATGTTAAAAAAACTCGATGCTGCCTGATTTGGGTTCTTTCAAAACGCCTTCCTTGACCAGAGCGTCGTAGAAATAAATACGGTTGCGTCCGGCATCCTTGGCTGCATAGAGTGCACTGTCTGCACGGTTGAGGACTTCTTTGGGTGACAAAGCGGGGTCAGCACTGCAAAAGCCGCCGCTGATAGTGACCTGGCCGACTTGTGGAAACTGGAATTGTTCAATTTTTGAACGTGTGCGTTCAAAAGCGTGAGTAGCAGACTCAAGATCATTGGCAGCAATAACGGCAACAAACTCCTCGCCACCATAGCGGTAGAGGAGATCGGATTGGCGAAGCGAAGCTTGTAGCAGACGGGTAGTCGTTATCAAGACTTCATCGCCGATAATGTGCCCATAGGTGTCATTTACTTTTTTGAAGTGATCGATATCCAGCATGCCAAGCCAGTATTTTTCAGGGGAGTGAACTCGCTTGGTTTTGCCATGGTCTGTCTTGTGCAGGCGTGCCAATATCAGATTCCACAACCGGTCGAGATTGGCCTCCAGGGAGTAGCGGTTGAGCAAGCCGGTGAGTGGGTCACGCTGACTGGTATCGAGCAGGTCAAAGTAGTTTGTGAATACCTCAAGGACACCTTGAATAATGGCATCTTCGACGGGTGTAACTTCTCGCTCTCGCTGAAAAACAAAAAAGGCGAGCAAAACGCCTTTACCGTAGATGGGGTAACCGATGAGCAGGTCACCCTCAATTTTTTGGGTGCAGGTTTTGCCAAGCGTGCGCATGCTAGCGAACAAGCTAAGCCTTATATTGGGTATGTCCTGTGCATTGGTCATTTCCTCAACATTTTCTACAGTACTACGGGCTTCGTCCTGATGTGTCATCCTGACGAAGTGATGCAGCACACGTATCACCTCCCCTTTTTCATCAACCCGATAAAAAGAAGCATCAAGCATCCCAAGCAACGATCCAAGCGTACGTAATAGACTCTGTTCAAGCAGGTAGGTGTCGCGGATCGCTGTCATCGTGCCAAGGTTCTTTAACATGCTTGGCAAACTGGTTGTTGCGTGCTGATCATCCATGAAGTTTTCCCGTTTTTCCATTGCTGAATTTCCGGGCCAGAAATCCAGGAGGCGCTTTTTGCGTGGCGAATAGTTTAATAACAGGCGACTTTATAAGAGGCAGATTATTTTAAATGGGTTGTATGTGTTTGATGTATCACCAGTTTCAGCACCCTAGTGGCCCTGTGCTGTCTTGGGGCACTTATAACCGGCGTATTTTTTCCAGTAGCGCGGTAGTGGATTTTTGATGAATGAACGGGAGGGAATGCACGCTGCCGCCCCAGCCAGTCACTTCACGGTAGCCGACGATTTTCTCGATCGGCCAGTCGCCGCCTTTGACTAACACATCCGGGTGGCAATCGAGGATGCGTGTCAGTGGCGTATCTTCATCGAACCAGGTGACCAGCGAGACGCACTCCAGCGCGGCGAGCAGCGCCATGCGATCTTCCAGCGTATTGATGGGCCGTTCATCGCCCTTGCCCAGGCGCTTGACCGAAGCGTCGGTATTTACCGCGACAATCAGGCTGGCACCCAGGTTGCGGGCCTGGGCGAGGTAGGTGACATGGCCACGGTGCAGAATGTCAAAGCAGCCGTTGGTAAACACCAGCGGGTGCGGCAGGCTGCCTGCGCGGCGAGGCAGATCAGTGGGTGAGACAATCTTGGTTTCGAATACAGCAGTGTTCATCAGTGCTGATCTGTGGTGTTATTCTGGTTCGTGCTTTGTTTTTGTTGTCCGTCAATCGCGCGTGCTTGCTCCGGGCTGATGATTTCAAATACACGCACGACTTTTTGCACCCCGCCAGTGGTGCGCGCAATATCGGCAGCCGCATCCGCTTCGGTTTGTGTCACCAGCCCCAGCAGAAAGACCACGCCCGCTTCTGTAACCACTTTAACGTGTTGTACCGAAAACTGTTGGGCATCCACAAAACGGGCTTTTACCTTGGAGGTTAAATATGTATCGTTGCTGCGCCCACCGAGAGAAGATGATCCGGCGATGGCCAGCTCGTTGCTGATGGATTTGACATTGGGTACGCTGCTGATCAGTTTTTCAACTGAGGCTTTGACCTCGGGGCTGGAGACTTCACCCGTGAGCAGCACCATGCGATTATAGCTAGTGACATTGATATGCTCCTTGGAGCCATAGTTTTCACCCAAACGGCTATTGGCGCGTAGCTCAATGCCTTCATCAGTGACATAAGTTTCAGAGGCGCGGCGGTCGCTGAGCAGCAGCGCGCCAGCGCCAACACCCACGGCGGCAAAGCCAAAGCAGCCAGAAATAAAGGGGATCGAAGCAGCAATCAGGGCGTAGCCGCGCAAGCGGGTGGTGAGGTTTTTCATAGCGTAGGTGTTCATTGAATATCTCCAAGAATCAGTGCGTCGATACCGTCGCACAGGCAGTGAATGGTGAGCAGATGGACTTCCTGAATGCGGGCTGTGCGCTCGACGGGCACACACAAGTGAATATCGTCAGAGGTTAACAGCGAATTGATTTTGCCACCATTGCGACCGGTGAGGGCAACCACGCGGACACCGCGCGCATGGGCGACATGAATGGCTTCGATCACATTGGGCGAGTTTCCCGAGGTGGAAATCGCCAGCAATACGTCGCCATTTTTTCCCAGCGCCTGGATCTGCTTGGCGAAAACATCTTCATAGCGGTAGTCGTTGGCTATCGAGGTAAGCGTTGAGGTGTCGGTGGTCAGCGCAATCGCTGCGAGTGGCGGACGTTCTTTTTCAAACCGGTTAAGCAGTTCGGCAGCAAAATGTTGTGAATCCGCCGCTGAGCCGCCATTGCCGCAAGCCATGACTTTGCCGCCCGATTGCAGGCATTGCGTCATCAAGCGCACGGCACGTTCAATGGGAACAGCCATGGCGTCAAGTGCCTGTTGTTTGGTTTGCACGCTATCGTGAAATTGTTGTTGAATCCGTTGGAGTAGAGCCATAGTGGGTTCAGTAAAAAATGGGAAAATTTGCCTAAACAGGCTATAAGAATAACAGGTTAATGTCTGAAGTTTGAGTGAAATGGCGAATGGATCATGGGTGCAAAGACGCTTGCCGTTTTGTCGCAGTACACCTTACAACACAACGAATACGTCGACCAGCAAACGATGCCAAGGGTTCCGTTCATTGCGTAATTTGGCAATTCGTGCATCGACGCGTTCTCCCTTATCCATTGCGGCAGCAACTGCCTGGTTTTGGGTGCGTGGAAGATATCCCAGTTTTTGCCCTTGCCATTCCACACGTACAGCATTCGCATCGTGCGAGTTATCAGGCTCGCGGACGAGCGATAGCGCATCGCCTTCGTGTAGTTCATCCCAGAGTGCTTCGCCAACATAATAACGAAAGCCGGCTAAAGGCGAGCTTTGCACGAGAATGCGCATCTCGTCTGCAAGAGCGGTCAGGCTGAACAGGGCAAACAGAAAAACTGAAATAAATTTAATCAGCCGTGAAGGCATCGCGGACCCATTCCAAATGGCCATCATCAATGAGCACGCAGTCAAAGCGGCATGGGGTGTCATGTTTCTGGTGTCGGGTGAGCCAGTGCTGCGCCGCGAGAATCAGGCGGCGCTGTTTGGTGACCGTGATACTCGTCGCAGCGCTGCCATAAAACTCGCCATAATCTCCGCCGTACCCTTCGCGTCTCTTTTTATGGTTGCGTAGCCGCACTTCAACAAACACGATGACATCTGCTGCACGGCAGACCAGGTCAAGCTCGCCGCCGCGCACGCGGAAATTGCGCTCGAGCACAGTCAAGCCTTGTCGTTCAAGATAGGCCGCTGCCGCGGCTTCTCCGGTGGCACCTGTTTTTTGTTGGCTCGTCATAGAATGCATGGCATGAATCAAAACCTTGTGGTCCCGCTGACAAATTCGCCGCGCCAATCCTTGGCGCCTGCATTGTATGTCGTCGCCACGCCCATTGGAAACCTCGGCGATATCACCCTGCGCGCGCTGGAAATCTTGCGCAGCGTCGATCTCGTTGCCAGTGAGGATACGCGCCATGCGAAGCACTTGCTTGATCATCATGGCTTGCGCGTGGCCACGCTGGCTTTGCATCAGCACAATGAAAACGAAGCCGCCGAAAAGCTGATTCGCTTATTGGGCGAGGGTCGGCGCATTGCCCTGATTTCGGATGCCGGCACGCCGGGAGTTTCCGACCCTGGTGCGCGTACTGTTGCCGCGGTGCGCGCAGCGGGTTTTCGCGTTGTGCCCTTGCCCGGCGCGAATGCGGCGATCACCGCGTTGTCTGTCGCCGGATTGCTGGAAGATCGATTTTTGTTTGTCGGCTTTTTGCCCGCAAAAGTCGGCGCTCGCAAGACGGCGATTACAGCACTGGCTGCCGTGGATGCGGCACTGGTGTTTTACGAAGCGCCGCATCGTGTGCTGGAAACCGTGAGCGATCTGGCCGAATTATTGCACCCCCAGCGCGAAATCATCATTGCGCGCGAGCTGACCAAACTCTTTGAACAAATCGAACGTCTGCCGCTGGCGCAAGCGCTCGCCTGGCTAGAGGCCGATGCCAATCATCAGCGCGGCGAATTCGTGCTGATTGTCTCAGCCCCACCACTACGGAACAGCAGCGAACTGGAAGTCGAAACAGAGCGTGTGCTGACCGCGCTGCTGGCTGAATTGCCAGTGAAGCAGGCGGTCAAACTCGCGACTGAAATTACCGGTCAGCCCAAGAATGCGCTGTATGCGCGTGCGCTGGCGCTGAAATCTGACAATCTATAATTGAAAATATGGACACTTTAACTCTCACCCGCCCTGATGATTGGCACCTGCATCTGCGCGACGGTGCGGCACTGGCGGCCGTGCTGCCCGATACCGCCCGGCGCTTTGCCCGCGCGATTGTCATGCCGAATCTCAAACCGCCGGTGACTACCGTGGCACTCGCCGCGGCCTATCGCCAGCGCATTCTTGCCGCATTGCCCGCCGGGCTGGATTTCACGCCGCTGATGACGCTGTATTTGACTGACAACACGCCACCAAGTGAAATTTCCGTCGCGCAAGCAAGCGGGTTTGTGCACGCCGTGAAGTATTACCCGGCGGGTGCAACGACGAACTCGGATGCGGGTGTGACCGATCTGAAAAAATGCGCGGCTACTCTCGCGCAAATGGAAAAACTTGGTGTGCCGCTGTTAATTCATGGCGAAGTGACCGATCCGGCAGTGGATATTTTCGACCGTGAGGCGGTGTTTATCGACCATGTGCTGAGGCCACTGTTGCGTGATTTCCCCGCATTGAAAGTGGTGCTGGAACACATCACTACGGCGAACGGCGTGCAGTTTGTGGAGGATACCGGTGCGAATGTCGCGGCGACCATCACCGCACATCATCTGCTGCTCAATCGCAACGCGTTGTTTGCCGGTGGCATGCGCCCGCATCATTATTGTTTGCCCGTGTTGAAGCGTGAACACCATCGACAGGCGCTGGTGGCAGCAGCAATCTCGGCCAGCCCGAAATTTTTTCTCGGCACTGATTCCGCCCCGCACGGGCAAAGCACGAAAGAGGCTGCCTGCGGTTGCGCGGGCTGCTACACCGCGCATGCGGGCATCGAACTGTATGCCGAGGCATTCGCGGCGGTGAATGCGCTCGACCGGCTGGAAGCCTTTGCCAGCTTTTACGGTGCGGATTTTTACGGCTTGCCGCGTAATACCGAAAAAATCACACTGCTGCGCGAGGCGGTGATGATTCCTGCGAGCTTGCCTTATTTGCCGAACGATGCTCTGGTGCCTTTGCGTGCGGGCGAGACGGTCGCCTGGCGCTTGGCGGACATAAATCGTTAAAGCGGCGGCAAGACGGTGATGCCTTTGCATCTGCTGTCGAATTTTCTCCAGCCCTGGCTTGCCGATGGCGAACCCTCACCGGCGCAGTTGACTGAAGCGGCATGGCAACGTGGTGTGAAAAGTGGCGGCGGCATGCTCTTGCAGTTCGTGCCATCGGTTGCCGATGATCTGCATTATGAAGAGCGAATTTTCGAATCCGGCGTTGTGGCCACACGAGAAAATAATGCGCACGATTTATTCAATGCATTGATCTGGCTCGCCTTTCCGCAGACCAAGGCGCTGCTGAATAGGCGCCATGTGTTGGCGTTGCGTGAGCAGGGAAGTGCAGTGCGCGGTACTCTGCGGGATGCGTTAACTCAATTTGATGAATGCGGTGTGGTTGTGGCAGGCACCTGCCCTGAGCTATGGGAAGCCATTAGCGCGCATTGCTGGCATGACGTGTTTGTCATGCGACGAGAAGCGCTTTGCCGCACGACGCGGTTTATAGTTTTCGGCCATGCCAGCCATGAGGCGCTGATGTCGCCATTCAACGGGGTGTGCGGCAAGGCGATATTTCTGCCGATGACGGCAGCGTCGCTGGCGACATTCGATCATGCAGGCACTGCGGTAGTGGATGTGTTGCTTGCGCGCCGTCTTGCCAGCGCCGATTTTTCTCCACGCGATTGGCAACCCTTGCCGCTACTTGGTATTCCCGGTGCCACGCCGGAAAACGAAGTCTCTGCCTATTACGCCAATACGCGCCAATTTCGCCCAGCGCGTACAATATCGCGGGAAGTTCGCTAGGCAGCCGCTGGATGCCAACGCAAATGCGGTATCTGGAGGAAAGTCCGGGCCCCATAGAGCAGGATGCCGGTTAATGGCCGGGCACTGTGAAGTGACGGAAAGTGCAACAGAAAGATACCGCCTAAGCTCGACTTTGGCGCCGCAAGGCGGCAAAGTCATTTTCCTGAAGGGTAGGCGCAAGTTACTACGCTGAGGGAAAAGAGCCGGTAAGGGTGAAATGGTGGAGTAAGAGCCCACCGCGTTTCTGGTAACAGAAACGGCATGGCAAACCCCATCCGGGGCAAGGCCAAATAGGGGAGCATTGGCGTGGCTCGCGCCGCTCCCGGGTAGGCTGCTAGAGGCCGCTGGTAACAGCGGTCCCAGAGGAATGGCTGCCCACGACAGAACCCGGCTTATCGGCGAACTTCCCACCCCGGTTTCCAAGGGGTTTCCCCGTCGGGATCCGGCCTTTGGTGCGATGTTTAGCGCACCAGCAATACCGGTATTTTTGACAATTGCACCAGTTTCATCGCCACTGATCCCAGTAAGGTGCCTTTGAATCCACTGTGTCCACGCGTGCCGAGCAAAATCTGAGTGCAGTGGTTATCTTCAGCAAATTGGATAATCGTCGGTGCAGCTTCACCCACCAGCACATGCGATTCTGCAATGAGACCCGCGGTTTCAAGCTGTGCCAGGGCAGGGGCGAGCGCCTTCATGCCGCTTTCCAGATGAAATTCACGCAGGGTGTCCGCATTGATAAAGCGGCCGATATCGCGTGGCAGATTCGGTTGCACATTGAGCAGATGAATATGTGGCATTTCGCGCCACGCTGGCAGGTTACCGATAACCCAGGTGATCGGCAGCAAAGCGTTGTCAGAATCATCAATCGGGATGAGCCATTGTTGAGTCATGATGAAATATCCTTTGAAATATCCTTGAGGTGAGGTCCCGCCAAGTCAGTCATGGACGGGTTTTTGCGCGTATCGCAAGTGCTTTGCCTATGAATATCACAAGCAGGGCACCGGCAGTGGAGATCAATGTTTTACCGTAGGGAATGTCAGCCAGCAGATCGGCGGGCAAGACCGGATCGGTGACCATCATGCCACCACCAATCCAGCCCAGCAGCGCCCCGCCTGCCGTAATGATGACCGGGTAACGGTCCATCATCCTGAGCACCAACTGGCTGCCCCACACCACAATTGGAATCGACGCCAGAATGCCGAATACCACCAGCAGCAGATTGCCATGCGCAGCACCGGCTACCGCAATCACATTGTCCAGGCTCATTACTGCATCGGCAACGATAATCGTTTTGATCGCACCGCCCAGTGTCGTGGCGGCGGCTACATCACCGTGACCTTGGTCTTCGGGTTGCAGCAATTTGACGCCAATCCAGAACAGCAGCAGCGCACCGATGATTTTCAGCCAGGGCACAGCCAGCAGTTGCAAGGCAAAGAAAATCAGCACAACGCGCAGGATAATCGCCCCCGCCACGCCCCAGAAAATGCCTTTTTTACGTTGCGCATCGGGCAGCTTGCGGCAGGCCAGCGCGATGACAACTGCATTGTCGCCGCCGAGCATGATGTCGATGGCAATAATTTGCAGCACCGCAATCCAGAACGCGGCAGTGGAGATATCCAACATAAAATCTTTATCCTGTAATCAACGGCAAAGAGATGTAATTCTAGCGGTGAATCCGTATTGAATGTCTGCTACATTGTTGTGCGGTTAGCTTGCAGTCAGTTCAAGGAAAAAACATGAAAGGCATTCTGCTATTTGGACATGGCGCACGCAATCCGGCGTGGGCGTTGCCGTTCGAGCGGATACGCCAGGCTATTTTGGCGATGGATGCTGAAGCGTTGGTTGAGTCGGGTTTTTTGGAGATGATGAGGCCAACTTTTGCTGAAGGTATTGACGCCTTAGTCAGCCAAGGGGCGACCGAGATTGTGGTGGTGCCGATTTTTGTCGCGGGCGGTGGCCATGTCAACAAGGATTTACCGCTGCTCGCCGCTGAGGCCATGCCGCGCCATGCCGGACTGACCATTCGCCTGGCGCCACCAGTGGGCGAGGCTGCGCCGGTGTTAGCCGCCGTGGCAGACTATGCGTTGAACGTGGTTCCGGTAGAGTAGCGGGTGATGAGTTTTGGGTTATTTTTGGTAACCAGACAACGAGGAGAAGAAAATGAAATTGAAATATCAAGGCGTGGCTGTATTGCTGGCACTGGCGCTGCCTTCGCTTGCATTTGCCGATAGCTGTAAAAAGGACTGCGGACGGGTCGTATCCATTGACACCGTCAAGCAAAAAGGCAAAGGGGGTGCGGTGGGCATGATTGCCGGTGGTGTGGTTGGCGGACTGCTGGGCAACCAGATCGGTGCTGGCAATGGCAAAACACTGGCGACGGTTGCCGGTGCGGCTGGCGGTGCTTACGCTGGCAACGAGGTGCAAAAGAAAGTATCGGAAAAGAAAGTTCAGGTGGTGAAGGTCAAGATGGACAATGGCAAGACGCGTACCTTTGAATTCAGTAAATCACCCGTGTCCAGGGGAGACCGGGTGCATCTGGTGAATCACCAGTTGGTGCGTTACACCGGCAACTAAACGAGAGCAGCTTTTGCTATAAGGCAAACAAGCGCGCCAGCTCAGCCCCTGGAGATGGCGCGCGCATGAAGGCCTCGCCCACCAGAAAAGCACGCACGCCGCCATCAAAAAGCTGGGCAACATCGTGCGGGGTCAGAATGCCTGATTCGGCAACGAGAATTCGGTCTGCCGGAATGCGCTGGCGTTGCGAAAGCGCGGTATCCAGATTCACTTCAAACGTGCGCAGGTTACGATTGTTGATACCAATCAACGGCGTATCCAGTTGCAGGGCAATATCCAGCTCGGCAGCATCATGGCATTCCACCAGCACGGCTAAGCCCAGCGACTGCGCAATGGTTTCCATCGCCTGCATTTCTGCAAGAGACAAAGCTGCCACGATGAGCAAAATTGCATCGGCACCCATGGCGCGTGCTTCATACACTTGATACGGATCGACTAGAAAATCTTTGCGTAATACGGGCAGGGTACATGCGTTGCGTGCCTGTTGGAGATAGTCCGGCGAGCCTTGAAAAAACGAGCGGTCGGTGAGTACAGACAAGCAGGCCGCACCGTGTCGCGCGTAGTCTGCGGCGATCTCAGCGGGCTGAAAATTTTCGCGGATTACCCCTTTGGAAGGGCTGGCCTTTTTGATTTCAGCAATGATGGCGACGTGGTTTATCGCGTTCTCGGTGAGGTTTTCCGGATTTTTCGCCGTGTTATCAGCGCCAGCGCGATGCGTCCCTGCGGGAATTTTTTTGCTGATTTTGCGTCGTATCGCTGCAACAAAGTCGCGTGCAGGCGGTTGTGCTTCAGCATCACGGCGTATCGCAGCTAAAGGTTTAACGGCTAGCGCGGCAGCGACTTCTTCGCGTTTAACGGCGAGAATTTTATTGAGGATGTCAGACATTCAATAGGGGTCTCAAGCAAATCTTCGGGTGAAAGCAACGAAGGCATCGAGTTTTTCGCGTGCCGCGCCCGAGGCCATCACGTCACGCGCACGATGTATGCCCTCGGCGATGGAATCCGTCAGGTTCGCCGTGTACAAGGCTGCACCGGCATTTAGCGCCACAATGTCACGCGCAGCGCCGGGTTTGTTTTCCAGTGCGCCGATCAGCATGGCTTTGGATTCAGCCGCATCCGCCACGCGCAGGCTGCGGTTGGAGATCATGCCCAGGCCAAAATCTTCCGGGTGCACTTCATACTCGGTAATCTGGCCGTTTTTTAATTCGCCCACCAGGGTAGTGGCGCCTAGCGAGATTTCATCCATGCCGTCTTTGCCCCATACCACCAGCACATGATCTGCGCCCAGCCGCTGCATCACGCGCACCTGAATGCCGACCAGGTCGGGGTGAAAGACGCCCATCAAGGTATTGGGTGCGCTGGCCGGATTGGTGAGCGGCCCGAGAATATTGAACAACGTGCGTACGCCCATTTCGCGGCGCACGGCAGCCACATTTTTCATCGCCGGATGATGATTGGGTGCGAACATGAAACCGCAGCCGATGGTCTCGATGCACTCGGCCACCTGGGGTGGTGTGAGGTTAATTTTTGCGCCCATGGCCTCTAACACATCGGCCGAGCCGGATTTGGAAGACACGCTGCGGTTGCCATGTTTGGCGACTGTGGCGCCCGCGGCGGCGGTGACAAACATCGACGCGGTAGAGATGTTGAATGTGTGCGAACCATCGCCGCCCGTGCCCACGATATCGACAAAGTGGGGGTTATGCGGGGTTTCCACATGAGTCGCCAACTCACGCATCACCTGCGCGGCGGCTGAAATCTCATCGATGGTTTCTTTTTTCACGCGCAGGCCGGCGAGAATGGCAGCGACCATCACGGAGGAAATTTCACCATGCATGATCTGCCGCATCAAATGCAGCATTTCGTCATGAAAAATTTCGCGGTGATCGATGATGCGCTGCAGGGCGTCTTGGGGCGTAATCATGTGTGGTCAGGCCGTAAAAAGTTGCGCAGCAAATCGTGGCCGCGTTCGGTAAGAATGGATTCAGGATGAAACTGCACCCCTTCAACATCTAACGTGCGATGGCGCACGCCCATGATTTCACCGTCATCCGTCCA
>DATCQI010000050.1:0-4336 GCA_036569545.1 Rugosibacter sp. | reverse complement strand
TTACGCGACCGAGGGACATTTACTGCATAGTGCGAATACATGGCGCTACGAAAAATTCTCGGGTCGAGTCGGGGGCAGTGATATCGCAGGCACGGTTCAGATTGACATCGGCGGCAAGCGCCCGGCGATGAATGCGAATCTAGTGTCCAATGTCCTTGATATCGCGGATCTCGGCCCGCTGATAGGCGCGCGGCCCGGCAGCGTGCAAGCCGCCAAACGGGTGGCGCCAGCACCTTTCCGGACAGCCTCCATGCCTGCACAAGCGCGCGTGCTGCCGGACATGCCTTTCAAGACAGACCGCTGGGACAGCGTCGACGCCGAGGTGACACTGAAGGCGAAAACCATCCGGCACGCCAGGGAGCTGCCGCTTGAAGACCTCGTTACGCATTTGAGCTTGCGTGATTCAGTACTGATTCTTGATCCACTCAATTTTGGGTTGGCTGGCGGCCAGCTCAATGCCGTGATTTCAATGGATGGCCGGAAAGATCCAATTCAAGCGCACGCCAGGGTACAGGCGAAAAAAATTCTGCTGCCTAAACTGTTCCCGACTGCCGATCTGGCCAAGACCAGCATCGGCCAGATTAACGGCGACTTCGACCTGACGGGTCAAGGCAACTCGGTAGGACACATGCTGGCGAGTTCCAGCGGCAAGGTGGAACTTGTCGTTGCCGGTGGCAAGATCAGCAAGTTGATGATGGAAAAAGTCGGTCTGCATCTATGGGAAATACTTGAACTGAAAATCGCCGGCGACCGGCTTGTCAATTTGCGTTGCGCAGTCGCGAATTTTGGTGTCAAAGCGGGTGTGATGTCCACCGACGCGCTAATTTTTGATACCGAGATAACCACTATCATTGGTACAGGCAGTATTGATCTGGGACAGGAGACGTTGGATCTGACGCTCAATCAGAAAACGAAAAACACCAGCCCTTTGGCGTTGCGCAGTCCGATCACTATTCGTGGCAGCTTCGCGAGGCCCCAGGTCGGAGTTGACAAGGGGCGTATCGCTGCACGTGCGTTCGGTGCGATCGCACTGGGCATGGCCAATCCTTTGCTTGCGCTGATGCCGTTGATCGACGCCGGCCCGGGACAAGACAGCAATTGCGGGCAAATGGTTCGGGATGCAAGAGTTGTGGCGCATTCAGCGAACAAAAAAACAGGCCCTCGGAAATAATCATAACCGAGGGCCTTAACCCGCTAGTTGTCTTAAGGGGGAGAAAAAGAACTAGCGGACGCAACAAGATTATTGCTTATCTTTTCCGGCAACACTGTGCGCTGGCCCACAGAACTGCCTATACCCTATACATAAGGGGCGCATGTTTAAAACTGGAGGTTTTGATGACCGTCAATCTGTATGTAAGAATTGTTCCGGCCTCGGATTTTTGAGTTTCTTCTTCTCCGACGTAGGCGGTAACAAGACCGCTCTGGCTGCCGTCGCCGGTTTTGTATCGCAGGCTTTCTTTCACAGGTCAGGCGATAAGGCTTAGGTTGCAGCCGGATTCGGTAAGGCTATGTGCGCTATCGAACGGACCGCATGCATAGATCGCATTATCTTGACTGTGCTGTTCATAGAGTTTTGACGCAGTGTGCATTGTGTACTGCCAGGCTCAGTAGGTGGCGTTGCGAGAAAGTAGATAGAAGCCAAAAAGAAATTAGTCTGAAACCATACCAACAAGTCCTGTTTTATTTAACTTGGAGACATACATCATGAAACAAATTACCAAATATTTTTCTGCATTTTTTCTCGCGCTTGCTTTGCTAACTGTCGTGGGGTGTGCATCCACCTCGAAACATGAGGGAACCGGTGAGTACGTTGACGACAGCGTTATTACTACCAAGGTGAAGGCGGCAATACTCAATGAACCGACCCTGAAGGTAGCCGAGATCAATGTTGAAACCTTCAAAGGGGTAGTGCAACTGAGTGGCTTCGTCAATTCTCAAGCTGATATCAACAAGGCAGTCGAAGTAGCACGTGGTGTCCGTGGTGTGAGTTCAGTCAAGAATGACATGCGGGTCAAGTAAGTATGAATCCGACCACTGCTAACTATAGGGCAGCAGTGGTCGGCGCATCTGGTCATTGAGTGGAGGCGTGGGAAAAATCCGGTTTTAATCTATTTGGGAAGTTGCCTGGCTCAGCAATTTCTCTTTGTACCAGACGAATCGGGATAGTATTGACCGGCTTCTTTGCTTTAGTAGCAGATGTCCGCCGAAGATTGCGATGATAAACATCAATTTCACTACGTAAAAGTAAAAGGCAAAGTTTTTATCCTCTTGTAGATGCCGCAATCTTCTGTTGCCGGTCCAGCAAGCCCAACTTCTCTTTGGATTTTTGTACAAGTTTTACGGGAATCGACCATGTCTGAAACAGAAAACAGTTCCACCGAATTGCGGCGCCAAAAAGCCTTGCTTAAAACAGGCGCCTTGCAGAACGCGATATTCAACAGCGCCAACTTCTCGAGTATTGCCACGGATGAAAATGGTGTGATTCAGATATTCAACGTTGGCGCCGAGCGCATGCTGGGCTATACGGCTGCCGACGTGATGAACAAGATCACCCCGGCCGACATTTCTGATCCGCAGGAGGTAATAGCGCGTGCCCAAGCACTCAGCGTCGAGCTCGGCACGCCGATTACGCCGGGCTTCGAAGCCTTGGTGTTCAAGGCATCACGCGGCATTGAGGACATCTACGAACTGACGTATATCCGCAAAGATGGCAGCCGCTTCCCGGCGGTGGTGTCGGTCACGGCGTTGCGTGACGCGCAAAACGCCATCATCGGCTACCTGCTGATCGGTACCGACAACACCGCGCGCAAGCAGGTCGAAGCAGAGCGGGCTCGGCTCGATCAGATACTGCTGGACAAGAACGCCGAGCTGGAGAGCGCCAAGTTCGCGGCGGAAAGAGCCAATCTCGCGAAATCAGATTTTCTTTCCAGCATGAGCCATGAGCTGCGCACGCCGCTCAGTGCGATTCTCGGGTTTGCCCAAGTCATGGAGTCCGGCTCGCCGCCTCCGACGTCCTCCCAGAAGCGCAGCATCGATCAGATTCTCAAGGCTGGGTGGTATCTGCTGGAGCTGATCAACGAAATCCTCGATCTCGCGGCGATCGAATCCGGCAGGCTGTCGCTGTCGCTGGAACCGATATCGCTGGCCGAAGTCCTGTACGAATGTCAGACCATGATAGAACCGCAGGCGCAAACGCGCGGCATCAGCATGGCCTTTACCAAGTTCGAAACTCCCTACTTTGTCAACGCTGATCAGACACGGGTAAAGCAGGCTCTCATCAATCTTCTTTCCAACGCGATCAAATACAACATAGTGGGCGGATCGGTCGTCGTGGATTGCATCGTCAGCACCCCGGGACGCATTCGCATTCGTGTCGAGGATACCGGCGAAGGATTGGCTCCGGAACAGCTTGCGCAGCTTTTCCAGCCGTTCAATCGTCTCGGCAAGGAGACTAGTACGGAGGAAGGCACAGGCATTGGCCTGGTAGTGACCAAACAGCTGGTCGAACTGATGGAAGGTAGCATAGGCGCGGAAAGCACCGTTGGCAAGGGCAGTGTGTTCTGGATCGAATTGAACCTGACGGCTGCACCACACGCTGCCGTTGGCGCAGCCGAACCCACGGCTATCGACGCGGCGAAAGTCCAGGCCGGCACGCAGTTGCACACCCTGCTCTACGTCGAGGACAACCCGGCGAACCTGATGCTGGTCGAGGATCTCATTGCGCGTCGGCCCGATATTCGTTTACTGAGTGCGGGGGACGGCAACCGCGGCGTCGAGATTGCGCGTGCTTCCCGGCCGGATGTCATCCTGATGGACATCAATTTGCCTGGCATCAGCGGTATCCATGCGCTGAAAATCCTGACGGAAGACCCGGCAACAGCGCACATCCCGATAATCGCGCTTAGCGCCAATGCCATGCCCCACGATATCGAGAAAGGCTTGGAGGCAGGATTTTTCCGTTATCTCACCAAACCCATCAAGGTCACCGAGTTCATGGAAACGCTGGACGTGGCGCTAAAGTTTGCGAAAACCGAAGCAGCTATTGCAGCCATAGCAGCTCAAAAGGATCAAGCATGAAGGTTACAGAGTCCGAGATTCTTAACGCCAGCATTTTGATTGTTGACGATCAGGAGTCGAATGTCAGTCTGCTTGAGCAAGTGCTGAGTGGGGCCGGTTATACCTGCGTTACCTCGATCATGAATCCGCGCGAGGTTTGCGCGCTGCACCGCAAGAACGGTTACGATTTGATCCTGCTTGATCTGCAAATGCCCGGCATGGACGGATTCCAGGTGATGGAAGGCCTCAAGACCAACGTTACGGACAGCTATCTTCCGGT
>DATCQI010000049.1:0-2289 GCA_036569545.1 Rugosibacter sp. | reverse complement strand
CATCCGCGGGCGATACGCGATCATTCGGAAAAGGTGGCGATTGCGGAGTTTGCGCAGTTCGCGCCAACGACGCTCATCTCGCGTCACCCCAAGGATGTGCATGACTTTATCAATGAGCTGGGCGAGGCAATTTTGAAGCCGCTGGATGGCATGGGTGGCAGCAGTATTTTTCATGTACGCAAGCAAGACCCGAACCGCAATGTGATCGTCGAGATGCTTACCCACTTTGGCGCGCGCAGCATCATGGCGCAGCAATATCTGCCCGCCATCAGCGAAGGGGACAAACGCATCTTGCTGATCGCTGGCGAGCCGGTGCCGTATTGTCTGGCGCGGATTCCGATGGCGGGCGAGACACGCGGCAATCTGGCGGCGGGCGGTACGGGTGTGGCACGTGCCCTGACGACTCGGGATGAAGAAATCGCCGTCTCGCTAGCGCCGACTTTATGGGCGCGCGGTTTGCTGATCGTCGGCCTGGACGTGATAGGCGACAAACTCACTGAAATCAATGTCACCAGCCCCACCTGTTTTGTCGAGATCGCACAGCAGACGGGGTTCGATGTGGCAGGCATGTTGATAGATGCCCTGGAGCGGGAGTGTGCCCGCGTTTGAGAGGGATGTTTGCGCTGTGCGTTGCAGTGGTATTTCTTGCCGGTTGCGCGCCATCTGCACCCTGGCGGCAGGAATCCTTTGTTTTCGGTACTCGTGTTGAACTATTGATCACCGGCGTGCCCGAAGCACAGGCGCGTGCGGCGGGCAATCAGGTGCTGGCGGAATTTGACCGTCTGCATCGCACCTATCATGCGTGGCAGCCGTCCGAGCTCTCTTCGCTGAATGCTGAAATTGCCGCTGGCAAGCCTTTTGATGTATCTCCCGAACTTGCAGACTATATTCGTGAAACCCAAGCGGTGGCAGCCGCCAGCGGTTATCTGTTCGATCCCGGCATTGGCCGCCTGATTGCCTTGTGGGGTTTTCACACCGATGAGATTGTCCCCCATCTGCCGGATGAGGTGGCGCTCAAGGCACTGCTCGCACAGCGGCCGTCGATTGCTGACCTGCATATGGAGGGCCAGCGCGTCACCAGCCGAAATAATGCAGTAGCGCTTGATTTCGGCGGTTATCTGAAAGGTGTGGCACTTGACCATGCGGCAGTCATTCTTCGCCAGGCGGGCGTGCATAATGCATTGATCAACATTGGTGGTAATGTCATGGCGTTGGGTACAAAAAATGGCACGCCCTGGCGCGTTGGGATCCAGCATCCACGTCCTGAGCAGGTGGGTGGTGCAGCGCTGGCCAGTCTTGAATTGCGCGATGGTGAGGCGATTGGCACCTCAGGCGACTACCACCGGTTTTTTGAAATGGGAGGCCGCCGCTATTGTCATTTGCTTGACCCGCGCACAGGCCGGCCGACGAATGGCACACAAGCTGTGACGGTATTGATTGCACCAGGCGTAGCAGCGGGTATGCGCTCTGACGCGTTGTCCAAACCGCTGTTTATCGCCGGCCAAGATTGGTTGCGTCAGGCGCAGAAGCTGGGCGTAACCGCTGCGCTAAAAGTCGGTGCTGACGGGTCGGTGAATGCCACACCCATGATGTGGGCACGCCTCAAAATGGAGACCTCCGAGGCAACAGCCAAGTCAATGACTGCACATGCCAATCCCATAAGACAGGCTGATAGAATAAAGCCATGATTGGTCTTTTCCTTATTACTCACGCTACCTACGGCGAATCCTTGATTCAGTGCGCTTGTCATGTACTGAACAAGCGGCCGTTGCAGATCGCCCAACTCGGGGTTTCGCTGCAGGACGATCCGCTGGATCTTCTGCCGCTGGCGCGCGACATGTTGCAACTGGTCGATACCGGTGATGGCGTGCTGATTATGACGGATATTTTTGGCGCTACGCCATCCAATATCGCCACAAAATTACTTGTGCCTGGGCGGATTGAAGGCTTGGCTGGGGTGAACTTGCCCATGCTGTTGCGCGCACTGACGTATCGTGACAAGGGCATGGAAACGCTGATTACCCGTGCGGTTGCGGGGGGGCGTGATGGCGTACTCAACATAAGGGATCACTGATATGCCACAAGCTGAAGTTGAGATTGTCAATAAACTGGGTTTGCATGCCCGCGCTTCTGCCAAACTGACGCAGTTGGCAGGCAGTTTTCTGTGCGAAGTCTGGATGGAGCGGGGCGGGCGTCGCATCAATGCTAAAAGCATTATGGGCGTGATGATGCTGGCCGCGGGCAGGGGGGCAAAAGTCATGGTGATCACCAACGGCGAGCAAGAAAATG
>DATCQI010000048.1:0-6227 GCA_036569545.1 Rugosibacter sp. | reverse complement strand
GGTCGATGCGGCAGTTGCAGTTTGGCGATGCTCGCAAGCACGGTCGCGATCAGGATGCGAATTTGATCGCACAGCGTTCGTCGTAGCTGATCGGCGAATGCGTTCAGCAGACGCATGGCGCCGGTAAAACTCAGCGCGCGTGGCAAAGCGTCCGAGAGTGATGCCGCCTTCGCCATCGCCCAACGCACCAGGTTGTAAGCCAGCAGACAGACCGCGATCTCCTTCTCCACCATCGGTTGCGATTTGCAACGCAGTACATCCATCTGAAGTGTGACCTTAATGGTGCGGAAGTCCACTTCGATGTTCCAGCGCATCTTGTAGAGCGTATCGAGCGCGCGGGCTGAGACGAACTGGGGATCACGTAGCGTTGTCACGAGAATGCGTCCATTCACCTCAACCTCGCGCATCGAGATGAACTCAGGGTAGCGCGCGTATTCTTCCACACTCATCAGTCGGGGTTTAGGCGGTCGCGGCCATTGCACGACGTGGTCGTGCTTGCCGAGTCGCCGACCGCGCGTAAAGTCGGTGATGCGTTTTCCGTGTTGAGCCATCACCACATCGGCACCGCGACGATTCGCACCCTCAATGACCCACCAAGTAGCCAGCAGCGCATCGGCCAGTACAACATCACCCGCATTGAGATGATTCAGCAAGTTCGCCAGAAGGCTTTGTTCCCCCGTCCCTTTACCTTCGCATGCCACGATTTGATAGCGCAGTATCGCGCCGCTGGCCAAGCCAATAAGCGCACCAATGCGGGCGAGCGGGAAACCCAATCCCGGCTTCTGCTCATGGCTTTGCGGATACGCCCGCTGATTGCTCGGCGTGTCGGGCATCGAAACAGTGGTACCGTCAAACAGCTTGACTGACCGGCCCTGCCACCGCCACTGCGATGGCGCCATCGATTCCAGCCGCTCACCAAGTGTTGCACCCAGCGTCATCGGCAGGCTGACTGGCAAGCGGTTACGCGCGTCGCAGTACGAACCGGTATTGAGCGCGTTGGCTGATTGGCCTTGTGCGATGCGCTCGGACAAGCGGCGACCCACTACATCTTGGCAGGCACGGTCGCTCGACAATACCTGCCCAACAAACAGGCGCAGTGTTTCCAATGGAGGATAGATTCGCTCACGGTACGGTTCCACCGATGCATTCACCATCGCCGTTATTTCCTGTTCGCTAAGTATCTGATCAAATACCCCGGCATCGCCTTGCAAAAACTGTCGCCGCAGCAGTATCGTACTTCGCCGAATTCGCTCAACTTTGTTATCCTTCATCTGGGCTGACCTCCTGTAAATGGTGACTTTCGTTTCGCAACAAAAGACTACCACCAGAAGTGCTCAGCCCCCCTTTTCATAGGGTTATAGGCTTAACCGAGTGCCATGAGTGTCTGACCCTATTTCCTTATTACTATTTCCTTTATTATTTCCTTTATTGTCATTTATATTGTGGTTGCAATTAGTTGGTGTAAAAAAAATCGACAAATTGAGTGACTGTCTGGCATGGGTCAAATGCAATCGCCCATGTCCGCCGGATGCCCTTACAATGTTCAATCATCAGATATTTTTGGGGAGCAGGTATCAATGGCGCATTATCTTGTCACAGGCGGCATGGGGTACATCGGCAGCCACACCTGTGTTGAGCTGTTGAGTTCAGGGCATCAAGTCACGATTGTGGATAATCTTTCCAACAGCAAGCGTATTGTGCTGGAGCGGATTGCTGAAATTTCAGGATGCCGGCCGCATTTTATTCAGGCCGATATCCGTGACCGCGCGGCTCTCTTTGCGATATTTTCTGGCATGGCAGAAGGCTGCGATGGGGTGATTCATTTTGCGGGATTAAAGTCAGTCGGCGAATCAGTCAGCGAGCCCCTGCTTTATTACAGCAACAATGTGGAAGGCAGCATTGCATTGTTTGAAGTGATGGCCGAGATCGGGGTAAAGAATCTCGTATTTTCTTCTTCTGCCACCGTGTATGGCGACCCGGCATCGGTGCCGATCGATGAGTCGGCGCCGTTGTCAGTCACCAATCCGTATGGCCGTTCCAAGTTGATGGTTGAAGATATGTTGCGCGATATTGCCCAGGCGGATGCTTCCTGGCAGATAGCCCTGCTGCGCTACTTTAACCCGGTGGGTGCGCATGCTTCGGGCCGCATCGGCGAAGACCCGAACGGGATACCCAATAACCTCATGCCCTATGTGACGCAAGTAGCGGTGGGCAAGCTGGAATGTCTTTCGGTGTTTGGTAACGATTACCCTACGCCCGATGGCACCGGCGTGCGCGATTATATTCATGTGGTGGATTTGGCCAAAGGCCATCTGGCAGCGCTAAATAGACTGGCACGGCTGGGCGAGGGCGGCTTATTCACAGTGAACCTGGGCACCGGCCAAGGTTACTCGGTGCTGGATGTTATTCGTGCTTTTGAAACTGCCAGTGGCCGACCCATTGCCCACCGCTTTGCGCCGCGCCGCGCGGGGGATATTGCGCAATGCTTTGCTGACCCGGGCTTGGCCAAAGAGTTGCTCGGCTGGCAGGCAGAAAAAAACTTGTCCGACATGTGTGCCGATGCCTGGCGCTGGCAACAGCAAAATCCTGAGGGGTTTATTTAAGCAATGGCCCGACCGATGACGACCAATGACGACCAATGCAGCGTACGGCTACGCTGTAATCAATCAAGTTTTTTCAAGTAATCCTTGGTGAAGAATTTATCCGGAATATCCCGAACTTTCATCGCGTCGTATTCGAGCACGGATTTTTCGCCCGCGCGGAGTGAGTCTTCCATCACCAGCCGTGTCGGTCGTATCTTGCCAGCCATCATTTTGAAGTTTTCGTAGTGGGCGGTTTTGAGCAGCCGGTTGGATAGTGAATAAAACTCGGCCTTGTGCGGGTAGTTATTCTTTTGCTTGACCCAATACACCACGCGCTGATAAGTCACGCTTTTATCAATGGCGATGAGTTCAAGCACGGTATATTTTTCGTTCTCGATGATGTCTGTACGCAACACTCGGGGGGTGTAATCTCCTGCGAAATTGGCGCGCGCCAAATCGCCATTGGCAACCTGGCCTGTGAGCCGCTGTGCTAGCGATAAACGCACGGGTTGCGAGACGGAGGGCAAAAATACCCATAATTCGCGGCCGCTCATCAGCATGGTTTGCCCGCGCTCAGAAGCGGGTTCGGTGACAATGACCACGGTTTTATCGTTGCCTTTGGAAAGCACCTGATATTTGCGCGCCTCGGTGCTTTGATCGGCTTTGGTGGAAAGGATAGAAATCTCAACCTGAAAGCCTTCAGTTGGAAACCGGGTTTGATCTGCGCTGCGCAGAATATCCTGTGCGGCAGTATCGGCTGGCAGAGACTTGTTTTCTACCACCCCTGAATTTGTTGTCAGCGTTTGCGCTAACGCTGCAGGCAAGGGAGTGAACAGGCTGCTGAGGAGAAGAATAAGTAAGCACCGTGCGCTGCCATGAAGGCGAGGAATGTCTTGAAAAATAGCCCGTCCTTTAATGTTCTTCACTCGCAACACCCATATAAAATGAAAAATAAGGTTGTCAATCTAGCAGAATTATTTGTAGTCTAGGTTGCAGTCCGGATTTCGCGATGCGATTTCGCATGGAATTGATAAACGGGGAGCAAAGATGCATATCGTTCGTGTTGAGGGAGTCTTCAAGGACTACTTCCTCGGCAACCAGATTGTTCAAGCACTGTCGAATATAACGCTAAACATTGAGCAGGGCGTGTTTCTGGCGATTTCCGGACCATCGGGAAGCGGTAAAACTACATTGCTCAATGTCATTGGGTGTATTGATGCGCCCACTGAGGGGCGATTGTTTATCAATGGGCAGAATGTGACGCAGTGGTCCAGTAATCAGCTGGCGGATTTACGTGCGCATTCCATCGGTTTCATTTTTCAGACATTTAACTTGTTGCCGGTGTTGTCTGCTGCCGAGAATGTAGAGTACCCGCTGCTTTACCGCAAAGATGTTTCTAAAAAAGAGCGTCAGCAGAGAGTAAAGTTTTTTCTGGGTATGGTGGGCTTGTCTAAATACGCCAGTCATCGGCCTGGCCAGATGAGTGGCGGACAGCGTCAGCGTGTAGCCATTGCCCGGGCGCTGGCGATCAAGCCGACGATTATCCTGGCCGATGAACCTACGGCGAATCTGGATCGAACCACGGGCACCGAGATTTTGCATCTGATGAAAGACATTAACCGCAAGCTGGGCACAACCTTTATTTTTTCAACGCATGACCAGCGTGTCATTGACATGGCGGATCGACTGGTACGGATTGAAGATGGCGAGCTGCGCGAGCTGGGCATGCGGCGGGGTGGCCAATGGGCGACGGTGCGTTTGCATAGTGCAGAAGAATCCGCGATGAATCGTGCGATGATGAGCGTAACGGAAAAGGGGGCTGTGCATGAGTAATTTCAAATTGACGTGGAATGATGGAATAGAGGGCCTGGGTCAGCGTGCCCGGTATTTTTGTTGTCTCGCTGTGTTGGTTGCAGCGGCGGGATATAGGCCTTTCGCAGCGCAGGCTGAAAGGCTCGGCGTTGATGACGCGGCAAATACGATGGCAAATGCGGCAGAAAATACAACGCCAACCGTAGCGGCGGAGGATGAAGTTGAAGCGCTTTTGCGTCAGGCCGCTGAGGATGATGCTAAAAACGCAGCAGCCCCGCTGCCTGCGGGTTTGCCTGCGAGCTTGCCTGATATGGCGGCCCCGGCCGGGCAAGTCACTGCGTCAGCGGCAAAGCCCGCATCTGCTGTGCAAGGTTTCGCCCAGTTCGAGTTAGCCCGCGCGTTAAATGCCCCGAGTCATTGGTCAAAGATGCTCACGCGCGTTGAATTGGGCCGTAGCGGCAAATTCAACGACGCGTTGAAATGGAAAATAAGTGCCCGCGTGGATTACGATGCGGTGTTTGATGCGACTAACTTTTACCCATCGCAAGTTCGCAACGATCAGCGCTTTAACGCCAGTTTTCGTGAAACTTATATTGATGCGGATGCAGGCGATTGGGATATTCGTCTGGGCCGGCAGCATGTGGTGTGGGGTGAAATGGTCAGCCTGTTTTTTGCTGACGTGGTTTCAGCGCGGGATATGCGCGAATTTATTCTGCCGGAATTCAATATCCTGCGCATTCCGCAATGGGCAGCACGTGCGGAATACTTCAAGAATGATTTTCACGGAGAGTTACTCTGGATTCCACTGCCCACCTATGATGAAACCGGCAAGCCCGGGTCGGAATTCTTCCCTGTGCAGCCTGAGTTTGCCGGGTTTTCTACCCGCTATCTGAATGAGAACAAACCGCCGCGCCGGTTAGCCAACAGCAATTTTGGCGTGCGTGGTTCATGGCTGACCCATGGCTGGGATGTCTCTGGTTTCTTTTATCGCAGCATGGATGTCGCGCCCACATTTTATCGGCACGTTGTGCTGGCACCCCAGCCTGAGGTGATTTACGAGGCCCGCCATGATCGCATCTCGCAAGTAGGCGGCACGCTGGCCAAGGATTTTGACAGCATGGTGCTAAAAGCCGAGATGGTGGCAACGCGCGGGCGGCGCTTGGGCGTGTTGCGCCTGAATGAACCCGATGGCGTGGTGCGGCAGAATACCTTTGACTGGGTGGTCGGTCTGGACGTACCCTTGCCATCCGAAGCGCGGTTCAATGCGCAGGTGTTTCAGAGCGTGATTACCAACCACGACCCTGATGTCATCCCCAAGAAGGTTGAAAGCGGTTACAGTTTGTTACTCAACGGCAAACTGCATCCACAAGTGGAGGCCGAGGTGTTGTGGGTGGCCAGTTTTAATCGGGCTGATTGGATGCTACGCCCCAAGGTCAATTGGATGTTTGAAAAAAACTGGCGTCTGGCAGCGGGGGTAGATGTTTTTCACGGTCCGCCTGAGGGATTGTTTGGCCGTTACGATAAACGTGATCGTGTGTTTTCAGAATTGAAATATTATTTCTAGGCTTTTGTCTGTCGCAGCTGCAGGCAGAAACAGAGAAAAGGTGAAAATATAACCATGATGTTCAGCTTGCTGCTTGGCCGTGACAAACGTGACCCCTTAACCCCGAACTTTAATTTTTTCGGCACGGCCTTTACTTGGGCCAAAGATTCCATTTGTCTGGATATCATGAAGTTGCGCTACGAGGTGTATTGCAACGAGTGCCGTTTTCTTAGCGCAGATGATTACCCTGATGGCTGCGAATCTGATGCCTATGACGCCAATGCTTACCA
>DATCQI010000047.1:0-4332 GCA_036569545.1 Rugosibacter sp. | reverse complement strand
GGCGACATGGCAACAATCTCGACACCGTTTTCCACCGCACGATTTGAAATCACCACAGCATCCGGCCCCAGCGCTTCTTTCACACGCCGCAGACAGTCACGCGCGGTTGCGCCGACAAAACGTTTTACAGTCATTTGCTTGCTCCAATAAGAGTAGTTACTTTAATGATTTTCGAGTCCGGCACTTCAACATTGGCAATCACCTTGAGCTGCGGCACGGCACGGCGCAAAAAACGTGACAATAGCCAGCGTAAATTTCCCGGCACCAACAATACCGCAGGCAACCCCAGGTCTTCCTGATGCTGGGCGGCGGCGGCCGTCTCCCGCAACAGCGTATCTGCCAAACCCGGCTCAATGCCGCCCGCATCGCCCCCGCCTTGCAGCGCTTGCGCCAATATGCGCTCCAACCCGGGCTCTAAGGTCATGACTTGCATTTCATTACCTGCCGGATAGATCTGCTGCACGATGGCACGGCCCAGCGCGATGCGCACCTGCGTGGTTAACTCCAGCGGATCCTGAGTGCGCGGCGCCTGTTCCGCCAGAATCTCAATGATGGTGCGCATATCGCGAATATTGACACTCTCTTCGAGCAGGTTCTGCAGTACTCGCTGTAACACCCCCAAGGGCAATAGCTTGGGCACCAAATCTTCCACCAGCTTGGGCGACTCGCTGGCCAGATGATCGAGCAGCGCCTGCGTTTCCTGGCGACCCAGCAATTCTGTCGCATGCGACAGAATGACATGATTCAGATGAGTAGCGACCACCGTGCTCGCATCAACAACCGTATAGCCAAAAACATGCGCTTGTTCGCGCAATGTGGCTTCAATCCATACCGCAGGCAAACCAAAAGCCGGGTCTTTCGTGGTCACCCCGATCAGCTGGCCCGATACACGTCCCGGATTAATCGCCAGATACTGGCCCGGAAATGCTTCACCTTCACCAACAGGCACACCTTTGAGGGTCAGTCGATAGGCATTGGGCCGCAATTCCAGGTTATCCCTGATGTGTACCGACGCGGGCAGAAAGCCGATTTCCTGAGCAAATTTTTTGCGCAAGCCGCGAATTCGTTTCAGCAGCTCACCATCCTGCCCATGATCAACCAAGGGAATCAACCGATACCCAACTTCCAAACCCAGTACATCCACTGGCACGACATCAGACCAACTGGCTTCAACACTTTCCACAGGCTGGGTGGCCGCCTGCTGCGCCGCAGCCGCAGTTTCTTTGGATATCTCCACAGGATGATTAAACTTTTTCCAGGCAAAAAAACCCAGCACTCCCGCCATCATAAGAAAAACAAAGTTCGGCATACCAGGAATCAGGCCGAGTATCCCCAGAATCCCCGCCGTTAATCCCAGTACCATGGGATTGCCAAACAATTGCGCCGCCAGTTGCTGACCAATATCCTGTTCAGTGGCAACCCGTGTTACCACCAGACCGGCAGCGGTCGAAATGATGAGTGCCGGAATCTGCGCCACCAGGCCATCACCGATGGTGAGCAAGGTATAAGCCTTGGCGGCATCACCCGCGCTCATGTCATGTTGAAGCACGCCAACAACCAACCCGCCAATGATGTTGATGAAGAGAATCAGGATGCCAGCGACAGCATCGCCGCGGACAAACTTTGAGGCACCATCCATTGATCCAAAAAAATCGGCTTCCATCGCTACCGTGGCACGGCGCTGACGAGCCTCGTCTTCACCGATCAAACCAGCATTCAAATCAGCATCAATAGCCATTTGTTTGCCCGGCATCGCATCCAGCGTGAAGCGCGCCGAAACTTCAGCAATACGCCCGGCACCCTTGGTGATAACTATGAAATTGATCAGTGTCAGGATGATGAATACCACAATGCCGACAGCGTAATTTCCGCCGACCAGAAAGTGCCCAAAGGCTTCGATAACCTTACCTGCCGCGTCCGGACCGGTGTGCCCCTGCAACAGCACCACGCGCGTGGAAGCTACATTCAGTGATAACCGCAGCAAGGTCGTCACTAACAAGACCGTCGGGAAAATGGCGAAATCAAGCGGCTTCATGGTGTACATCGCCACCAGCAGCACCATGATAGAAATCGCAATGTTGAAAGTAAAAAAAACATCCAGCGCAAACGTCGGCAATGGCAACACCATCATCGACAAGATCATCACGATCAATAGCGGCGCCAGCATCTGCCGGATATTCAATCGCCCAAAAAAGTTCTGCAGCGTCAGGCTGTCATTCATTCAGGCACCCCTGGGTCCATCTCTGCGGGTACGGCAATCTGCGCAGGCGCCGTTGGCGGTAACATCGCACCTGTTTGCTCGGCAAATGTATTTAACTGATACACCCAGGCCATCACCTCGGCTACAGAGGCATACAACGCCGCCGGAATCTGGTCGCCGATATCGGCATGACGGTGCAATGCGCGCGCCAAGGGAGGAGCTTCGAGAATCGGCACCTGGTTTTCGCCAGCCAGATCGCGGATGCGCTGGGCGATCAGATTCATGCCTTTGGCCACCACAATAGGGGCCCGCATTGCACGGCTATCGTATTTCAAGGCGACAGCAAAATGCGTCGGATTAGTCACCACGACATCCGCTTTGGGCACCTCTGACATCATGCGGCTACGTGCCATCTCGCGCTGCTGACTGCGAATGCGCGCCTTGAGTTGCGGGTCGCCTTCACTTTCCCTGAATTCTTTTCTCAACTCTTCGCGTGTCATCTTCAAACGATCATGATATTGCCAGAGCTGAAACGGCACATCAATTGCCGCAATGATCGCCAAGCCACCGATCAGAGCAAAAAAGCTGAAAAAAATCACCTGGGAAAATGAGGCCAACCCCGTTTCAATAGGCTGTGCCAGCAAGGCAAATAGCCTATCCTGCTCATGCCTGACAATCCAGAACAACACGCCACCAATCAAAATAGCCTTGAGAATGGCCTTGACCAATTCGGCAATGCTTTGCCAGGAAAACATCCGCCCAATCCCCTTGACAGGATCAATACGCGAGAAATCGAGCTTGAATGCCTTGGCTGAAAATACCCAGCCGCCCATGACAAAAGGGGTTGCGATAATCGTTGCGATAATAACCAGGAAAAGTGGACCGATATACATGAAGGCATCAACTGTCAGTGACAAACTGCCGCCCCGCATAATCGCCGGATCAAATGCTGCAGCCCGGTTAAAACTCAATCCGCGGCGGATCAAGTCAGCAATGCCTTGCGCGATCCAGCCGCCCAGTACCCAGAAAGTACCCGCGCCTGCTGCCATCACCATAAACGCCATCAGCTCGCGAGAATGGGGCACATTCCCCTCTTCGCGAGCCTGCTCAAGGCGTCGTGGCGAGGCTGGCTCAGTTTTTTCGAGGTCGCTTTCTTCAGCCAATGATGTTTTCTCCCATAGCGGCAATTATTGCCGCTTACTCAATTTCAGAGCAGTGGAACAAACACCAAAATCTCTACCTATTTGATCGCCTGCCTTTGCAAGAGATCAGGGAAAAATAGCTTGACTAAAAATCACCCCAGACCGGATTCACGCGCTTTACGCTCACGCTCGACTTTCATGATGTACCGCTGAATCAGCGTCTCCATCGAGCCCGGCAAACCGACAAACTGGCAACCCACATTTTGGGTGCGCATGCCTGTACGGCTCACTGTCTCCTTGACGCTACGCAAATGCAGAGTCGTGATGATAGAGCCTATATCGGGTAACTCAATATGACACCCGGCAAACTCCATATCCAGCTCAAGCGGTAAACCAGATGAAACACCGATCAGACGCACACCACCGCCACTGATATCGGCAATATCAGCCTCAATCAAATGATCTTTGCCCTCCACCGAAGGAAAATGGATTTTACATTTCAACCGTTGCAAGACCGGTATCACCAGCCGATAGTATTCGCGCCGTTGCAAGCGCAGCAGGCTTTCTGGCATCTGCGCACGGAAAGCCGGACGTCCGTCAATCTCGATTATGGTCACGTCAGACACGATAAACTGAATTTTCACTTTATCCAGCTGGGTGATACAGAACAGCTTGCTTGCCTTCAGTGCCTTGCGGTTCATCTCGGCATCTGCACCCCATTCGAAGATCAAGCCATTAGGGCCAGACACCATCAGGCTCGACAACACCATATCGCGCCCCTCGTTGAAGATCATGGTGATCTGCGATACGCGATCAGCCAAGCGCCGAAAAATAGGCAACATCTCACCACGCGAGTGCAGTAAATACTGACTGAATTCGTCCGTAGGCAGCAGATTCGTTTCGGCATCCGACGCCAACGTCGAACTTAAATCTGGTTCAGCGTTAGAGCTGGTCATCTTGATCAACAGGGGGATACAAATGGATTTGTCG
>DATCQI010000046.1:0-2955 GCA_036569545.1 Rugosibacter sp. | reverse complement strand
GCCTGGCTGGTGATTGTCGCGGCAGAAATGTTAACCGGCGGCGTGGGCATCGGCTTCTGGGTGTGGGATGAATGGAACAACCTCAAGGTTGAACACATCATCATCGCTATTTTTGTTATCGGCATTGTCGGCCTTACGCTGGAGCAGATGCTGTTGTTCCTGGCACGCCGGTTTACTTACGAGTCACGTTAAGGATGCTCAACATGAACACCACCATGAAACCCATCGTCAAAATCGAAAGTGTTGGCCAGGAATTTCCTACGCGAGTAGGCCGCTTTGTTGCGCTACGCGATATTAATCTAGCGATTAGCCCGGGTGAAGTCGTATCGTTGATCGGGCACTCGGGCTGCGGCAAATCCACTTTGCTTAATCTGATTGCTGGCTTGACACGAGCAACTCATGGCGTGTTGTTGTGCGATAACCGCGAAATCACCGGGCCGGGGCCGGAGCGTGCGGTAGTCTTCCAGAACCATTCTCTGTTGCCCTGGATGACGTGTGCTGAAAATGTGATGCTGGCCGTTGAACACGTCTTCGGGCGCAAAGAAGGCAAGGCGAAACTCAAAGCGCGGGTCGCGGCGGCACTCGACATGGTGCACATGGAACACGCGCTGGATAAATATCCGCATGAAATTTCAGGCGGCATGAAACAGCGTGTCGGCATCGCCCGCGCCTTTGCCATGGAACCACGTATTTTGTTAATGGATGAGCCCTTTGGCGCACTCGATGCACTTACCCGCGCGAGCTTGCAAAATGAGCTCAATGGCGTGCTGGCCAAGACCGGCGCCACAGTGGTGGTAGTGACGCACGATGTCGATGAGGCGGTGCTGCTGTCGGATCGCATCGTCATGATGACCAATGGACCGGCGGCAACGATAGGCGAGATTGTCACGGTGGATCTGCCCCGTCCGCGTGATCGTCTGGCGCTTGCGGAAGATAGCCGGTTTGCCGCTTACCGCGCAGCGGTTTTTGAATTTCTCTATCGCAAGCAACTGAAAAAAGTGGCCTGACGCTTAAATATTTTCGCTTTTCAAATCTTCACTTCAATCTTCACTTTTATTTATCAATTACTTTTCTGGAGAAATTTCCATGTCACGTTATTCAGCACTGACTTCACCACAAATGGCGCACGCCGCTTTACTCGCGCTGTCTCTGCTCGCATTACCCGCCTTTGCGGGAGACAGTTTTTCGGACGCGCTTATGGGCGGAAAACCGTCGCTGGATGCCCGCTACCGCTATGAAAGTGTGAGCCAGGAGAATGCGCTTAAAGCGGCCAATGCCTCAACCCTGCGCCTGCGGTTCGGTTACGAGACGGGTGAATTCAAAGGTTTTGGCGTGATGCTGGAAGGTGAGCATTTAAGTGTGCTGGGCGCAGACAATTACAACAGCACGACCAATCGCAAGACGGCTTATTCCATCATTGCCGATCCCGAATTCACCGAGGTCAATCAGGCCTATTTGAGTTACTCTGGCATTCCCGACACCAAGCTCAAATATGGTCGCCAGCGCATTGTGCTGGATAACCAGCGCTTTATCGGCAACGTCGGCTGGCGGCAGAATGAGCAGACTTTTGATGGCTTCACTGTAGTCAATAAATCTCTGCCTGCAACGACGATTACAGCGGGCTACATTTACAACGCCAACCGGGTGTTTAGTGATCAAAGCAAACTTTCCACTGCCACGTTTGCCAACGTGGGCAATGCGAAAATGAAGTCACCGATTCTCAATATCAGCTACAAAGGCTGGCGTGTCGGCGAAATCGTTGGTTATGGTTATCTGCTCGACTATGCCGATTTCGCAACAAGCTCGATACAAACCTGGGGCCTGCGTTTCAAGGGCGATAGCGCGATTGCTGACGGCATGAAATTCCTCTATACCGCCGAGTATGCATCGCAGTCGGACTACAAGAAAAATCCGGCGGATTACAGTGTCGACTATGCCTTTCTTGAAGCAGGCTTGGCCAAAGGCGTGCATAGCGTGAAGCTGGGTTATGAACTTCTTGAAGGCAATGGCACGAAGAGCTTTCAAACTCCTCTTGCCACGCTCCACGCCTTTAACGGCTGGGCAGACATGTTTTTGGCAACACCAGCGAATGGCTTGAAGGATGCTTATCTCGGTGGAGGGTCGATGCTGTACGGCGTCAAACTCGATGCGGTTTATCACGACTACCGCGCTGACCGAGGCAATGCGCGGTATGGCACGGAATGGAATCTTCAAGCAACCAAACCCATTGCCAAAAAATATCTAGTGGGTATCAAGTATGCCAGCTACAACGCGAAAACTTTCTCGGTAGATACCGACAAGGTATGGCTCTGGGGCGAGGCGAAGTTTTGATTTAGCCATCAATCTGCATGGGATGTACGCCTTATTTCGGTGCGCATCCCGTGCGCTTGCGCTATTGCGGTGCGACAAAGTGTAATTCCGCCGCATCACCAGCGCCGACTTTTTCTCTAAGCCTTGGCGTGGTCGGTGATTGCCAAGTTTGGTGCCTGTCTGGCATGTGATCTGCTATGTAATGAGCTATCAGAATGCATAAAAGATCAGGTGGCGGCTGTTTGTCACCAATAAAAAACCCCGAGCCAAACAAGGATAATTTATGGACAAGAAGAGTTTTTTGCAATCCGGACATACGCCGACATTATTTGCTGCCTTCCTTTATTTTGATCTGGCCTTCATGGTGTGGGTCATCCTCGGTCCGCTGGGGGTGCAGATCGCGCAGGATTTACAGCTCACTTATGCACAGCGCGGGTTGATGGTGGCAACACCCGTGCTGGCCGGTGCAATATTGCGTTTGTTCATGGGACTAATGGTTGATCACTTAAAGCCGAAGCTGACTGGCGCAATTGGGCAGGTGATCGTGATGGCCGCGCTGTTTTATGCCTGGCAAGTGGGGATTCACAGCTACGAGCAAATACTGGTGTTCGGCCTGTTCCTCGGCGTGGCCGGTGCTTCGTTTGC
>DATCQI010000045.1:0-8778 GCA_036569545.1 Rugosibacter sp. | reverse complement strand
CATGGCACGGACACTCTCCTCGGTAACGTGGCCAGCACCATGGGCAATTGCCTGATCTAGCAGCGAGAGCGCATCACGCATGCTGCCTGCGGCACCCTTGGCCAGATGACGCAACGCAGGCAGCTCGAACGGAATGGTTTCAGCCGCCAACACCTGCGACAAATGGTCCACAATCGAGGTTTGCGACATCTGCTTCAGGTTGAATTGCAGGCAGCGCGACAGCACCGTCACCGGGATCTTTTGCGGATCGGTCGTTGCCAGAATAAATTTGACGTGCGCTGGCGGTTCTTCCAGGGTTTTCAACATGGCATTAAAAGCATGCCCGGAAAGCTGATGTACTTCGTCAATGACATAAACCTTGTAGCGGCCACTCGTTGGCGCATACGTTGCGCGATCAAGCAACTGGGTCATATCCTCCACGCCGCGATTCGATGCGGCGTCCAGCTCAATGTAATCGATAAATCGACCGCTATCGATTTCCGTGCAAGAAGTGCATACCCCGCAAGGCGTTGAGGTGACGCCCGTTTCGCAATTGAGCGCTTTGGCCATGATGCGCGCCAAAGTGGTTTTACCCACGCCACGCGTACCCGTGAACAGATACGCGTGATGCAGGCGATTCTGCTCTAGCGCATGGGTCAGCGCGCGTACGACATGCTCTTGCCCGACCAGCGTGGCAAACGATTTGGGACGCCATTTACGGGCGAGTACCTGATAACTCATGCGCCGATTTTACCAAGCAAAAACTGCGCGAAAGAATGACGCCGCATAGATGCGCGCAGTTTAGAAAATAAGGGCGGCGAGCCTGATCCCCGGCACTTGCAGAAAACGGCTGTGGCTGCTTCCTTCCGGACCTGACCAGGTTCACCACTCCACAATGCGGGGAGACCCGCCGCGGCGCAAATTCTAACAGTTTCTGATGTTATCTCCGTCTTGTTTTGACGAGAATTTAAACCAGAGGCAGCTTTTTACCTATGGCATGCCACGTCTTTGCAAGACTTTTGTAATCCGCCTGGATTAGGATAATAATTAAACCATTACACTGTTCCTCAGCTTTTCAATACAAATACAGGGAGATCACTATGCCGACTTTGAACATCAACGGGCAAATCCACAAACTCGATGTAGAACCTGATACCCCTTTGCTGTGGGCTTTACGCGATACGCTCCAACTCACTGGCACCAAATATGGTTGCGGTATTGCAGCGTGTGGTGCATGCACTGTGCTGCTCAATGGCGCGCCAACCCGTTCTTGCGTTACACCCGTTTCCGCAGCCGTTGGCCAACACGTCACGACCATTGAGGGTTTGCCCACGACAAAGGCCGGTAACAAGGCTGCCAAGGCTGTACAAGCCGCGTGGGAAAAGCTGGATGTCGTGCAATGCGGGTATTGTCAGTCCGGACAAATCATGTCGGCTGTAGCATTGCTTACCAGCAATCCCAAACCAACCGATGCGGATATTGACACGGCCATGGCAGGCAATATCTGCCGTTGCGCCACCTATCATCGTATCCGTGCGGCGATTCACGACGCCTCGCGGACGCTGGCTTGAAGGATCAGGATCATGAGTATAGACAACGCAAATCGTCGTGAGTTTTTTAAAGCCGGCGCGGGACTCACCCTCGCCTTTTATTTGCCGGCCAGCCGCGCCGCATCAAACCATGGCAAAGCGGCTGCATCGCTCGCCAACACATCAACCCCACCCCTTCCACTCTCACCCAACGCCTTTGTACGCATTGGCACAGACGATAGTGTCACCGTCATTGCCAAGCATCTTGAAATGGGGCAAGGCACCTACACCGGTCTATCCACCTTGGTTGCTGAAGAGCTCGACGCCGCCTGGTCACAGATTCATGTTGAAGCAGCGCCAGCGGATGCCAAGCGCTACAACAACCTGTTCTTTGGCCCCATGCAGGCTACCGGGGGCAGCACCTCCATCGCCAACTCTTTTATGCAGATGCGACAAGCGGGCGCAACCGCCCGCGCCATGCTGGTGAGTGCCGCCGCGCAACGCTGGCAGGTGGCGCCAGAATCCATCACTATTCATCAAGGCGTGGTGGCTCACGCCGCTTCAAATCGCAAAGCACGCTTTGGCGAACTGGTTGAAGCCGCCGCTCAATTACCCGTGCCGCAGAATGTCAAACTGAAAGCGCCAAAGGATTTTGTATATATCGGCCGACACGTTGCACGCACCGACAGTAAAGCCAAAATTAACGGGACAGCAATTTATACCCAGGATATTCATCTGCCCGGCATGCTCACTGCCGTAGTGGCTCACCCGCCACGCTTTGGTGCAAAAGTGAAAAGTTTCGACGCCACACGTACCAGGGGCGTCAAGGGTGTCGTAGATGTTGTCGAAATTCCCACCGGGGTTGCCGTGCTGGGCAAAGACTTCTGGTCAGCGAAAAAAGGCCGCGATGCCCTTTCTGTGACCTGGGACGAAACCGCGGCATTCCGCCTGAACACGGCGGAAATCACCCACCAGTACCAAACATTACTCGATTCACCAGGTGTCACTGCAAAAAAAGTCGGCGCTGCTGATACGGCGCTGATCGCCGCCCATACGCAATTATCGGCAGACTTCAGCTTGCCCTATCTCGCACACGCCACGATGGAGCCGATGAATTGCGCCATCCGGCTCGATGCCGAAGGTTGCGAAGTATGGAATGGCGAGCAATCTCAAACTACCGACCAATTAAAGATTGCCGCCGTCCTGGGCTTGAAGCCAGAACAAGTCAAGATCAATATGCTGTACGCAGGCGGCAGTTTTGGTCGTCGCTCCAGCACCCAGTCCGACTATCCACTCGAAGCGGCACAGATCGCTAAAGCCATCTTCACCCCCGGCAAACCCGCCTTGATCAAACTGGTATGGACCCGCGAAGACGATATGCGTGCTGGCTCCTACCGGCCACAATTCATGCACCGGATCACCGCCGGACTGGATGCCGAAGGAAATCTCATGGCCTGGAAGCAACGCATCGTCGGCCAATCGATTCTTGTCGGGACAGCGCTCGAAGCCTATGTGAAAGATGGCATCGACATGAGCTCGGTAGAAGGAGCAGTCAACCTGCCTTATGCAACCGCTAATCTCAGCGTCGATCTCCACTCGCCAAAGCTCGGCGTGCCGGTGTTGTGGTGGCGCTCTGTCGGTTCGACGCATTCCGCGTTTGCGATTGAATCCTTTGTGGATGAATTGGCGTATGCGGCCAAAAAAGACCCGATAGCATTCCGCCGCAAATTGCTCACCGAGCATCCGCGCCACCTTGGCGTCATCGATCTGGCAATGCGTGCCAGCGGCTGGGATAAACCCTTGGCGCCGGGAAAGTCCGGCGAAAAGCGCGGCCGGGGCTTTGCTGTGCATGAGTCGTTTAACAGTTTTGTTGCCAATGTAGCCGAAGTCACCGTCAAACCCGATGGCAGCTTCAAGGTCGATCGGGTAGTTTGCGCTGTCGATTGCGGCATTGCGGTTAATCCTGATGTGGTGCGCGCACAAATGGAAGGCGGCATCGGCTTTGGCCTCAGCGCTGCGCTACATAGCGAAATTACGTTGAATGAAGGGCGTGTCGAGCAATCAAATTTCACCGACTATCCGGTGTTGCGCATCAATGAAATGCCCCAAATTGAAGTGCACATCGTACCCTCAGCCGAACCACCCACAGGTGTCGGTGAGCCGGGCACGCCGGTTGTCGCTCCTGCCGTGGCGAATGCTCTGTTTGCTGCGACCGGTGAGCGTCTGCGGCAATTGCCGTTCAGGCTGGGCGCAGCAAAGTCGGCGTAACCGTCATTTAATGGATAGCGCCGACTTGCAGGTTTTGCGCACCACCATTGCCTGGCTAGAAGCCGGGCATCGCGTGATGCTGGTCACAGTCGCCGCAACCTGGGGTTCGGCACCGCGCCCGCCGGGTGCCTGGGCGCTGGTGCGCGATGATGGCGTATTCACCGGCTCGGTCTCCGGCGGCTGCATTGAGGATGACCTGGTGCAGCGCGTGCGTGACGGCAGCCTGATCAACAATCGACCGTTGGATGTCGTCACTTACGGCGTGACGCGCGAAGAATCCGCCCGCTTTGGCCTGCCTTGCGGCGGCACGCTGCGGCTGGTGCTTGAAAGCGCACCGGATATACAACAGATGAAACAACTGCTGCAACGCATTCAATCAGGCCAAATGACTGCGCGCACACTCGATCTGGCCAGCGGCCAGGTCACGCTGGATGACGCAACAGGAAAAGACACACTTAGCTGGAATGGCCAGCGGCTGACGACCATTCACGGTCCGCAACTGCGTCTGCTGATCATCGGTGCGGGGCAAATTTCCGACTATCTCTCCAGCATGGCACAAGCGCTCGACTACGCAGTCACTGTGTGCGATCCGCGCGAAGAATACCGCGCCGCTTGGCAGGTATCCGGAACACGCCTGATCGCCGACATGCCCGATGATGCCGTACGCGAGCTCAATGCCGATGCGCGCACGGCGATTGTCGCGTTGACGCATGACCCCAAGCTGGATGACATGGCCCTGCTCGAAGCGCTCAAATCACCCGCGTTTTATGTAGGCGCTCTCGGCTCGCGCGCCAACACGGCCAAGCGCAAAGAACGTCTGCGCCAGTATTTTGATCTCAGTCCGGAAGAACTCGATCGGCTGCACGGGCCGGTGGGGTTACCCATCGGCAGCCGCACGCCAGCCGAAATTGCCGTATCCATTCTGGCTGAAATGACGGCCGTCAGGCATGGCGTGACACTCAATAACGCTGGGTACAAACCAACCACAATCGACGAAGAAACCTGCTCGCTGCCATGAGCAGTACAGCCGATTACTGCGGCATTCTGCTGGCCGCTGGTCGTTCTGAACGCTTCGGCATCGACAAACTCATGCATCCGCTCACCGCTGGCCTGCCTATGGCCTGTGTCAGTGCGGCCCATCTCCAATGCGTACTGCCCCACACCCTCGCCGTCGTGCGACCAGATCAGCTCAGCTTGATCAAACAACTTGCAGCACAAGGCATACAAACTGTCACGCTTGTCCAGACGGACGGCGGCATGGGTCTGAGCATCGCCACCGGTGTTGCCGCTACCAATGGCGCCCGCGGCTGGCTCATCGCGCTGGCTGACATGCCTTTCATTCAGCCCGCAACAATCGCTCAAGTGCTGGCCTCATTGCAAGGCGGTAGCGCCATCGCCGCGCCGTTTTATCAAGGCCGACGCGGTCATCCGGTAGGCTTTTCTGCCGCCTTCGGCGAGGCATTGCGCGCATTACATGGCGACACGGGGGCACGCGACCTGTTAATGCAGCATAGAAACAAAATCAAGCTGATCACATGCGATGACCCAGGGGTCCTGGCCGATATTGATACGCCAGCGGACCTGCCGACGAACACTTCTATCAGGTCATAAACGGTAGTCATTACAGCTACCGGCTTGGCTTTATACCCAAAACTGCCAAGAGGCAACGAAGCAGTATTTGAGATACATAACTTATACTCAATCCAATAATAATTTCAAACCATGTCTTGGTTTTCATAATATTTTCGGGATATCCACATGCAAGCCAATATCAAGTCTGCTCATATAGCGCAGTTTTTTCTCACGCTTTTTTCACTTTTGACTACCCATGCCGCCCTGGCAGGAGGCGGCTATTTTTCGTTGGGCTACGGCCCTATCGCGCGACAAATGGCAGGCGCGGTCACCGCCGTCGCCGATGATGCGTTTGCCGGCTCTTCCAACCCGGCCAAACTCAGTGCAGTCAGCGACCGTTTCGAGGCAGGTGCCGAACTATTCAATCCCCATCGCAAAGTGGAACGCACCGGCTCCGGCACACCTTTTGATTTTTCATCAGACAGCAAAAATTCATTGTTTCTCATCCCGGAGTTTGCCTATGCGCATCGGATGACTGATCAGCTGTCCCTTGGTGTGACTGTGTATGCCAATGGTGGACTCAACAGCGAATATAACGATTCAACTGGTATTGCCGGCACCAATGGTAACCCCGCACAGTGCGGCACTACGCCAGGCAATTTTTTTGGTGGCTGTTATGAAGCCGGCTTTGATCTGGCGCAACTCATTGTTGCTCCAACCGCCGCATGGAAGATCGCGCCCGGCCACAGCATTGGTATCTCACAGCTCTTGACCATGCAACGCTTCAGGTCTTTTGGACTGCAAGCGTTTGCTCCTACTTCGCTTTATCCAGACAAAGTCACCAACCGCGGCTATGACTATGCGTTCGGTGGCGGCGTACGGATTGGCTGGTATGGCGAGATCAACTCATGGCTCAACCTGGGCGCTGCCTATTCAACCAAGGTTTACATGCAGGATTTTGATAAATACAAGGGCTTGTTTGCAGAAGGCAGTTTCGATATTCCGTCAAATTACAGCCTGGGGGTTGCCATCAAGCCCGTCGCCGGCTGGCTGGTGGCTTTTGATGTTCAGCGCATCAATTTTGGTAATGTCAAAGCGCTTGGCAACAGTCTTTTGAATACGCTGACCAATCCCGTCGCCAATCCATTGGGCAGCGCTTCGGGCAGTGGCTTTGGCTGGCGGCGAAATCAAACCAATTACAAACTGGGCATAGCTTACGCGGCAACCCCCAAACTCACATTACGCACAGGCTTCGCCTATGGCCAACGGCCTAACGACAATGATATTAACGCAGTCAGCTTTAGCCTCCTGACACCTAACCCTTTACGCCAGGCAAGCCTGGGATTTAGCTGGAAAACAGATCAAGGTGACGAATTTCATATGGCAGCCTCACGATTTATCAAAGGCACGTATCAAGGCCCCTCGGCGTTATTTCCTGGCGCTACCGAATCAGTGACACCCTACGTCAACACCCTGAGCGCTGCCTGGAGCTGGCATTTGTAATTTGCATACCCTGGCACGAAGATACGCTATAGAATAAAAACTTCAATTGGCTCTGCGGAATGTGCAGACTTGTCCCGTTGGAACATCGCTTCACTTTACATACACAGGAGAGAACGCATCATGAAACTATATTACGCCCCTGGCGCCTGTTCGCTCGCGCCACACATTGTGCTCGAAGAATCCGGCCTTGCTTATGACTCAGAAACCGTTGACCTGCGTGGCGGGAAGCAAACCGGGGCAGGCAAAGACTTTAATCAGATCAATACCAAAGGTTATGTTCCCGCTCTAATGCTGGATGATGGCCAACTCCTCACCGAAGGCCCGGCAATTAACCAATACCTCGCTGACCGTGTACCAGAAAAAAAACTGGCCCCCGCCAACGGCACGATGGAACGCTATCGCCTGCAAGAATGGCTGACTTTCTTGGGTACCGAATTGCACAAAAGTTTTTCGCCACTCTTTAACCCCGCCGCTTCAGAAGATTGGAAAAATGCCGCCCGTGAGGCGTTGGATCGCCGTCTGGATTACTCCGCCAAGCACCTCACTGGCAAACAATATCTCGTCGGAGACAACTTCACCATTGCCGATGCGTATTTGTTCACCATCCTCGGCTGGGGACAATACGTTGGCCTGGATATTGGCAAATGGCCTGTGCTGAAGGAATACCATGGCCGCATCTTCATGCGTCCGGCTGTGCAGGCAGCACTCAAGGCAGAAGGCCTGATTCCTTCCGCTTAAGATGCACTAAAAAATTCTGCAGCAGGTAGAGAATCAGCAGGTGGCTCCAAACCAGAAAATCTTGGGGCTGCCTGCCGCATCATGTATAACTAAAAAATGAGGAGAAGATACTTTGAGCAATCAAAAAACTACTGTCCATGTCACCCGTGAGATGGATGCACCAGCCAGTGCCGTGTGGGCAACCGTACGTGATTTTGCTGGCATTACTAAATTCCTGCCCATGTTCGAATTGGTCGGCCAGGCTGATAACACCATCGGCTCAATTCGAACCCTTAAACAAGGCGATGCCATTTTTCGCGAGCGCCTCGAAGCACTGGATGACGCAGCACACATCCAGCGTTATTCTATTGTCGAAGCACCTGTTCCTATTCAGGATTATCTTGGCGAGCTGACAGTGCATGACCTGGGCAACAGTCGCTGCGCCGTGAGCTGGTCATCGACTTTCGTCGTCGTCGGTGCCCCTGAAGCTGATGTCGTTGGCATGATTAATGGCCTCTACAATGCAGGAATTGACCAGCTCGTGAAACTGCATACCTAAATCGCCAAGTCGTTCATACTGGCCTGTCATCAATTGCTATAACACTTGACGACAGGCAACCAACTCTTGATACACGAGGAAAAGATGACACAAAAAGAAAATGGAAAAGCCGCCGTTACTCGCCCCATGACAGGGGACGAATATCTGGAAAGCCTGCGCGATGGACGCGAAGTGTATATTTTTGGCGAGCGAGTCAAGGATGTCACCACCCACCCGGCCTTTCGTAATTCAGCGCGGATGACTGCGCGTTTATATGACGCGATGCATGATCCGGCCAAAAACAGCCAGTTGGCCGTACCCACCGATACAGGCAGCGGCGGCTTTACCCATCCGTTTTTCAAAGCTCCGCGCAATGCTGAAGATCTGGTTAAATCACGCGATGCGATTGCGGAATGGCAGCGCATCGGCTACGGCTGGCAAGGGCGGGCACCAGATTATAAAGCCAGCTTTATTGCGGCAATGGGCGCCATCCCCGAGTTTTTTGGCGAATACGAGGGCAATGCCCGGGCTTGGCACAAGAAAACCCAGGAGAGCCTGCTCTACTGGAACCATGCCATTGTTAACCCGCCGATTGATCGCAACAAGGGCTCATCTGAAATAGAAGACATCTGCGTGCATGTGGAGCGCGAAACCGATGCCGGCATTATCGTT
>DATCQI010000044.1:0-11193 GCA_036569545.1 Rugosibacter sp. | reverse complement strand
CTGCGACTCGACGGCGTGGCGCAGTCCATCTTTGCCTTAGGCGGCATATTCTCCAACAATGTGTTGCTAGGTTTGCCACTGGCTAAAACCACTCTGGGGAACACCTCTCTGCCTTCGGTTGCACTGATCCTGACATTTAATTCGCTCATTTTATGGACGCTCGTCACTGTCTCTATTGAATGGGCAAAGCATGGCAGCCCCTCTTTTACCGGTTTTGCAAAAACGCTGCGCTCGGTATTGACCAATCCGATTGTGGCAGCCATTATCAGTGGCACTGCGTTCGGCTTGACCAATAGCCACATCCCCGTACTGATCGATACGCCGCTGGCTATGCTGTCACAGATTGCCGCACCGCTATCACTCATCGCGCTAGGCATGAGTCTGGCGCAATATGGCATGCGTGCGGGCTGGCAGCTGAGCACGGCAATTTGCACCATAAAACTTATGATTCAACCACTAACAGTATGGGCCATTGCCACAGCACTGGGTATTCCCTCAATGGAAAAGAACGTGGTGGTACTCATGGCCAGTTTGCCCGTAGGGGCAAACGTCTACCTGATGTCACGTCAATTCAAGACACTGGAAGGCCCCGTGGCGGCTTCACTCGTTATATCTACCGCGCTGGCAGCAATCACCGTTCCGCTAGTGCTCACGCTGCTTGGGGTCGCAGGGCAATGATTTTAGAAAAAAGTCGAAAAACACCCTTGGAGCATTGACTTTCAGTTAAGCACCTTCTCAGTCCGTGCCTTTTGCCATCAGCAAGCTACATGGCAGATGATCCAGCAGCTTGGCGCTGACCGAGCCCTGAAACCAGTGCGACAAAATGCCGCGGGTAACAGCAATACTTAGCAAGTGTAGCTCTGCCTTGAATACCTCAGCCAGTTCTGCGCTTTGCTTCAGGGCAGAAGTACTGAATGTGGATCCAGCATAAGCCCATAGTATCTTGCGGTATATGCTTATCCTTTCATTCCACGAAATTATTCGAGAAGATTTTTAGCGATAATTTTATCGGCTATCGCTTCCCCCTCCGCCACGGGATAAATCGGTACCTGTGAGGTATACGCTGGAGCAACCGGCATTGGCGTGCCCAACATGCTGCCGTCTCGCTGATGCGTGTCTACCGTCACCAAAGTAGACAGGCCGATACGCAAGGGATGCTTGGCCAGCTCGTGTGCATCCAGCGTAATGCGTACTGGCAAACGCTGCACCACCTTGACCCAGTTGCCAGTGGCATTTTGCGCCGGCAACAAGGAAAAAGCACTTCCAGTGCCGGCAGCCAGACCGGCAACCTTGCCATGGTACTCGACCTTGCTGCCATAGATATCGGCCTCGATAATAACTGGCTGATTAATGCGGATATTGCGTAACTCAAGCTCCTTGAAGTTGGCCTCCACCCACAATTGATTGAGCGGAACAATAGACAGCAATGGCGTGCCGGGCTCCACATGAACACCCACTTGCGCACTGCGTTTGGCGATGTAGCCGGTGACCGGTGCGCGAATCGAAGTACGCCTTAGGGTGAGCCAAGCCTGGATCCAGGAGGCTTTGGCAGCCAGCACACTAGGATGCCTTCTCAGATCGACACCTGCTAGTCCGGCACGTGCCGCTGTTGTCTGTTTATTGGCAATATCAAGCGCGGCGCGGGCATCGGCAACAGTCTGTCGGGAGTGCATGACTTCTTCAGCTGACAGCGTATGGTCAGCCGCTAAAGGCACTCGGCGGGCGAGATCTTCCTCCGCTTTTTGCAGGTTCAGTTTGCGCTGCTGAACCTGCGCTTCGTATTGCGCGATACCTGCATATTGTCCGCGCAATTGCCTTACTGTGACACCAAGTTGCGCCTCCGCTTCACGCAAAGCCACTTCAGCATCAACGGTATCCAATTTAACGATCTCCGCACCGGCTTCGACCCGCTCTGTTTCGTCGGCATGAATCTCTCGCACACTACCGGCAATCTGCGATGTCAACACCACCAGATTGCCACCAACATACGCATTATCGGTTTCTTCCCGCTGCGTCAACACCAGCATGTAGTACAGACTGTAAAAGAGTATGACAAGAATAAAAGCCAGCGTGATACCAATCAACATCCGCTTGCGCTTGTTGCCATTCGTAAAGGTTTCGTTTTCCGTTGTCATAATTTGCATCATTTCCTGAAGGCGGTATTTGCCGAATTTTTTTCTGTCTTGTTTTCAATCTTATTGCCCATTGGGGGTTCTGCTCTATAACCTCCACCCAGTGTTTTGATCAGTGCCACTTCGCTCAGCAATTGCTGGTTTTTCACTTGTAGGCTGATATCCTGTTCTTTTAGCGCTGCCAGTTCTGCGTTCAGCAACGTACTGCGATCAACCAATCCTTGCGTGAAGCGCGCACGGACACTACGTAGCAAAGCATCTGTCATCTTGGTAGCTGCCGTCTGTTCACGGATTTGTACTTCCATCCCCCGCAAAGTCAAACCTTCCTGTGCCACGTCACGCACAGCATTGAAAACCAACTGGTTGTAATCGGCAATCAGCTCATTGCGTTGGGTACGAGCCAGACCAAGACGCGCTTGCAAACGACGACTGTCAAACAAGGGCAGGCTCAGGGCTGGCCCGATAAATAGTGTGCGGCTGGATGCATTGAACAAATCACTCATCGACACACTGTCAAGGCCAATAAACCCGGTCAGGTTCACCTCGGGATAAAATGCCGCCTGATCCGCCTCAATACGATTCAATGATGCTTCCACCCGCCAGCGCGCGACTTGCAGATCGGGGCGCCGAGCCAAAAGTTCAATCCCCAGTGTAGATGGCAGCGCATGCGGAATATCAGATAGGGGCTGCGGCGCCAGATCAATCAGCGCATGGCTATTGGCACCCAGCAAGCTGCGCAAAGCTTCACGCTCACGCCCAAGTTGCGCATCAAGCGCCGCCTGTTCTCTATGTAAATGATTTAATTCGGCTTCGGCTGTCTGCTGCTCATCAATTGAAGCAATCCCGTGCGCAATGCGCTTTACCTTGTCAGCTACCAGTTCCTCTTGCTTGACGCATCGTTGCTGCAACTTATCCAGCCTCGCCCATTGCGCCTGCCAATTGAAGTAACTCTGTGCCACCGCAGCCGCCAGGGTCTGCTCAGCCTGGGCATGTTCAGCATGGCGGGCATTGACTTCGCCCAAAGCCGCAGCGATCTGTGCCCGGCGCTTTCCCCACCAGTCAAAATCATGGCTAGCCAGAACTTTCAGTGTTGATTCAGTGTAATAATTCCCGCCTATGGGTGCAGGAAAAAAACCGTTCGCCGAATAGCGCTGACGGTTGATCTCTGTCTTGAAGTTCACATCCACACCCTCGTCAGCAGCATCCAGATTAAGTGCGGCCTGTGCCGAACCAATCCGTGCGGCAGTCATTTGCAGCGAAGGGCTATTCTGTAAAGCTTGTGCCATGAGGCGATCCAACTGCGCATCGCCGTAACCTTTCCACCATTGCGCTTGTGGCCAGTTATCGTGTGCCAGTTTGATATCTGCGGCAAGCTGAGCACTCGCCAAATCTTGCCGTGGCAAAGCATCATGATCAGGGGGAATTATGGCGCAACCGCTAATCGCCAGTAACAGACTACTTAGACAAAGTATTTGCGGAAGAGAAAAATTCAATGATCGCATGGTAAAGAATGGTAGAAATGCCATTAGTGTATTTTTTTCATAAACCTATTCCATTACCACGTGTTCAACGTTCGCCGGTGCATGCTTTGACATTGGGCGCAGCAGAAATAGAAATGGGATGACCAGCAAAGCCAGCAGACACATTAGCCAGAAATCATTGATATAGGCAATCATCCGGGCTTGCCGAGTAATCTCGGCATTCAATGCCAGCAATCCTGTTGCAGTCGCGGGGTTATAGAACATGGTGATGGCAGGGTCATGTAAGGCTGGATTAGCGTAGTTCACGCTCTCTGCCAAAGAGGCATGCACAATTTGTGTATTACGCACAAGAAGGGTTTGCATCAGGGATATGCCCACACTATTACCAATATTGCGCATTAGACTGTATATGGCGGTGCCTTCGGCACGCATTTCCGGGGCAAGGGTAGCGAAGGTAGCCACACTCAAGGGCACGAAAGTCAGCCCGATACCTATGCCTTGTATCACCCCTGGCCAAACAATATCGCTTTGCGAAACCACCAAGGTGTAGCGACTCATTTGCCAGAGAGAAAAAGCCGTGATGCTGAAGCCACTAAGCAACAGAAAGCGAACATCGACCCGACCGATCAGTCGACCGACAATAACCATCGATATCATCGTACCAAACCCGGTAGGCGCCGTTAAAAAGCCTGCTGTCATCACTTCGTAATTCAGCATATTTTGCAAAAAACTGGGAATCAGGGCGCGCGGCGTAAGAAGCACAATGCCAACAATGAAAATGAATACCACTCCGCTGAAATAATTGCGGTTTTTTAGCAATCGGTAATCAAAGAATGATTTGCCTGCCGGCCGTAGTAGCGTATGCACGATAAAATAGACCGACATCAATGCAAATAAAATTGCCTCGATCCATGTTTCTAACGAAGAAAACCAGTCATTCTGCTCGCCGCGATCAAGCAGCATTTGTAACGCACCCAGTGCGATACTTAAAGTGGCAAAGCCGAAAATGTCAAAACGTGTGCGCCGGACACCTGGCACATGCTGGATATAACGCCAAATGCCATAAAGAGCGACAACTCCAATCGGAATATTGACAAAGAAAACCCAGCGCCAGTCATAATTCTCAGTCAGCCAACCGCCCAATGTCGGCCCCAGAATCGGCCCGATCATCACACCCATGCCCCACATCGCCATTGCCGCCCCCTGTTTTTCCTTTGGATTGATTTCCATCAGAACGACTTGTGACAGAGGAATAAGTGCGGCACCGAATGTCCCCTGTAACAGACGAGCAAACACAAGTTGCGTCAGTGAAGTGGATAAGCCGCACATCATGGAAGCGAGCACAAAACCAGCCACCGAGCCTATCAAAACATGTTTCTGACCAAACCTGTCAGACAGCCAGCCAGCCAATGGCGTCGCAATCGCCGTAGCGACAATATAGGATGTCAACACCCAAGTGATCTGATCCTGCGACGCTGACAGACTGCCCTGAATATGTGGCAAGGCCACATTGGCAATGGTGCTGTCAAGCGTTTGCATGACCGTGGCCAACATGAGCGATACGGTAATCATTCCCCGGTTGAAGGGACGTGCAGCAGCGCCGGGAGCGGGAGTACTGTTCACGGTGCGGATTCCACCGCGATTTGCAATTGCTCCAGCAATTCAATGGCCATTGCCAGCTTGTTTTTATCGATAGTAGCCAGCAGCTCCTTGCTAAAAGCATCTGCTTCAGCTTTGACCTTGCTATAGAGCTGGTTGCCAGCTTTGGTCAGGACTACCAGGTTCACGCGCCGATCCGTCTCTGAAGCCTCGCGCACCAGCAGACCGGCTTCTGCCAGCCGGTCGACCATCGCCACCATCGTCGCGCCCTCCACCCCCAGACGCTGCGCCAATTCAGTTTGTGATAACGGCTGCTCGGCTCTGGCCGCAACAGCAATAGTCATCCAGCTCGCCTGACTGACGCCAAGATACTTGAGTCGGCGATCCAATGCCAATCGCCAGGCACGTGCTGTGCTATGCAAGGCAAGAGAGAATCGCTCTTCGGGGTTAATCACAATAAGTATGCAAGCTAATAGTTAGATTACTAACTATTATTATAACAAAAGTCTTTTAGCAAAAACAACAAATCGCTAAGAATGCACAATACGTTCTTTACAGTTGAAAAACTGGAAAGACAATCTCACCGCATCACCAGCGCCGACTTTTCACGATAAGCTGCGTATTATTTTCATAGTACATCGCGCACCCGCCAATACCTTGGGAAACGCGGAATGCCCTGCTTGCTCAGCTGCTGATAACGATACGTAATCGTTGTCCCCAGGACAGGAGGATGACGCCGTACCCTATCACTCAACCCGCTGCCAATGCGAAAGCGTTTTCCTTCTGCATTCTCAACCAACAGCGCGCCCACCCTACCTGTGTTGCGCCCTTTGCCGGGCAGATAACCAATGATCACAGCCTCGGCATCTTCTGCCGGTTTTAACTTGAGTAGATCATCACTGCGCCCTGTGTGATACACAGCGTCTGCACGATGCAGCATGAGGCCTTCACCGCCACCGGCTATCACCTCGCGATACCGCGTCATGAGTTGCGCCACATTCACCACCTGAAACTGCGGCACCGCCTGTAACCAGGGAATTTTCGCTTGAGCTGTCACCACCGGCATCTGTTCGACTCGCCGAGAAAAGTTTCCTGAAACATCCGGCAACTCGAAAATCATGTAACGCACCTGATGCCACTCAGCATCTACCGGGCTCGCTTTACGCACAATGGCCGAGAGCGCCTCAAATGTGCCGCGCCCTAGCCAAAGTTCGCCATCCAGTGGTTGTGCAGGCAAAGCGGCAGTAAACCAGTCGGGTGCAGGCACGATGCGCCCGCTGCGAAAACGCAACTGATGGCCATCCCATAGCGCACGCACACCATCGAGCTTTTCGCTCACCCAAAATCCAGCGGGATCTTGCCCTTGCTGCCACACCTTGGCCAACAGCACCTCTGTTTTATTTGCTGGGGCAACTGATGTCATGGGAATCGCTTCTTCCGCTGCAGCCACCACTACCGCCCCCGTCATCACCACCGAAAAAACAAAAACTATCTGCAAAAGACGATGCATGTTGTCCCTCACTCTTTCTTATCCACAACGATGGATAAACAGCATAATGCTAAAACCCTTTTTTGGCTGCCTGAACATTTCCCCTTTGCACATGCCCGTCGCACTTGAAACACTGCATCGCATCTTCGGCTATTCCTCATTTCGCGGCCCGCAAGCTGAAATCATTGATCACCTGATCACGGGGGGTGACGCCTTGGTTTTAATGCCAACGGGCGGCGGAAAGTCTTTGTGCTATCAAATACCTGCGCTCCTGCGCCCAGGTACGGCCGTGATTGTCTCGCCCCTCATTGCGCTCATGCAAAATCAGGTGGATGCTTTATTGCAGGTCGGGGTACGGGCAGCCTACCTGAACTCATCAATGGATTACACCACCGCCAGCGCCACCGAAAAAAAAGTGCTCAATGGCGAGCTGGATTTGATTTATGTCGCCCCGGAACGCCTACTCACCAGCCGTTTTCTTGCCCTGCTTGATCACCTGGATAGAGAAGGACAGCTCGCGCTGTTTGCGATTGACGAAGCGCATTGCGTCTCGCAATGGGGGCATGATTTTCGCCCGGAATACATCCAGCTCTCGGCCCTGCATGAGCGTTACCCGCATATTCCACGCATTGCCCTCACCGCTACGGCGGATGCGCTCACGCGGCAGGAAATTATTACCCGCCTGGGGCTGGATAGCGCACGTATTTTCATTTCCAGCTTTGATCGGCCGAACATTCGCTACCTCGTCGCCGAACGGGATAATCCACGCCAGCAATTACTGGAATTTCTGGCCAGCCATGAAAACGAAGCGGGCATTGTGTATTGCCTGTCACGCAAGAAAGTAGATGAAACCGCAGCCTGGCTGGGTACTCAAGGTTTCACCGCTTTGCCCTACCATGCCGGATTGGATGCTGCGACCCGACAAAAAAATCAACAGCAGTTTTTACGCGATGAACCCGTTGTCATGGTGGCCACCATTGCCTTTGGCATGGGCATCGACAAACCCGATGTCCGCTTCGTTGCCCATCTTGATTTGCCTAAAAGTCTTGAGGCCTATTATCAGGAAACCGGCCGCGCCGGGCGTGATGGCGAACCTGCCGAAGCATGGATGGCTTATGGCTTGAATGACGTCGTGATTCATCGCCAACGCATTGACGAATCCGTCGCTGGCGAAGAACAAAAACGTGTGGAACGCGGCAAACTGAATGCACTACTGGCTTGGTGCGAAACCACCGATTGTCGACGCGCGTTTTTGCTCAACTACTTTAGCGAAGCGGCAACACCCTGCAATAACTGTGACACTTGCCTTGCCCCACCCGAACTCTGGGACGGCACCGAAGCGGCACGCAAAGCCTTATCGGCAGTTTTGCGTACCGGGCAGCGTTTCGGTACCGGACATTTAATCGATGTATTGCGTGGCAAAGCCACCGATAAAGTGCAGCAATTCGGTCATCAAGAACTACCCACCTTTGGCGTCGGCGCTAATCTGGACGATCATGGCTGGCGTGCGGTATTTCGCCAGCTACTTGCCAAGGGGCTGCTGCATGCCGATGCGCAGGCCTATGGCGCATTACAGCTGACCGAATCAGCCCGCCCCTTGTTGCGCGGCGAGTGCACGCTATCGTTGCGCAGGACAGCAGCACGCACGCGTAAAAAGTTCCCGCAGGGACGCACAGCGCTGGCACTGGAGAGGTGGCGGCAATCAGCGACCAAGCCCGCCACGACGAGCCTTGCCAATAGTGCACCCCATGCGCCGATCGTTGATGCCTTGCGCATCTGGCGATCAGAGCGCGCGCGCGAGCAAGGCGTACCCGCTTATGTGATTTTGCATGACCGAACCTTGTTTGAACTGGCTGCAAGGCGCCCGCATTCAACCGATGAGTTGCTTGATGTGCCGGGCATAGGCCAGGCCAAAGCCGACCGTTATGGAGAATCCCTGCTCGGGGTGTTGATAAAGAATTTTTCCCCCGTGCTGTAGGCGCAGACAGGCTAGCCGGGGGATAATACGCATGTAAGATTAGCATGCGATATTAGGTAGATAAGTTACGCAATTTGTTACACAATCATCAGGCAAGCATTGCTTACTCTTATGCGGTTTTTCACGCTATGCACTCTGAACTGTTTAGCCAAATACTCAGAAATCCGAAGAAAGAATCTGAATGAAACGTGTCGATGATTTTCGCCTGCAACTAGGCTCGCATGAATTAGTACCCCTCATGGTAGGCGGCATGGGTGTGGATATTTCTACTGTCTCCCTCGCTTTGGAAGTTGCGCGCCTGGGTGGTGTCGGCCATATTTCGGACGCCATGGTTCCAACGGTGTCGGATCGTCGGTTCAACACCAAATTCGTCAAAGACAAGCTCCAGCTCTATAAGCTCAACGTCGCTAACACTGATAAATCCAGCGTTAAATTTGATTTAGGCATGCTTGCTGAAGCCACAGCCTTGCATGTGCGCCATGCCATGGACGCCAAACAAGGCAGCGGCATGATTTTTGTCAATTGCATGGAAAAGCTGACCATGAACGCGCCCAAGGAAACTTTGCGCGTACGCATGAGTGCCGCGATGGACGCCGGGATTGACGGCATTACCCTCTCAGCCGGCCTGCACTTAGGCACATTTGCCCTGATTGAAGACCATCCTCGCTTTCGCGATGTCAAACTGGGCATCATTGTTTCTTCGCTACGCGCCTTGCAGATTTTCCTCAAAAAAATCGCGCGCACCAATCGTCTGCCTGATTACATCATTATCGAAGGCCCGTTAGCTGGCGGACATCTGGGCTTTGGCATGAATTGGGCGGAATATGATCTCGCCACGATTTTTGTCGAAATTCGTGACTGGATGGCCGCACAACAACTGGATATTCCGCTGATACCCGCAGGCGGAATTTTTACAGGTTCGGATGCCACGGGGTTTCTTGCCCAAGGAGCAGCGGCCGTGCAAGTCGCCACACGATTCACCGTAACGAACGAGTGCGGCCTGCCCGATCACGTCAAACAGGAATACTTCAAAGCCAGCGAAGAAGATATCGTAGTCAACACGATTTCGCCCACCGGCTATCCCATGCGCATGTTGAAAAGCAGCCCCGCCATTGGCGATGGCATTCGCCCCAACTGTGAGGCTTATGGCTACTTGCTGGATGCTAACGGCAATTGCCAGTACATCGATGCCTACAACCGCGAAGTGGCACTGCATCCTGACGCCAAAAAAATCAGGGTGTGGGATAAAACCTGCCTTTGCACGCAAATGCGCAACTTTGATTGCTGGACCTGCGGGCAAAAAACCTATCGTCTCAAAGACACTACTCGCCGCACCGCAACCGGTGACTATCAACTGCTCACTGCCGAGCAGGTTTTTCACGATTACCAGTTCAGCACGAACAATGAGATCGCGCTGCCTGCATAAACCACATCGTCACGATGCAGCTTACGGTTTCACGCCTGAACACCGAGACGCTCCAGCAAAAACCGCTACATCATTCTGCGATAAAACCAGTTCAGCCCAGCTACGGCGACCACATTCGCCAGCGCGATCAAGGCAAAGAGTTCAGGTACGCTGACCCCAGTGGCAATCAACGCCGCCGCACCCAGCGCGCCGATGACCATCAGCAGCGCATTCATGATGTTGTTCGCCGCAATCATGCGCGCACGATGCGTTGACGCGCTGGCCTGTTGCAGCAAGGTGTACAGCGGCACGGTAAATAATCCGCCGCACAAACCCAGACCGATTAAATCTGTCAGCACGCGAAACATCCCTGGCTGCTGCAACAGCGCCGTTGCGGTCAATAAGGAGGGGGGCCCTGCAGATATAGTGGGTGAAGCAACATAAAGATCGAATGCGCACATGCTCAAACCCATGCCGCCCGCAAAAACCAGCCAGCCCACGCGCACGCACCGGTGGCGAATCAGCCATTCGCACAGCATCGAACCGACACCAATGCCGACAATAAAAGCCACCAGCAACAGTGTGACGCTGGTCTCGTCGCCATGCAAAATCTCTTTGGCATAAAGCGGAATGTGCACGAGAAAAATCGCGCCATACAGCCAGAACCATGAAATACCCAGCAACGCGCCAAAGGCTGGACGATTCTGTCTCGCATGAGCCAGATTGCGCAACGTTTCAATCAACGGATTACGGCCCACGCGCAAAGTCGGCGCTGGCGGGACGGCGACAGGGATAGCGCGCGCCGCGCCATAGCCGCCCAAAGCGATCACGCCACCGATCACCGCAATCCACAGCGTCGCATCAGGCACGCTGGCCAAAAGACCGCCCAGCAAAGAACCCAGCAAAATCGCCACAAACGTTCCCGATTCAATCAGTGCATTGCCTCCCATCAATTCATCCGCCGCCAAGTGCTGCGGCAATATGGCATATTTGATCGGGCCAAAAATCGTGGAATGCAGCCCGAGTAAAAAAAGCGCCAGCAATAAAACAGGTAACTGATGCCACCAGAATCCGATACCCGCAATGAACACAATCAACAATTCAAACAG
>DATCQI010000043.1:0-6573 GCA_036569545.1 Rugosibacter sp. | reverse complement strand
ACGCCGTATCACAAGAGCCGACTTTATTTAGGTAACACAAAAAACTCGATCTTCAGTCACTGTAAAATGAAGCTCTAAAAAAACTTCGAGATAGGGATCAGGTTATGGAAAACAAACGCACCATCGAATGTGATTTCTTGGTTGTCGGTGCAGGTTCGGCCGGTTGTGTACTGGCCAATCGTCTGAGTGCAAAAAGCACGGATGAAGTCGTGTTGCTCGAAAGCGGAAAAGCCATGGACAACCTGCTCTTGCGCATGCCCAAGGGTTTTGGCCAATTGATGTTTGATACCAAGTATGTGGCACGCTTTGAGACGGAACCAGAAGCAGGTACAGGCGGGATTGCCGACTCCTGGCCGCGCGGCAAGCTGATGGGTGGTTGCAGCTCTGTGAATGGTTTGTTTTACACCCGTGGCCAGCCAGAAGATTTTAATGACTGGGAAGCACTGGGTAATCCAGGCTGGGGTTGGAAGCACATTGCGCCCTGCTTCAAGTCACTCGAAAACCATGAGATGGGCGAGGATGACGTGCGCGGTGTAGGTGGCCCAATGAACATCAGCCGCCACACAACGCCGCATCCGCTGTGCGATGAAGTGATTGAGAGTGCCGTAAATACCGGGCTGCCCCGTCGTGCTGACACGAATCGCCCCGAGCAGGAGGGCGTAGGCTATGTGTCCTACACCGCTAAAAATGGCAAGCGCATGGATGCCGCTACGGCATTTATCAAGCCCATTAAACAGCGCCCGAACTTGAAGGTTTTTGAACAAACCGAAGCGCTAAAAATTCTGTTCACAGGCAATAAAGCCACCAGTTTACTGGTGAAAGACGCTTCTGGCACTTATGAAATCAAAGTGCGTAAAGAGCTGATTGTCAGCGCTGGAACGCTCGAGTCGCCTAAATTATTGCAACTCTCTGGTGTGGGCCCTAAAGCCTATCTGCAAAAATTTGATATCCCCGTAGTAGTTGATCTGCCCGGCGTTGGCCAGAACTTGCATGACCATCGTTTATTGTGTGTGCAATATCGCGTGAATAAACCCATTAGCATTAACCCTGGCTTGAAAGGGCTGGGATTGATCAAAAACCTGCTGTATTACCTGCTGACATCAAAAGGTATCATGTCCACCGGCTCACACGATGTCATTGCCTTTCTCAAGTCAGACCCTGCGTTGGATCGCCCTGATATGGAAATCATCATGGGAGCGATGTCGACCAAGCCGGGGAAAATGAGCATGGATGTTGAAAACGAGCATGGCATCATGTTCATTGGCTATCAACTACGTCCCAAGAGCCGTGGCGAAGTCATGATTCGCTCAGCGGACCCGCATGCAAAGCCGATCATCCGACCCAATGCCCTGGTGCATCCTGATGACTTGGCCTATGGCCCGAAATTAATTAAAGCCATTCGCAAAATCTGTGCGACCAAACCGATTGCCGATACCATCTCTTTTGAAACCTTTCCTGCCGATTTGGTCAAGACCGACGCAGATGCCGAGAAATACTATTTGGAATATGGCGGCACCGTGTATCACCCTGTAGGCACGTGCATGATGGGGCAGGGAGCAGACGCCGTGGTGGATGAACGCCTGCGTGTTCGAGGCATTGAAGGGCTGCGCGTGATCGATGCCTCGGTGATGCCCCTCATTGTTTCAGCCCACACGCACGCCGCAACCATGGCAATTGCCTGGCGTGGCGCGGAAATGATCGCTCAAGACTGGCAATGAAAAGCATCTGAAATTCCAGGTTCGCGGTAGTTGCCATATCAACCTCATGAGGTGGTGGCTATCGCGCAAAGAACTGGTCTGGGGCATCAGTTCAACCCTCGAGGCGCAAAGTTGCCTTTCGCCATCGTATTCCTCGGAGTGCTAGGGGGCGTGCTGGCCTTCGGTGTCATCGGCGTCTTCCTTGGACCGACGCTGCTCGCCGTGGGCTACAGTTTGGCGATTGAATGGACATCAGCAACGGCATCGCAAGCAGCGGCTAATAACAAAGACCGAGAATGATAATCAAGCAGGATAAGCGCGCAAATGCTGTAGTGGCAAAGGTAGTGATGTTTGTGTCATGGCACAAGCCCCGATTTTCCGGCAGCAAGATAAAGTGTGCATTGGATCGCTTGATTTAATTCAGTTTTTGTATCATCGCGGCACCGTAACAACGACTTTTCCAATCTGCTGATTGCTCTCCAGATACTGGTATGCGTCAACAATCTGATCGAGTGTGAAGGTCTTGGCGATAATCGGTTTCAAGCTCTTGTCTTTGAGGCCGGAGAGGATGAACTCACACGCCGCTGCATGTCTCGCCTTATTGGCCATATCCGCAAAAATGAGATAGGGACGCATGGTGAGCGACTTTCTCATGGCCTGCATATAAGGGAAAGGGGTTTCGTGCCCACGGCCGCTCAGGTTTCCATAAATCACGAAAACGCCACGCGGGCCGAGTGCTGCGGCCAGGTCGCTCACACCGGGCCCGGCGATGGGGTCAAATACCATACGTGCGCCTTTTCCGTGAGTGATAGCCATGACGCGCTCGGCGATATTTTCTTCTGCGCTAACAATGACGTGTGGCGCACCGCTCGCAAGAAGTGCATCACGTTTTTCTGCGGTGCGTGTGACCGCAATAGGCAACGCACCAAGGCGATGGGCAACCTGGATGGCAGCCAGTCCAACGCTGCTGGAGGCGGCGGTGATTATGACAGCATCAGATGCGGTGAATGGGGCGAGCTCGCTTAGGGCGCCCCAGGCGGTCATGTAGGGCATCCAAACGGCGGCAGATTCGATCTCGTTAAGCTCTACAGGGCGCTTTATCAGGGCAGCGCTGGGCACGATCGCGGATTCTGCGCACACACCATAACGTGTCATCGAAAATTCCGGAAGTATGCATACTGGGTCACCTGCATTGAACCCGCTATTTGCGTCGCCCAGGGCTTCGATAATTCCGGATGCTTCATAGCCAATGCGTGAGGGGAAGACGGGCTGCTCGATATAAGTGCCTGAACGAAATGCAGCCTCGGCACGATTCAGGCCGATACTTTGAATGCGAATACGGGCTTCGCCTGCACCAGGCTCACCGATTGTTTCATCTTCAATCTGCAAAACTTCGGGACCACCGGTTTGATAAAAATGGACGACGCGTGCCATGGTTTTCCCCTTTGCCTCTGTATTATTGAAATAGTCTTGCTGTAGTATAAATCCTGAAGTGGATACACCCTCATTGTTATAACAGCCGTATCACGAGCGCCGACTTTTGAAAGGAACAGCATGATGAATCTGGTGAATTTGCAGGGGAAACGCATTCTCGTGACACAGGCCGATGCATTCATGGGGCCGGTTCTGTGTGAGGTATTGGCAGAATATGGTGCAAAAATCATTGCCGACACGGAGGCATTGCTAACGTCAGAGCATATTACGTCACTCATACAAAAGGCTGGGCACATCGATGTCCTGATTGCCAATCTGTCGATTCCAGCACCTAACACGCAAGCACTTGAGGCCACCGATGACGAATGGGAGGCTGTCTTTGCGCATCTGGTGACGCCATTGCCGCGCCTGGTGCGCGCTGTGCTGCCGCAGATGGTTGAGCGGCGTGAGGGAAAGATTCTGTTGATGGGAAGTGCCTCTGCGCTGCGCGGCATGAAACGCCGCTCTACTTACAGTGCGGCACGGGGTGCGCAGTTGGCCTATGTACAATCGGTTGGTGTGGAGATGGCGCCACTGAATATTCAGGTCAATGCCATTGCGCAAAATCTGGTTGAGAATCCCACATATTTCCCGCCGGAAGTACAGGCGCTACCCGCCTTTCAAGAGCGAATTCAATGGGAAGTGCCATTGGGGCGTTTGGTTTCTGCTCGTGAAGACGCCAGTTTTGCCGCTTATTTATGTACTACTGCTGCGAACTGTTTTGTGGGGCAGATATTTCCGGTATGTGGCGGCTGGGTGCCAAGATAAATGGCAGCAGAGTGCGCACAAGAGGAGCAGAATAAAAGCCTGTCTTAGGAGGTGACAAAATCGTCCTGCAACAATTGTGAAAACTCAAAAATTGGTACTGGTTTACTGAAAAGATAGCCTTGGAAATGGGAACAACCTTCGGCTAACAGCAAGTTTTTTTGTCCTATGGTTTCCACTCCTTCGGCAATGACATCCAGATTGAAACTTTTTGCCGTCGCGATGATGGTGCGTACAATCGCTCTATCCTGTGGATTGTGCTCAATGTCCCTGACGAAAGACTGATCTATTTTTAGCTGGTTCAGAGGCAATCGTTTGATGTATTGCAAGGATGAATAGCCTGTACCAAAGTCATCCAGTGAAAAGCAGATCCCCGTTGCCTGCAATTGGTTCATTTTGACGATAATGCCTTCAACATCTGTTGCCAGCATGCTTTCAGTGAGCTCCAGCTTCAGCCCTCGAGGATCAATCGCATGATGCTGGACTATGGCGTTAACCTGAGATACTAAATCAGGATGAAGAAATTGCCGGGCGCTCACATTGACCGCCAGTGTTAAATTCCGTGTTGCTTCATGCTGCTGCCATATTTTGATTTGAGCGCACGCGGCATTCAGTACCCATAGTCCAATCGGCACAATTGAACCGGTTTCTTCTGCCAGTGGAATAAATTGCAAGGGTGAAACCAAGCCATTTTTTGGATGATTCCATCGGATCAGGACTTCTGCGCCTAGTGCTTTGCCCAGCTGATCTACCTGAATCTGGTAAAACAACACGAATTGGTCGTGTTCCAAGGCATCATGCAAATCGCTTAAGAGAGCAACTTTTTCAGTGACACGTGATTCCATTTGTGAATTGAAAAAATACAACGCGTCCCGTCCGGCTTGTTTGGCGTGATACATCGCGATATCAGCCTGTTTTATCAGTGTCTCTGCCGGAAGTTCATTTTTACTTTTGAACAACACTGCACCAATGCTCGGCGTGTTACGTTGCTCTTTACTATTTAAAAGGTAAGGCGCACGAAGTGCTGCAAGAATTTTATCGCCGGTAGATTCTGCTTGTTCTGTGGCTGTTGCAAGATCTTCGTTCAAATTTTCGAGCATGACAACAAACTCGTCACCGCCGAGTCGCGCCACGGTGTCTTCATGCCGAACGCAAGCAAGCAATCGCAAGGCGACGTGGTGCAGCATCACATCGCCAGCAGCGTGCCCCAGAGTATCATTAATACTTTTGAAGTTGTCCAGGTCAATAAATAAAAGCGCGCCATGCTTGCCACTGCGCGAGTTGGCAGACAATACTTTTTTCAGTCGATCCATCAGCAAACGACGGTTGGGCAATTGAGTCAGTTCGTCATAGTAAGCGAGCCTGAGCACCTGTTCTTCCATTTTGGCACGCTCAATGGCAATGCCGGCAAGTGTCGCTGCTTGACTGATAAGTGAAATGTCGGCGCTGGCAGGACGGCGCGGTTGACGATAATAAATGGCAAAAGTGCCCAGTACCTTGCCAACAGAAGAAAAAATGGGCTGTGACCAGCAGGCGGCCAAATCCGCGCGTACTGCAAGTGATCGATAGGGTGCCCAGGACGAGTGGCTTGCAATATCCTCAACAATGACTAGCTGACCGGTATAAGCCGCCGCTCCGCAAGAGGCCACATCAGGGCCAATCGCCAGACTATTGAGAGCTTCGTTATAGAAGTCAGGCAAATGGGGCGCAATACCATGGCTAAGATGCTTGCCTGCACTATCCAGCAAAAGGATGCTGCACAGACTGTCGGAAAGTAACTGCTCTGCTGCCAGCACAATGGCTTCCAGTGTATGTGGCAGGAGTAACTCTTTTGTTAACAATTCGAGGATCTCGCCACGAAACTTTTCTGCGCGCTCTGCTTGTTTGCGTTCAGAAATATCACGCACTGTTGCCTGAATACACGGCCTGCCCTCAAGTTCCATTGGACTGAGCAAGACTTCAGTGGGAAAGAGTTGTCCATTGTCGATGCGTTGGTGTAGCCACTCGAATCGGCAATGTCCAGCTTCCATGGCGCGTTCGATGTTTGCCTTGATCAGCGTAAAGGAATCGGTGCCACAGGGCTGTTTTTCCGGTGAGATCTGGTCGGGGTGTAGATTCTTAAACGTTTCTGCATTGGAATAGCCAAACATCTCTAGTGCGGCTTTGTTGCAGTCGAAAAAACCTTTGGAGTCGTACAGTATCACTGCATCACTGGTGTTTTCAAATAACAAGCGCAACTTTGTTTCGGATTTACGCAATGCGTCTTCCGCTTGCTTGCGGCTAGTCAGATCGCGCCAGAGCGAGTGCAACATCTCTTCACCGTTCATGACGATGCGGGTGAGCATTACTTCAACAAGAATATTCGTACCATTGGCATGAAGATGCGTCCATTCAAAACGATGTGCTCCCATTTTCGAGGTAAGCTCTACCAACTTTATGGATTTCTCATGCGAGGCACTGCCATCAGGTTGAAAGGGTGGAGAAAACTCTTCAGGTGCGCGACCGATCAGGGCCTGTTTGTCCGGATAGCCGAGTAGTTGCCATGCGGCCCGATTGCAATCCACGATGAGACCATTTTTTTTACATAGAAAACAAGGGTCGCCCATTGTTTCGAAAAGCATGCGAAAAACCGAATCTT
>DATCQI010000042.1:0-16438 GCA_036569545.1 Rugosibacter sp. | reverse complement strand
CATTTTGTCGAGCGTGGTGAATTCGATGCGCTGTTTCGGCCGGTAGGCCGACTTCACGATGGCAACCGGCGTATCCGGCCGGCGGTGAGCAAGAAAGAGACGTCGCGCTTCCTGAATCTGCCGCGTGCGGCGGCCGCTCTTGGGGTTGTAAAGAGCAACGACGAAGTCGGCATCGGCGGCGGCATTCAGGCGCCTGGCGATGACCGGCCAGGGCGTCAGCAGATCGGATAGCGAAATGGCGCAGAAGTCGTGCGTCAGCGGTGCGCCGACCAGCGCGGCGCAGGTGTTGAGCGCCGAAGCGCCGGGGATGATTTCGACTTCGATGTCCGAATCGGGCGTCCAGCCGGCCTGGAACAGCACTTCGAAGGTCGGGCCGGCCATGCCGTAGACGCCCACATCGCCGGAAGAGATGAGGGCTACTTTCTTGCCCTGTTTGGCTCGCGCGTAAGCTTCGATGGCGCGGTCGAGTTCTTCAGTCATCGATTTCTTGATGATCTCCTTGCCCTCGATCAGATCGGTGACGAGGCGGATATAGGTGACATAGCCGATGATCGTATCGGCTTCGGCAATGGCGGCGCGGGCGCGGGCCGTCATGTGGTCGTTACTGCCGGGGCCAATGCCGACCAGCATGATTTTTCCAGTTTTCATGTGTATTCCTTGTATTAAACGAAAGTTAGAGCACTATCTGCCTGGTCCAGCGCAGGACGAATCCAGCGCGCAACAGCCCAGCCTGCTAACGCGCCCAGCGTCAGCCAGTAGACGGCATTCGTCAGCGCGGTTACCCACACGTAGCGGTGGGCCAGGGTTTCCATTTGTGTTGCGATTTCAGGGCGGAAGCTGTCGAATGCTCCGGTCGACAGATGCGGAGCACCGATCAGGAAAGGTACGCCAATCAGGAGTACGGCAGCCCAGCACAACGGACTGCGCAGAAAGGCGACGCCAGACAGGCCGCCGACGCCGCAAGCCACGGTGAGCAACCACCATTGCTGGCGTTGGCCCAATTCCGCCACGGCAGCCCCCGGAATCTCGGGAGGCAATCCGATGGCGGGGAGTACAAAGAGGCACAAATAGGCGGCCGCTCCCCAGAGCAAGCCATTGCGGGAGCTTGCCAGGGGTTTTTGGTTCAGGTGTTCCCATATCGACATGGCAGGAATCAGCAAGAGAGCAAAACCGATCGCCGTGAGGATATTGGCGACAATGGTCCACCTCTGATGCTCTGCGCCATCGTCGGCGTGGCCGTGCGCTTGGTCGTGGGTAGTCGCCGGAACGCCGCTAGCCTCGAAAATTTCGGCGGTTTCAATAGCCGGCAGAACACCGAATTGCTGAATGGCACTTAACAGAAAGCCCGACAGGACACCGACGAGCAGCGCGGAGAGAATGATACGGCGGAAGATCATTTTTGTCTCCTCGTATCAATGACAGGGGAAAGCGTGGGAGTGACGGCTATTGTGGGCGGCATTATGCAGCGCTTCGATCGGGCTGAAGCCTACGCCGTAGATGATCACGACGCCAATCAGGGCGGCCGCTGCGAATTGCAGTACGAGGGAAAGGGAGAAGCTGCGGGTGGCTGCTATGTTCAATTGTGCTTGCATGTTGTTTCCTTTCTGGTGAGAAGTGCTTCGGGGGGATAATTTAGGTTGCGACGGGATCCAGCTTCATGTTTTCGACGATTCGTACGACTGATACTGTTGCGTTGCGCCCATCCGGGCCACGCAGCTTGTATTTTTCGATGATCAGGTGACTCATGTCCGTACCAGCGGCAAGCAGGGCGGCGGCTTCCGCGACGGACGGCGTGCCGGTATATTTGCGCACGGTTTCCGACGGGTTGGGTACGGCGACGGCGGCCAGTTGCTCCGGGGAAAAAAAGCTCAGTGTCCAGCCTTGCTCGGCAGCAAAAGCCAGCAGACCGGCTTCGTCCGCTTTCAGCGTGATACTGGCAACGGCCTGCACCTGCGTCGCTTCGAGCCCGGCGATGGAAAGGGCTTCGGCTACCGCGCGGGCGATGGTCTCGGCTGACGTGCCCCGGTCGCAGCCCAGACCAAGCGCCACTTTTGATGCGCTGATATTCAACACGATAGTCATTGCGTGTCGTCCTGTGGCAGGCGATAGATCACGCGCTTGCCGGCCAGCTTTTCCGCCCAGCCGGGGGGCAGCTCGCGCTGGCTCACCCACAGGATGGCGCCAAATGCCGCAGGATCGATGTCTTCCAGTCGCGCAAACTGGTGGAGATTGGCCGGCAAGGGGCTGCTGCGTCCGTTGGCGTGCTTTGCCCACCAGTCGGTGCTGCCGGTTTCCTGCACCAGGGCGACTGGTTCGTCGTTGACCATGGCGGCGCTGGTGCGCACAATTTCGTCGTGGCTGGCATCGAAAGTCCAGCCTAGTTCGCGACCGAGCAGGTCAACCGCCAGTGTCTGGCGCGAGTCGGAGGCCGTGGTCAGCACCGGTGTCGCCTCCAGCGCCGTAGCGAGCCGACCGGCCAGCGCATTGGCACCGCCGAGATGGCCGGACAGCATGGGGATAACGAAGCGGCCGGCTTCGTCGATCACGACAATGCCTGGGTCCGCTTCCTTGTCTTTCAGGTGTGGCGCGATCAAGCGCACCACGGCGCCAAGCGAGACGATGCAGACAATGCCATCGAAGGCCGCAAAGAGCGCCGGAATCTGGTCACCGGTTTTTCCGTTATAGCAGGTGGTGGCACCAGGCGCGGCGGCTTCGGCTTCGGCGCGGAATTTTTCCGGGGCAAAAAGTCGGCTGTCGGGCAACGCCGCCACCACTTTTCCGGCCAGCGCGATGCCGTGGCGGGTGATGGCGACGACCGCGATGCGGTTGCTGGGAAAGGGCAGATGCTGTGTCATGCCGGCAGCTCCGCGCGTTTGCGGCAACCGCGCCGCAATTCGCCGCGCGCCCGTTTTGGATTTTTCACCAGCATCAGTGAGAGATAGTTCACTTTTTCGCCTTTCAGGTTGAGTACATCGGAGACCACGCGTTCGTCGGGCGACCCGACTTTTTCGATGAAGCAACTGGTGGCGAGCAGGCCGCGCCGTTCCAGAAGTTCCAGCACTTCGTCGAGCAGCGGTTTGACCTTGAGCAGGATCAGCGTGTCGAACTCGTCGAGCAGATGGTCGATGAGCGCGACGCCATAGGCGGCGGGAATGACGGCGAGGGTGTCATCTTCTTCGGCCAGCGTGGCGTTGATACGAGCGGCAGCGGCGGCAAAGGAGCTGACGCCGGGGATGGTTTCCACCTCGACGTCCGGTGCCATCTCGCGCACCACGCGGGCGAGATGGCCGAAGGTGGCGAAGGTGGAGGCGTCGCCCTCGACCAGAAACACCAGGTCACGGCCTGCGGCGAGCAGTTCGACGGTGCGGGTGGCGGCGCGAGTCCAGGCCTTGGCGAGAATCTCCGCGTTGCGTGTCATCGGAAACACCAGCGCTTCTGCGTCCAGCGGCACTTTCAGTCCGCCGCGCACGACGATGTCCAGCGCGTAAGAGCGTTCTTCGGCTTTTTTGATCGGGTAGAGCCAGCGCGCGCCGGATTGCAGGGCTGCCCAGCCACGCCGGGTAATCAATTCCGGGTCGCCGGGGCCGAGGGAGGCGCCGATCAGGCGGCCATAGCGCTGGTCAGGGTGGTGGCTGTGGTTTTTGTCAGACATTTTTCGGGGGCTTTCGGGTAGTGACGATCCAGATCGGGTTTTGTGCCGCCAGCCGGTGCATGTCGAGAATCGGCTGGCTGCGCGAGGCCTGCAATTGCGTTACCTCCCACGGCGCGCCAGCGGCGGCCAATGTGGCGGTGGCAGTGGCGAGATTTTCAAAGGTGACGAAATTCATCACCAGGCGGCCATCGGGTTTCAGGCGGTCGAGGACTAGCGTAATGAGCTGGGCCAGTTCGCCGCCAGAGCCGCCAATGAAGACGGCGTCCGGATCGGGCCAGGTGTCGAGCCCTGCCGGTGCCTTGCCTTCCAGCAAGGTGTAGTTGGTGGCCTTGAGGCGGCGGGCGTTCTCACGCGCGTTGGCGGCGTCCTCCGGATTTTTTTCGATGGCCCAGACATGGCCGCGGCAAGCCAGCCGCGAGGCTTCCAGACCGACCGAGCCGGAACCGGCTCCAATGTCCCAGACCCTGCTGTCGGCGCGCAAGCCGAGCTTGGCGAGCGAGACGGCGCGGGCTTCGAGCTTGGTGATCAGGCCTTTTTCCGGTTGCCGCTGGATGTAATCGGCATCCTCGAAACCGAAGAGGGCGCGGTGTCCCGTGTCACTGCGTTCGATGAGCACGACATTCGGGTCGGGGAAGCGTTGCGTTGCGGCTGCCGCCAATGAAAGATCGGCGAACAGGGCTTCATCGGCTTGCGCCAGACGTGCCGCAATCGAGAGCTGAACATCTGCGCCATAGCCTGCCGCCAGCAAGGCGCGGGCGATGCGGTCGGGGCCGTTTTCGGGACTGGTGAACGCGGCGACGCGCGGGTGTTCGGCAACCGCACGCACGATCTGGTAGAGGCCGTGCGCAGGTGTCGCGCCGGGTGCCCAGGCGTTCCACTCGCCGGCATCGACGCCATGGCAGGAGGCGATCCGGTGGTTCTGCCAGGGTCGCTTGAAACGCGCGAAGGCGAGTTGCAGGGTGGATGGGGCCGGAACAATATCCACGGCCTCTCTGCCCAGCTTGCCCATGAGGAAGGTGGCAATGCCGTGGCATAACGGATCGCCCGTGGCGAGCACTGCACTGGATAATCCCTGGGCGCGGGCGGCTTCGATCCAGCCCGGTACTTTGCCTAGGGCGCCCCCCATATCATGCACCGTGACGCCGTCGCGCAGATGAGGGCGCACCAGCGCCAGCGTGCGGCCAGCGCCGATAACGACATCGGCCGTGCCAAGATGCGCACGCGCGGCATCGGTCAGCCCGGCCCAGCCGTCATCGAGTATGCCTAGCAGGGTGCAGTGGGGTTGGGATTCAGGCAAGCTCGTTCTCCTCGACGCGGACTATCGGTTGACCTTCAAAATCACAAACCATCGCGGTGAGCTGGTAGGGGCCGGGGTAGCAACTGCGCAGGCTCTTGATGGCGCGGATGGCCAGCGCTCGGTGGAACGGCACCGTGAGGCCGAGGAGTTGCAGGCGCTCTGCGGCGAAACGCGCGGTTTCGGCATTGCGGATTTCCTCGACCAGATCGGGTGGCGCGCCCACCTCGGCAGCGGAGTCGGCCAGCAGATTACGGTTGACCTCTTCCTTCCAGGCGTGGGTGACGGCGAGGCCCTGGCCCATTTTGCTCAGCTTGCCGACCATGGCGCCGACGGTGATGTGTTGCATGTTCTGTCGAATGGCAGCCTGGAAGGCGGCCTTGACGAAGTCGCCCATCTGCACGAAACAGGATTCGTCGAGTTGGGGCAATTGGCGCATGGCGAATTTCTCGGTACGGCCGCCGGTAGTGAACACGACGTGGGTTTGTCCCTGATTGGCGGCGACATCCACGGCCTGCACCACGCTGGCGCGAAAGGCGGCAGTGGAATACGGACGGACAATGCCGGTGGTGCCGAGAATCGAGATGCCGCCGAGAATGCCCAGCCGCGAGTTGAGTGTTTTCTTGGCCATTTCCTCGCCGCCGGGAACGGAAATGGTCACTTCCAGACTGTCGCCCGACGCCAGCAGGGCGGCGCCGATGCGCTCGACATTTTCAGTGATATTGCGGCGCGGTACCGGGTTGATTGCCGGGCCGCCGACCTCAAGGCCAAGCCCCGGCTTGGTGACGATGCCGACACCGGCACCGCCTTTGAGGATGACTTGACCGCCACCGTGGGGAATGCGGCGTACATCCGCCGTCATGTGGGCACCGTCGGTCGCATCCGGATCGTCGCCGGCATCCTTGATGCTGACGGCATGGGCGCAGTGCTCATCCACCCGGCCATCGACGATGGTGAAGTGAACTTCCTGGCCGTTGGGCAGACGGCAGATAACTTGTTCCGGCACGTCACCCTGCATCAGTCCCTGGGTGGCGGCAATCGCGGCGGCGGCGGAATTAGCACCGGTAGTGAACCCCGTGCGGTTGCCGCGCTGGCGTCGGGTAGTGCCCTTGCGGATTTTTTCCGGCGGAGGGGTGTTGGAGGCTGCGTCCGGAGCTATGTCCGGTAGCGTGTCCGGGGGTATGTCACTGGTGGCGAGCATGCTCAGGCCGCATTCCTCTGTCGGCTTTCAGCAAGGCCAAGCAGGGCATGAATCGCTGCCACCACCAGGGTGGAGCCGCCCTTTCGACCGCGTATGCCGATCCACGGCACGGCATCAATCTGTGCCAGCAGGGCCTTGGATTCGGCGGCGGAAACGAAGCCGACCGGCATGCCGATGACCAGCGCCGGGCGCAGGTTTTCTTCGCGGATCAGGCGCACCACTTCGATCAGCGCCGTGGGCGCGTTGCCGATGCCGATGATGGCATTCTCAAGCAGGCCGCGACGGTGCGCCTTGCGCATGGCCTGTACGGCGCGGGTGGTGGCTTCGGTTTTGGCCTGATCGATGACATCAGCATCAGAAATGAACTGGCGTGTGGCCAGACCAAAGTGCGCCAGGCGCGTGGCCGAGAGACCGACGCAGATCATCTCGACATCCGCAATTATGGCTGTGCCGCCCTTGAGAATCGCGGCGAGACCGGCGTTGATCGCCTGCGGATGAAATTCGGTCAGGCCGTTGAATTCGAAATCGGCGTTGGCATGGATCATCCGCCGCACGATAGACCACTGCTCGTCGCTGTAGGCATGAGATCCGACCTCGGCATCAATGATGGCGAAGGAGTCATGCTCGATGGCGCGTCCGGCGGCGGTGAGCTGCTCGGTGACGGTGTTGGCGGTGTTAATCGTCATGGCTTAGGCGTGGGTCGGATGGAGGTGAATTTGCGTATGTGTGTGCGCATGGTCTTCTGCACCGTGATTCGTGTGGGTATGGCTATGATCGTGCAGATGCTCCTCTTCCGCCGCCAGCCGGTATTTGCAGCCGTCGCATTCGAGCAGGCCGCCTGCGGCGAGTTCGTGTCCGGCGGCCTTGGCGTCGAGCAGGTCGAAGATGCCTGCATCGAAACCAAAATGCGTGCCCAGGCCAAAGGCTGCCTCCGGGTACTGACCTTGCAGACGGGCAAGCTGCGCCTTGATCCGTTCGATCAGCACGCCGGTAAAGAGATACACCGGAACGATGCAAATTTGCTTCATGCCGAGGCGAACCTGGCGTTGCACGACGGTTTCCAGGCGTGGCCAGGTGATGCTGGTGAAGGCCAGATCGACCAGGTCGTGGTCGCCGTCTTCGAATAGCCAGCGCGCCATTTTCGCCAGTTCGCCATTGGCACCGCTATCCGACGAGCCACGGCCGAGGAGGATGACGCCGGTGGTGCGCGGGTCGGGCATGTCCAGTTGTTTCATCAGACCGTCGAGCTGGCTTTTAAGCACGGAAAATATCTCGCGGCCCATGCCAAGGTGGCGCATGCAGTCAAAGTGGACTGTGGGATGACGCAGGCGGGCGGCGTTGAGGGCGGCCGGCAACTCCATCTTGACGTGCCCTGCGGCATTGAGAATGAAGGGCAGGGCGATGACCCTGCGCGCGTTGCGTGCGGCGCGGTCGAGCCCTTCGTCCAGCAGCACCTCGGCGTGTTCGATGAAGCAAACCTCAATTCGCCATTCTGGGTGGCGCTCGCGCCACTGGGCGGCAAAGTGCAGGATTTCCTTGTTGCCCTCGCGGTTGCGCGAGCCGTGGCCGACGAGAAGAAAACTGGTGTCGTTCATGATGAGGGGCCTTCAGTGGTTTCAGTGATCGATGCCCGGCGAAAGCGATGGCCGAAGGCCGGGTCGTAGAGTTTGGAGCGGGCGATGTCCTGCCAGTGCCGTGCGCCGAGGGCGGGGCTGGCAATGATCATGGCTTGCGTGGCAATTTTTTCGTCCTGGCAGCGGCGCTTGATGTCGGCCAGCGTGCCGCGCACGATTTTCTCCTGTCCTGGCCAGCTGGCTTTTTGCACGACCAGGATCGGTGCATCTTCCGGCCAGCCAGCGGCGCGCAAGGCACGTTGCACTTCGTGCAGCAGGGTGATGGAAAGAAAGATACAGAGTGTCGTACGATGTGCCGCCAGCGCAGCAAGGTCTTCGCCCGGCGGCATCGGCGTGCGGCCGGCAACGCGGGTGAAGATCATGGTCTGGGTGACTTCCGGCAGGGTCAGCGTTTCGCCCGCTGCGGCGGCTGCGGCCATTGCCGAGGAAACGCCGGGAACAACTGCCCACTCGATGCCATTGGCATCGAGTGGGCGAACCATCTCGATCAGCGCGCCATAGAGACCAGGGTCGCCGGTTTGCAGGCGGACGACTGTTTCATGTCGTGCCGCCTGTTCGATCAGCCAGGCGGTGATTTCGTCGAGCGTCATGTCCTTGGAGTCGCGGATGGTGCAACCAGCGGGCGCATAAAGCATCGCCGCCTGATCGACCAGCGATCCGGCAAACAGCACGGCGCCGGCGCGCGCGAGCAGATTATGGCCCTTGACCGTAATCAGTTCGGGGTCGCCGGGACCGGCGCCGACAAACCAGACTTTTCCCATCACGCCAATCCCGCCTTAAGCTGCGCGCAGTTCAAAACAGTAGCGGAGGATGGTGCTGTCCTTGTAGCGGGCCGACCCTTGACGATCACCAAGGTAAACACAGGCTCGATCAGTACGAGACTCACGTAGGAAACGGCGAAAGTCGCCCAGGCGGCAAGCGGTGTGGCGACTTCGCCGATGGCCAGCCAGAAACCGACCATCAGCGTCACGCCGCTGTAGTAAGCGGCGTCCAGTTTGAGAATGGTCTTGATGTCGAGCTTCTGCAACCGCTTGCCCAGGCTTGCATGCAGCAGGCCGAGAGGAACGGCCAGAGAGAGGGTGTTAATGCCTAGATGCACCAGGTCGGTGGGGGTAAATATCAGGCCCTGCAGCAGCAGGCCGAGGCCAAAGCCGATTAGTGTGGGAACGAAGCCAAGGGTGAGGTAGATCGGCATGGCACCGACGAAATGCAGCTCGGATGGACCCACGGGCAGGTGATACAGTTGCATGAAAAAAGTGAAGAAAATAGCGGCCAGCAGTGTACGCACAATGAGCTGCGGCTGGTGAATAAGCTGCAACGATTGGCTGCCAAGCATGCCGATGGCGGCGATATTGGCCAAGGCGATTTTTGCGGCGGAAACATAACCTGGTTCGATGTGCATTGTGCTTCTCCTCTGCGATGAGCGATCAACATCGGCATGGGGAGGAGAGAGCGCCAAAAGTTATGTTTATCAAGTTCGTTATCGCCTGAATAAATAGCTCTGGTGGCATCCATTTATTCAGGAAAAAAAGATAAGACTGGAAAAAACAAAACCAAACCGCTACGAAAATCACCGTGCAAAACCGTGCACAATGAATTGCAAGCCAAATAAAACCGGCCAACACCCTCACCCCGGGGTACATACCATTCACTCGATCAAGGCCGGTCTTCTGGCTCACCTTCACTCGCCTCTGTCCGCCTTCCCGTGCATCGCACAGTGGCATTGGGACAGATTTGTCAGGTTTACAGCAGCGGGGGCTGCGCCGGACTGTCTGGGAGGCTGATAGTTAGATCAGTTTCCCAAAGGCACCGGACTTCCCGTTTCACTCTCGCGCGCAGATTGCACACCAGAGAACCGAGATCGAAAAAGTAGTCTACTTGAAAGCGCGGGCAACATGCAAGAAGAAGATTTATGGTATTGGGATAGTCTGGCATACAGAAAGAGAAAGCGGAACAGCCGCTGTTGCCTCAGCGTGGGATGAACCAGCGGTCGTTGTCATTACGAATTTCGCGTAACGGGTAGCCGTACAGGCGGCTCAAATTGTTTGCGGTGATGATTTTCTGGCTTCGTCCAGCCAGCCATTCGCCCTTGCCGAATAACAGCAGGGCGTGGTCGCAATAGCGCATGGCAAAGCCCGGATCGTGCAGCACGGCAATGAAGGCAGTGGCTGTCGTTTCATCGGTTGTCATCTTTTTGAATAAGTTCATCACTGCGACTTGATGAGCGAGATCCAGATGCGTGAGGGGTTCGTCGAGCAAAAATAATTGTGGCTGTTGCGTGAGCAGTTGCGCCACGGCCAGGCGTTGTCGTTCACCGCCAGAGAGGGTGTGCACTTCGCGCTCAGTAAAGTCGTCCAGCCCCACGGCGGCGAGTGCTTGTCGCGCGATGGCGCGGTCGGCAGTCGATTCCCAATCCCAGCGGCCCAGATGCGGATGACGGCCGACGAGGGCAGTTTCGAGAACCGTCGCGGGGAAGGGGTCGCTTTGGTGTTGGGTGAGTACGCCGCGAATCTTGGCGAGGCGACGCAGGTCATGGCCTGAAAAAGTCGGCACCCCAAGGGTACTTCCTGCGGGGCGCGTTGGCGCTACGGCGCTTATCCGTCCAATATGCAATTCACCTGCATCTGCCGCACGCAAACCGGCGAGTGTGGCGAGCAGCGTGGATTTGCCCACACCGTTTTTGCCTAAAATCGCCCAGCGCTCGCCGATTGCGACGTTGAGATTCAACGCATCGCAAATACAGATTTTGCCGATACTCACATCCAGCGCACGGGTGGAAAGCAGGACGCCGCTCATGGTTTAGGCGGCTTTCTCTCGGCTCAACAGATACAAAAACACCGGCACGCCAATCAGTGCGGTGAGCACGCCAACGGGCAATTGCTGCGGGGCGATCACTGTGCGCGCCAGGGTATCGGCCAAGAGCAGCAAGCTGCCGCCGACCAGCACGGTGGCGGGCAGCAGCAAACGCTGATCGTTGCCCCAGCCTTGCCGCAGCAGCCACAGGCGCACCAGATGCGGCACGATGAGGCCGATGAAGCCGATGCTGCCTGCGGTGGTGACAGCCGTGGCGGTGGCTAGCGCGGCTAAAAAATATATGCCACGTTTGACTTGCGTGACCGGGACGCCCAGGGTTTGTGCCAGCATGTCACCACGAGCCAGCACGTTGAGCTCGCGCGCGAAGGGCAGCGCTAACAGGAGCGATGCCGCTAGCACAATGAGCGCAGGGCGCGGCTCGCTGATTTGCCCGGCATCGCCCATCAGCCAGAACAGCATGCCGCGCAATTGCGCTTCCGGCGCGATGGACAATATCAAGGCCACCGCTGCGCCACAACCCGAGGCGACAATGACGCCGGTGAGCAACAGCCGCGTGCGTGTCCAGCTGTTGTCGCCATGCGCCAGGCCAAATACCAGCAGCATGGCGGCAAATGCCCCGCCAAATGCCGCCAGGTTGATAAACCAGAACGCAAGTCCTGTCAGCATGGCCAACAGCGCACCTACCGCTGCACCGCCAGAAATGCCTAGTACATAGGGGTCAGCCAGCGGGTTACGCAACAAAATTTGCATCAGCGTACCCGCCAACGCCAATAAGCCACCACAGGCAAAGGCGCCGAGCGCACGCGGCAGACGCAGACCGCGAACCACTTCCACAGCCAGCGATGCCTCGCTTGCCCGGCTGCCACCGAAGAGCGCAGTGAATAGATCAGACGCCGTGACCGGAATGCTGCCCGCCGCTAATGAGATGACCAAACTCAGTGTCGCCAAGGTAAAGAGCAAAGCCAAAACAAAAAAAGCGCGGCGGCGGGAGGGCACGGTTTAGCCTTGCACAAACCGGGTGGTGGTAAGGCGGATGTTGAGCTTGTTACTTTGGCGCATAACGGATTCCAATAAACACATTGGCTCGCGGCTGCGCGTAGCCCCAGGCGGTTTCATAAACTTTGTCGAACAGATTATTTACCCGGCCTTCAAGTGACCAGTCTTGATCCAGCTTGTAACTGCCATAGAGGTTGGCGATCTCATAGTGATCCAATGACCGGGTTTGAGTGGTTGTGTCGAAACTATCGCCTACCGCATTAAGCTCTGCGCCCAGCGTCCATGGGCCTGGTGCGTAACTTACCGAGAGTTTGCCCATCTGCGCAACACGCCGTTGTAAGCGGTATTGATTGTCTTGGTTAATCGGTTTCATGATATCTGCCGAAGCATCCGCATTCCATGCGCCGTAGGTTAGACCGTAATTGAGGCTAGTGCCGGTGATGCGGGCACGGCCTATGTTACTCACCGGGAAGCCGGCGATGAGATTTTCGATACGATTATCAAAGTAGGTGATGCCGGCACGCTGATTAGCGTAATTCCAATTCAGGCCGATTTCACGGTTTTTGGCAAACTCGGGTTTGAGGTTGGTGTTACCGTAACCAGGGTAATAAAGCTGATTGAAGCTCGGTGCCTTGAATGCCGTGCCGTAAGCGGCGCGCGCTTGCCAGTTGGCATTGATGCGATAGCCATAGGCAAGACTGCCGGTTGTTTTGCCGCCGAACTGCGAATTGTCATCATAACGCTGCGAGACTTGCCAACTGTGGTTGCCCCAGTTGCCGTTGTAGCCGGCAATCAGAGAGCGCACCGTGCGTTCCTTGACCGTATAGTTCGTAGTGCTGTCCACGTTCTGGCGCAGGTGCTCGGCGGCGAGCATGAGATTGCCCAGTGATAATTTGATGTCGTTTTGCCAGGTCCATTGCTTTTGTTCAGTGGCAAACAGGCTCCTGCTAGGCGAGAAGCTTTCAGAGTGGTCTTTCGATTCACCATAGCGCAGGGTTGAAGTCCAGATATCATTTAGATGGTTGCGACTGTAAACCGTCCAGGCGCGGGTGATGTCGTTGCTGTAGGCGTTAATCGTTGGTCCGCCACCATCGTAATTGTTTTTGCTATCAGCGGTGAGCAGGGTAACGCCGAGTTCATGACCTGCGGCAGGACGAAAGGCTACGCGGCCCGACCATGAAGTGTTCCGATAGGGATCGTTATCTGGATTGGGTAACGAGAAGTTGGCTTGTTGAAAGCGCACGGGATCGGAGGCGACGTTGATACCATCGCTTTTGAGTTGTGATGCGCGGAGGCTGTACGACCACATGTCAGTGCCACCTGACAGCCCCGCCTGTGCTTCCCATGTGCCATAGCTGCCTGTGCCAACAAAGGCCTCCGGGCGTAGCGGGCCAGCACCTTGTTTGGTGAAAATCTGAATCACGCCACCGATAGCGTCCGAGCCATACAGGCTGGAGGCGGGGCCGCGCAGAATTTCGATGCGTTCGATCTGCGCGAGCGGCAGATTGGTGAGCGAAGGGCTGCCTAGCGTGGCCGAGCCAAGCGGTATGCCATCGACCAGTAACAAGGTGTGGCCGGCATTGGTACCGCGCAGGAAAATGCTCGTTGCCTTGCCCAGGCCGCCATTGCTGACGACCTGAACACCTGCCTGACGAGAAAGCAGTTCGGGCAGTGTGGTGACACCGGCTTGTTCGATGGCTTCGCGTTCGATGACAGTGACATCAGCTAGCTGCTCATTGATACGTGTCGGTTGACGCGTGGCGGTGACAACTACAGCGCCAGGATCCGCTTCTGCATTGGCGTGGACGGAGAATACAGAAAGAATAGCCGTAGCTACAATGGTGATGCGGGATGGATGGTTCATGAATAGACTCCTGGTATCCGGCGTGCGTCCCCGCAGCCGGTAGCTCAAAAAATCAGAGACGAGGGGAGGAGTCGAAGGAGGCGGTGATGTTTGAAGGTGCCAATATTGCCAAAATTACCAAGCTTGCCAGGATAAGATAAGAAAATTTCTGGCAAAACAATTTTTAGCAAAAACACAACGGACATCGCACGTCCGACACCACGACCCCGCGGCATCTGATACGAATGTCCATGGCCGGTCTCCGGGCTTGGAAGTTTTGCTGCCTCGCCTTCCCGGAATATGTGTAAATATTTCCAGTGGCATTGTGAGGCAGCCGCACTTCCTTACCGTTGCGGGGGCAGCGCCGGAATTGATTTTCTGGGTAGAAATATCGCACCGGCTTCCCGTTTCATCCGGCATGAAGACTCATGCGCGGACACCACGAACGGCGCGCAGTATAACAAGAAGTTGAAAGAGAAACAGAAATGGCAGCACATGTTGAACATGCGCTGCCATTTCTCTTGTAAGACGACAGTCTTTTAGACTTTACTTGATCAATATCTAGAAAGGACTAATCGATCAATGACCAGCGCTCTCCAGCGCTGTATTAAAGGTTGGGCTGGGGCGCATGACGCCTTCAGCCTTCGCTTGATCGGGCAGGAAGTATCCACCAACATCAACGGGTTTGCCTTGAACGGCGCTTAATTCTGCGATGATTTTTTGTTCATTGTCTGCCAGCTGTTGAGCCAGTGGAGTGAAATAGGCTTTCAGTTGCTGGTCTTCGTTTTGTGAGGCCAACTCTTGAGCCCAATACAAGGCCAGATAATATTGGCTGCCTCGATTGTCGAGCTCACCAGTACGCCGCGAGGGCGATTTGTCATTTTCGAGCAACTTGCCGGTGGCGGCATCCAGCGTCTTGGCGAGCAGTTTTGCCTTATTGTTGCCATTTTTGATGCCAATCTCTTCCAGTGAGACAGCCAACGCCAGGAACTCACCAAGCGAGTCCCAGCGCAGGTGGTTTTCTTCCAGGAGCTGCTGAACGTGTTTAGGTGCCGAGCCCCCAGCGCCTGTTTCATACATGCCGCCACCAGCCATTAATGGCACGATGGAAAGCATCTTGGCGCTGGTGCCGAGTTCCATGATCGGAAACAGATCAGTCAGGTAGTCGCGCAGGATATTGCCGGTGACAGAAATGGTGTCCATGCCACGAACGACACGTTCCAGGGTGTAGCGCATGGCACGAACTTGCGACATGACTTGAATATCCAGCCCGGTGGTGTCGTGGTCTTTGAGATAGGTGTTAACTTTCTTGATTAGCTCAGCCTCGTGCGGACGGTAGGGATCAAGCCAGAAGATGGCAGTCATGCCTGATAGACGGGCTCGCGTAACAGCCAGTTTGACCCAGTCACGGATTGCTGCGTCTTTGGCCTGACACATGCGCCAGATGTCCCCTTGTTCGACGTTCTGGCTCAGCAAGATTTCGCCAGTGGCCAGATCGACGATGTTGGCAGTGCCGTCCTCGGGAATCTCAAAGGTTTTGTCGTGCGAGCCGTATTCCTCAGCCTGCTGCGCCATGAGGCCCACGTTAGGCACAGTGCCCATGGTACGTGGATCAAAGTTGCCATTGGTTTTACAGAAGTTGATCATCTCCTGATAGATACGGGCAAAAGTCGATTCGGGCATCACGGCCTTGGTATCTTTGGGTTTGCCGTCAGCGCCCCACATCTTGCCGCCAATGCGAATCATGGCAGGCATGGAAGCATCAACAATCACGTCATTGGGGGCATGCAGATTGGTAATACCCTTGGCCGAATCCACCATGGCCAGTTCAGGGCGGTGTTCGTGGCAGGCGTGCAGGTCGCGGATGATTTCTTCGCGCTTGGAGGAGGGTAGGGCAGCGATCTTTTCTTCCAGATCAACCATGCCGTTGTTAACGTTGACACCCAGTTCATCGAACAACTTGCCGTGTTTCTTGAAAGCATCCTTGTAATAGATTTTGACTGCATGGCCAAAGACAATCGGATGTGATACCCGCATCATCGTGGCTTTGACGTGCAAGGAGAACAAGACGCCTGTTTTGCGTGCGTCCTCCATCTGCACTTCGTAGAATTCGCATAATGCCTTTTTGCTCATGAACATGCTGTCGATGATTTCGCCTGCAAGCAGCGAAACCTTGGGTTTGAGCACCAGAGTTTTGCCACTTTGGGTGATGAGTTCCATCTTGACATCACGCGCTTTGTCGAGCGTCATGGATTTTTCACCGTGATAGAAGTCACCATGACGCATGTGTGCCACATGGGTGCGCGATGCCATGCTCCACTCGGCCATGGAATGGGGATGTTTGCGGGCGTAATTTTTGACGGCAGCAGGCGCACGGCGGTCGGAGTTGCCTTCACGCAGTACCGGGTTTACCGCACTGCCGAGGCATTTGGAATAGCGTGCATGAATGGCTTTTTCGGCGTCTGTTTTTGGGACTTCAGGGTAATTGGGCAAAGCGTAGCCTTTGGATTGCAGTTCCTTGATGGCACTGATCAATTGGGGCAAGGCAGCACTGATGTTGGGCAACTTGATGATATTGGCTTCCGGCTTTTGGGCCAGCTGAGCCAATTCGGCCAGAATATTCGGCGTTTTTTGATTATCCGGCAAGACGTCTGAGAATTCAGCCAGAATTCTTGCGGCAACAGAGATGTCACTACCCACAATATCGATACCCGCCGGAGCAGCAAAGGTTTTGATGATCGGTAAAAAAGCGTAGGTGGCCAGACGGGGCGCTTCGTCAGTTAACGTATAGATGATTTTTGAATCTTTCGCAGTCATTGATTTTCCTTTGCGGGGGTTATTGAGTCATGTTTACCGATACGCCAATTATAAGTCTGCCGGGTGCCTGAAAGATGGCAGGGTAAAGACGGCACAGCAGGTTATTAACCGTTTGATGGTTGTTTGTGGCATTAAGGCGTGGCATCTGGTAACGCCAGTTGGGCCCAAAGCGCCAAGCCTTGTGCGT
>DATCQI010000041.1:0-6269 GCA_036569545.1 Rugosibacter sp. | reverse complement strand
GCCACCTCGCCTTATCTGCTGCAGCATGCGCATAACCCGGTGGCATGGCAGCCCTGGGATGAGCAGGCGCTCGCTCAGGCACGCAAGGAAAACCGGCCAATTCTGCTGTCCATTGGTTATTCTGCTTGCCACTGGTGCCATGTCATGGCGCATGAATCGTTTGAAGACGAGGCTGTGGCGGAGGTGATGAACCGGCTCTTTGTGAATATCAAGGTGGATCGTGAAGAGCGCCCGGATCTGGATCAAATCTACCAGACGGCACACCAAATGCTCGTGCAACGCGCGGGTGGCTGGCCGCTGACAATGTTTCTCACGCCCGACGGCACGCCATTTTTTGGAGGCACGTATTTTCCCAAAACACCGCGCCATGGCTTGCCTGCGTTTACCGACCTTTGTGAGCAAGTGGCGGAGGCGTTTCAAAAACGCCGCAGCAATATCGACGAGCAAAACATCGCGCTACGCAATGCGCTGGCACAGACACTACCGGACGCATCGAGCAGCATGGCAGCGACGGTTTTCGATAGGCAGCCATTGATATCCGCCACCGAGTCGCTAGCGCAGAGTTTTGATCGCAGCTATGGCGGCTTTGGCTGTGCGCCGAAGTTTCCACATCCGACGGATCTGTCTTTTTTGTTGAGACATGCCGAACCCCGCATGCGCGCGATGACGCTGGTTACTTTGCAGCGCATGGCCGAAGGCGGCATTTACGATCAGGTAGGCGGCGGTTTTTGCCGTTACAGCGTGGATGAACGCTGGGAAATTCCGCATTTTGAAAAAATGCTTTATGACAATGGGCCTTTGCTGGGCTTGACTGCTGACGCCTGGGCACAAACGGGTGACCCGATTTTCGCGCGTGTCGTCGATGAAACAGCGGCTTGGGTGATGCGTGAAATGCAATCGCCCGGAGCGACCGGTGGCGGCTACTACTCTGCGCTGGACGCGGATTCAGAAGGTGAAGAGGGTAAATATTACGTCTGGACGCGCGAGCAAATTCAAGCCTTGCTCACGTCTGAGCAATGGCGCGTTGCTGCCCCGCATTGGGGCCTTGAAGAAGCGCCCAACTTTGAAGGGCACTGGCATTTGAAAGTGGCCAACGTGCTGGATGAGGCCGATCGAGGGCTGGTTACGGCAGCCAAACAGGTTCTTTACGCAGCGCGCGAACAGCGCATCCGGCCGGGGTGTGACGACAAGATATTGACCAGCTGGAATGCGCTGATGATCGAAGGCATGGCCCATGCCGCGCGTGTTTTTGATCGACCGGATTGGCTTGTCTCGGCACAGACAGCGATGGATTTTTTGCGCAACAATCATTGGCAGGATGGTCAGCTCTACGCCACCTCGCGCAAGGGGCAGGTGCACTTGCCGGCCTATCTTGATGACCACGCTTTTTTGCTGGCTGCGCTGCTAGAGTTGGTGCAAGCCGAGTTTCGACCTGCCGATCTGGCTTTTGCCCGGGAGCTGGCCGATATCCTGCTGGCTGACTTTGAAGACCAGTCTGCGGGCGGCTTCTTTTTCACGGCACATGATCACGAAGCGCTGATACTGCGCCCCAAACCCGGCCGCGACAATGCCACGCCATCGGGTAATGGCATTGCGGCGTTTGCCTTGCAGCGCCTGGGCTATCTACTGGGCAATGTGCGCTATGTGGACGCTGCGGAGCGGACTTTGCGACTCTACTGGCCGCAAATGACGAACTCAGCCATGGGGTTTGGCAGCCTGTTAATGACGCTGGAAGAAACCTTGATGCCGCCAGACCGGATCATTCTGCGCGGCCCGACCGCAGAGTGTGCTGCATGGCAGCAGGCGCTTGGCGCCAATCCACGTCACATGGTATTGAATTTGCCGAATTCACTTTCTGGTTTACCTGAAGCGTTGGCCAAACCGACAAGCGATCATGTCAACGCCTGGATATGCCGCGGCGTTCACTGTTTAGCACCGATTGACCGCCTGGAAGCAGTAAAGCAGCAACTTGCTGTCAAATGAATAATAGGTGAAAATGTAATTTTTTGTAAGTCAGGTGACAAATAGTGTTTCACCTCATTGTAAAATCCATGCCATTACAAAACTTGATTTTTTAACGCTGTCTGGAAGGAAGGTTTATATGAAATTAGTGATCACCTCTGCCCTGCTTGCCGTGGGTATTTTGTCTTCTGCTTCAGCCTTTGCCAGTAAAGAAAAAGACTTGGCTACCAAGAGCGGCTGCCTGGCTTGCCATGCCGTCGATAAAAAACTGGTGGGCCCTGCCTACCAGGACGTCGCCAAAAAATATGCTGGTGACAAAACCGCCGAAGCCAGGCTGATTGAAAAAGTCAAGAAGGGTGGCTCCGGTGTTTGGGGTCCGATCCCCATGCCGCCTAATGCGGCAGTCAAGGATGCAGACATCAAGACCTTGGTCAAGTGGGTTCTTGCGGGCGCCAAGTAATTCTTTCGCCTAGTCGCACGAAAAAAAGCCAGTCCTCTGTGACTGGCTTTTTTGTTTCTGCCGTATTTCTGTCACTATGGCATCATCGTATGATGTGTGATTCACTACTCAATCTGACCGGAGTATTCCCATGAACCTTTCCGTCACTTCCATCCCGTTTACGCTGGCAGTTGCGCTTAGCCTTGTTGCGTGCAGCAAGACTACCCCTGCAACCGATGTCAATGCACCCATTCTCATCCGCTTTGGCCATGCCGCGCCGCTCACCGGCCCGCAAGCGCATCTGGGCAAGGATAATGAAAACGGCGCGCGGCTGGCGGTGGAAGACGCCAATGCCGCCGGGTTGAAGTTCGGCAGCCGCACGGTGAAGTTCGAATTGCTGAGCGAGGATGATCAGTCCGACCCGCGCCAGGGTAACTTGGTGGCGCAAAAGTTTGTCGATGACAAGGTGAACGCGGTGATCGGACATCTCAATTCCGGCACCACGATACCGGCTTCGCGGCTATATGCCAATGCCGGCATCCCGCAGGTCTCGCCTTCGGCCACCAATCCGACGTACACCGAGCAGGGCTTTAAAACCGCCTTCCGCGTCATGGCCAACGATGTGCAGCAAGGCAAGGTACTGGGCAGGTATGCGGTGAAGAATCTGCACGCCAAAACCATCGCCGTGATTGACGACAAGACAGCCTATGGCGAAGGCCTGGCAACGGAATTCAAGAAAGCCGCCGTGGCCGCAGGTGCGACCGTGGTGGCTGAAGAACACACGGACGACAAGTCGGTTGATTTCAAATCCATCCTCACCACCATCAAGGGCAAACAGCCCGATTTGATTTTCTTCGGCGGCATGGACCCGCAAGCCGCGCCTATGGCGCGGCAAATCAAGCAACTCGGTGTCCCTGCCAAATTCATGCTCGGCGATGGTGGTTGCAACGCGGATTTCATGAAGAATGCCGCTGATGCCAGCGAAGGTATCTACTGCTCCCTGCCCGGCGTGCCGCTCGCCAAGATGGCCGGTGGCGCGAAATTCTCGGAGCGGTATAAGGCACGGTTCAACGCCAACATCCAGTCCTACGCGCCCTATGCCTATGACGCCGCGATGGTGCTCATCGAAGCGGCCAAACGCGCCCAGTCCGGCGAGCCAGCCAAGATACTGGCCGAGCTGCCCAAGACCGACTACAACGGCGTAACCGCCCACATCCAGTTCGATGCCAAAGGCGACTTGAAGGATGGCGTGATCAGCATGTACGTCGGAAAAAATGGCGCGTGGGAGCCGCTGGAAACTATCAGCACTGCCGCCCCCCAAGGGGACTTGCTGCGCGGCGTGTCACCAGCGCCGACTTTTACGAAGTGATCGCAGAATAGATGAGCACGCAGTCAGCGCTCGATTCGGACCCAAGCCGCACAACACCTATTGGACTGTGTCGCTATGCTTGTGAATTCATGGAGGCGGCTCTTGCTGCAGATGAGAAAATGGGCCATAAGAAGAAGGGCTCTGAAATCATTGCATCCATTCCAGTAATGTTCCTCGTTGGGCAGTCTATTGAGCTGGTATTAAAGTCGTTTTTGTTGTCGCGAGATGTGCCACTTCGCAAGCTTCGCAATGACTATGGACATAACCTTCATCGCTCACTACGAAAAGCGAGAGAGTTGGGCTTGTTCGAGCTGGTTGTGCTCACCGATGAAGAATTAAATACCATTGAATTGCTTGACCATCTCTATTCCTCCAAGCAACTTCAATACATTGTCACTGGATCGAAATTATTTCCAGTGTTTGGTCCTCTACAACGTGTAGCGCTTCGGCTTCTGCAAGCCATCGGTCCTGAAATCGGCTTTCCTCTGAAGAGACTTCCTAGGGTGCTCTAACATCTCATCCTCCCCGGGATATGCCAAAAAACTACGCAGGTCGGAGAATTCAAACGTCAGTTGTTGCATAGCCTTGCGGCTAGCCGGACACGCATCAGCCATCCTTTGCCCGCCGCCTTATCGTATTATTCGTGGTGTGGATATTTTTCTTCAACAAGTAGCCAATGGCCTCACCTTGGGCAGCATTTACGCACTGGTCGCTCTCGGCTATACCCTGGTTTATGGCATCCTCGGCCTGATCAATTTCGCGCATGGCGAAGTAGTGATGGTGGGGGCGCTCACGGCGCTCGCCGCCAGCAAATTCCTGCTTGCCGCAGCCTTGCCAGCGCCCGTGGTATTCGTGCTGGCTTTTCTGATTGCCGCTGCCGTGTGCATGGCCCTCGGCGTGGTCATTGAGCGCATCGCCTATCGTCCCTTGCGCAATGCGCCGCGCCTGGCGCCACTGATTACCGCGATTGGCGTTTCCATTATCCTGCAACAACTGGCGATGATGCTGTGGGGGCGCAGCTATCACGCGATGCCGCAACTTTTACCGGAGACAGCCTTTGCGCTGGGTGGCGTGCAAATCACCGTGATTCAACTAGTCATCATCGGCGTTGCTGGCTTGACCATGGCGGCGCTGCTGGTGCTGGTAAATCGCACGCGGCTGGGCCGCGCCATGCGTGCTACGGCAGAGAGCCCGAGCATTGCTGCGCTGATGGGCGTCGATGCCAACCGCATTATCGTGCTGGCCTTCATGATCGGCTCCGCATTAGCTGCTCTAGCCGGCATGCTGGTGGCATCCAACTACGGCATCGCGCATTACAACATGGGCTTCATGCTGGGCTTGAAAGCCTTTACCGCCGCCGTGCTGGGCGGTATTGGCAATCTGGCGGGAGCCGTGGTCGGCGGCCTGTTGCTGGGCGTGATCGAAGCGCTGGGCGCGGGCTACATTGGCGATTTGACGGGCGGCGTGTTGGGCAGCCAGTATCAGGATGTTTTCGCTTTCTTCGTGCTGATTGGCGTGCTGGTGCTGCGGCCGGCCGGGCTGCTGGGCGAACGCGTGGCGGAGCGGGCATGAACGCGGGCATGCTTCTCGCACGTATGCCGCGCAAGATGCAACTTGCGCTGGCGGTCATCGCGCTCGCCGTGCTGCCGTTCATGGTGAGTGCTGGCTTGGGCAATACCTGGCTGCGGGTGCTCGATTTTGCGCTGCTGTATGTGATGCTGGCGTTAGGGCTCAACGTGGTGGTCGGTTTTGCAGGCTTGCTTGATCTGGGCTACATCGCGTTCTATGCTGTTGGCGCTTATGTGTATGCGCTGCTCGCTTCGCCGCAGTTTGGCCTGCACTGGCCGGTGTGGGCCATTTTGCCGGTGAGTGCGCTCGCTGCTTGCGGCTTTGGCGTGGTGCTGGGTGCGCCGACGCTGCGTTTGCGCGGCGATTACCTGGCCATCGTGACCCTCGGCTTTGGCGAAATCGTGCGCATTTTCATGAACAACCTGAATGCACCGGTGAATATTACCAATGGCCCCAAGGGGATCGCCAGCATCGATCCCATTCACATTGGTGGTCATGCCTTGTCGCAACCGCTGGAGTTTTTTGGCGTGACGATTCCCGCACTGGTGCTCACGTATTATTTTTTTCTGGCGCTGGCGCTGCTCGTCATGCTGGCCGGATTGCGCTTGCAAAATTCACGCATCGGCCGCGCCTGGGCGGCGATCCGCGAGGATGAAATGGCGGCCAAGGCGTGCGGCATCAATACGCGCAATGTCAAACTGCTGGCCTTTGCCATGGGGGCGAGTTTTGGAGGTCTGGCAGGCGGCTTGTTCGCCAGCTTTCAGGAATTCGTCTCGCCGGAAAGCTTCAGCCTGATGGAATCGATCATGGTGCTGTGCATGGTGGTGCTTGGCGGCATGGGGCATATTCCTGGCGTGATTCTCGGCGCTCTAGTGCTCACCGTCTTGCCCGAAGCCTTCCGTCATGGCGCAGGGCCTGTCCAGCAGGCGG
>DATCQI010000040.1:0-11636 GCA_036569545.1 Rugosibacter sp. | reverse complement strand
CCGCCAAAAAAGGAGATGTACTCGGCATTGCGCGCATTGCCGCCATTCAGGGCAGCAAACGTACGCCGGACTTGATTCCGCTGTGCCATCCAATTGCGCTCACCCGTGTTGATATCAGATTTTTTCTGGATGCCGCCGCTTGCCGCATTACCATTGAGGTAAGCGCCGAAACGGTTGGCCGTACCGGCGTAGAGATGGAAGCGCTCACCGCCGCTTCGATCGGGCTGCTCACCATTTATGACATGTGCAAAGCGGTGGATCGAGGCATGATGATTGAAAACATTCGCCTGCTGGAAAAATCTGGTGGCAAATCAGGCCATTGGATCGCATCGGAATAAAAACATGACCACCTCAATCACAACATCAACACCTGCCGCATCCCGTGCTATCGCTGTGTGGCTGCTCGCCTGCTGCACGATGGTCTTTGCCACACTCATGCTGGGCGGCATTACACGGCTTACCCACGCAGGACTATCCATTGTCGAATGGCAGCCGCTGATCGGTGCCCTGCCGCCGCTAACGGAAACCCATTGGCAAGAGCTATTCGCCAAATACCAGCTCACACCAGAGTTTCGCCTGCGCAATCATGACATGACGCTCGCAGGATTTCAGTTCATTTTCTGGTGGGAATGGGCCCATCGGCTATCTGGACGCCTCATCGGACTGGTCTTTTTTGTGCCCTACATATGGTTTTTTATCCGCGGCCAACTGCGCGGAAAGCTTGCATGGAAGGTGCTGGGGTTTTTTGTTCTCGGCGGATTGCAAGGCGCGATGGGCTGGTACATGGTACAAAGCGGGTTGGTAGATGATCCTCGCGTATCGCAGTATCGGCTGGCAGCGCATTTAGGCCTGGCCTTCCTTATTTTCGGGTTAATGCTGTGGACTGCGCTGGACATTTTGTGGCCGCGACACAGGGCAGCCGCCATATCACCAGCGCCAGCGCTGTGCGCCCCTTCAGGAACTTTTTCAAGCACATCACGACTGACGCAGCGATTAGGCGCTGTACTGATCGGCCTGGTATTTCTCATGGTGCTCTCTGGCGCACTCGTCGCAGGCATTCATGCAGGTCTGGCCTACAACACCTTTCCCTTGATGAACGGGCATTTCCTGCCAGCAGAATCGTTCATGCTGGTACCCCTGTGGCTCAACTTTTTCAGCAATATGGCTACTGTCCAGTTTGACCATCGCCTGATTGCCTGGCTATTGCTGGGGCTTATACCGTGGTTTGTCTGGAGAGTCAGAAGCGAGTCACCCACTGCCCGCCTTGCGGCCACCTTGCTCTTGGTTTGGCTAGGCGTTCAAGTAGGATTAGGCATCAGCACCTTGTTGCTACGTGTGCCCGTGCCGCTAGCAGCGGCGCATCAAGCTGGGGCAATGATCCTGTTCGGCCTTGTGTTGTGGACCAATCATGCGATTCGACGCGCCCATTGACCAATTAAAGCCACTCGCAGGATCATTTATTCGTAACGAATCTCGATAATATCCAGTTCACGCACGCCACCCGGGCTTGCAAAGCGGACCGAATCGCCTTCGCGCATCTTAAGCAATGCGCGCGCTAGAGGCGAAATCCAGCTGATCAGCCCCTCACCGGGACTGGCCTCATCAATCCCCACAATCTTGTATGTCGCCTCGCAGCCATCCAAATCACACACAACCACCGTCGCCGCAAAAAATACTTGCTCACGATTTTCCTGCGCAGCCGGATCGACGACCACCGCTGAATCCAGTCGCCTGCTCAAAAACCGGATCCGCCGATCAATCTCGCGCAAGCGCTTTTTGCCATAAATATAATCGCCGTTTTCCGAGCGATCACCATTACCTGCCGCCCACGACACCACCTGCACGATACTGGGCCGCTCTACCTTGACCAACTGCTCAAACTCAGCCCGCAACGTGGCATGGCCCGCTACCGTCATGTAGTTTTTGGTGCCCGCAGGCAGTTTGGCGGCTCCGCCACCGGCTTCCTCCTCTTCATCCTCACCAACGTTACTTAGCGCCGAATCTTCCCTGACAAATGCTTTGTTCATGTTTTGCAGCTCCTGCTATTCCGAAAACCACCAACCTGAATCTTAAAGCATGTCCGCCTGGGGCCCGCAAATCACAGCCTGCTTTAACAGAAATAGCTATCGATCCTGCCGCAGTTTCTCGCAACAAGCCGCATGCCAAGCCGCTACTATTTGCACCATGACGACGCAAATCAAGCTTTATGAAAAGATCAGCACCCTGTCTCAGCGCATGGTCGATGCTGCACAAGCCAATAACTGGGATCGTTTAGTCGAGCTCGAGCGCCGTGTCGCCGCGCTGCGTAATGAACTGATCGCCAATGACGCCAGCTTGGCATTGAGCACGCCCGAGTTGCTACACAAGCAGAGCCTCATTCAGCAAATACTCGAAGATGATGCAGAAATTCGCCGCCACACCGAGCCGTGGATGGAGCGGGTACGCCATTTTTTAGGGGCGCAAAAATCCCGCCCGGCTACCGTTCCCACAACCCGGAAAAGCGCCTCAGCCCAAACAGGCAAACCTCATCCCCCTTGAGGAACAGCAGCTGATGCTGCTGCTTAAAACCAAACCACAGGCCCGAATTTGATCTACGCTCATGGTCGCCCTTACCCGCGTTTTTGGAAATACAGCACCCGCGAAAACATCATAGCCTTGCCCATCATACTCTTTCCGAAAACCACGTGCTTCGCGCCCACTTATAACCAAAAACAACGCTTCCCCCTCTGTCAATTCAAAAAACACCTTGGCTGCAAAACACCCCGCGAGATTTCATAAGGCAGCCACATTCCCTGATATAACGCTGTTACACTTCAAACTCGAATTCGCTTAAAAATTCATTAACCATCCAGTAACAGCAGATCAAGTCCCACAGGTGATGGATCATTTATCACTTTACTGCGTGTGACTCAATACACTTCTATGAATACCATGCAAGATAACCAGAAACTTACGATCTCCAGTACTGAAGATTTGCAACGTGAAGTTGCTGAATTGATGATCGATTGCCTTAACCTCGAGATTAGTGCAGATCAAATCACTCCTGATGCCCCTTTGTATGGCGATGGCTTGGGCCTGGATTCAATTGATGTGCTGGAAATTGCACTAGAAGTCTCCAAACGCTATGGCCTGCAACTGCGTGCCGACGATGAAGACAATCAGCATCTGTTCAGCTCACTGCGCAATCTCGCCGACTATATCGCTGCTCAAAGAACTCGCTAATGGCTGGCCGTATCGTGCGTTGGCTGGGCATCGCTGCGCTGATAATTGGCTATCCCCTCTTGGCGCATTACACCAATGAATACGCGCATAGCGGCAATTTGGGCGCGCTGGTGGCTATGGCACCTATCGTCTTGATCGCACTGATGCTGGCCTGGAATTCACCTTGGCGGCTCATCATGCTGGGGGTAGTCTTGCTATCGTGTGTTGCGCTGTGGGCTGGATGGTCGATGTTAGAGCAGCATTTCGGGCTGATTTACTGGCTGCAGCATGTTGGCATGCAGCTCATACTGCTCATGACTTTTGGCCGTACTTTGATCGCTGGACGGCAGCCACTCTGCACCCGCTTTGCAGAGGTGATGCATGATGGGCCGTTGACTCCCCAGCATGAAACGTATGCACGTCAGGTCACAATCGCCTGGACCTTGTTTTTTGCCGCGATGGCGTTGATTTCCACCTTGCTCTTTTTTCTGACCCCTTTGCCGACATGGTCGGTTTTTGCCAATTTTCTGACGCTGCCTTTAGTCGCGTTGATGTTCATTGCCGAATATTGGGTACGCAAAAAAATACTGCCCGATATCCAGCATAGGCCTTTGCTCGATGCAGTACGCGCATTCAGGAATACCCCGGCGCGTCCACACTAGTTGTTACCGCCTTAATCATGCCTTTACTGCCGCTGGTATCTCATAACTCCCCGGACAGCATCATTGCCTGGCGTATGAAGGGTGCTGTCACGCTGCGCCAGTTTCTGGCCGAAGTCAGCCAACTTGCGGCTCGATTTCCTGCAGGGAGCCACCTGCTTAACATGTGTAGCGATCGCTACTGTTTTAGCGTGGGCCTGGCGGCTGCCATTGTGGCCGGCAAAGTCAGCCTGCTGCCATCCACCCACACTCCAGAAGTGGTACGTCAGATCAAGGTTTTTGCACCGGATGTGTTTTGTTTGACGGATAGCGACCACTGCACGGTGGATCTGCCCCAACTGCGCTATCCCGCCATGGGCATTATTAACCAACCCGGCCAACCGGACCCACCGAACACATTTGCCATTCCGCAAATTGACAGCAAGCAGCGCATTGCGGTGCTATTTACTTCAGGCACGACCGGTATCCCGCAACCCCATCCCAAAACATGGGGGGCATTGGTCAGTAGTGTACAAGCTGAGGCATTACGTCTGGGGCTATTGCACAATACAAACGCCACCCTGGTCGGTACCGTACCACCTCAGCACATGTATGGGTTCGAATCCACAGTCCTGATGGCCTGGCTCAGCGGCAACGCACTCAGCCATGCGCAACCGTTTTACCCGGCTGATATTGTCCTGTCATTAGCGGCTGTGCCAGCACCGCGCCTGCTGGTATCGACACCCGTGCATCTGCGCGCCTTGCTGGATTCGGGGGTAGAAATGCCAGAGATCATGCGGGTGATGTCCGCCACTGCGCCGCTATCGCCCCAACTCGCGCAGGACGTCGAGGCACGTTGTCATGCGCCACTGATGGAAATCTATGGCAGCACGGAGACTGGCCTGATTGCCACCCGCCGCCCCACGCAAAGCGAAAAATGGCAGTTGCTACCCGGAATAAGACTAGTCGTGGAAGACGATTGCGTGCACGCTTGTGGGTCTCATGTCGAAACACCAACCCGCATGGGCGACATGCTGGAACCTGTTACCGACGAGTTTTTTTTATTGCACGGGCGCATCGCCGACCTGGTCAATATCGCAGGCAAAAGACATTCACTGGCAAGCCTCAATCATCTGCTTAATTCCATTCCTGGCGTAGTAGACGGCGCTTTTCATATGCCCGATGAAACCAACCCTGCCCACGTCACCCGGCTTGCTGCCTGCGTGGTAGCTCCGGGCTTGGACGCATCTCATCTGCGGGCAGCGCTGCGTGAACATATTGACCCGGCTTTCCTCCCACGCCCGCTGTTGTTTGTTGATGCACTGCCACGCAACAGCACGGGAAAGCTGCCACGGGAAGCGCTGCAAGCCCTGTTTCAAACACACAGCGCACGGAAATCCGAGTGAATAACCCCTCGCACTGGACTATTCCGACAGATCATCCCAGCTTTGCCGGGCATTTCCCTGGCACCCCTATTCTTCCCGGTGTAGTACTGCTGGACACGGCGCTACACGCAATAGCTGCTGCCACGGGCATCGCACTGGATAACTGCGAAATCAGCTCGGTCAAGTTCCTGATCCCGGCACGCCCAGGCGACAAACTACTGATCCAGCACAGCATCTCGGCCAGTGGCACAATACGTTTCGACATCATGGCGGACATGCGCAAAATCGTCAGCGGCAGCATCGTGCCACGATCGACTGTATGACATCACACCCGACATCCAGCCAAACCACCTGGGCGCACAGCCCGGAGCGCAGCAACATGTTCATGTTGCACGCTATGGCATGGATATCACTACGCCTCGGGCGGCACACTGCTCGTGCTGCGCTGCACCTGATCGCCGCTTATTTTCTGTTGTTTGCACCGGCCAGTCGGCGTGCTTCCAGAGATTATCTTCGGCGCGCGCTAGGTCGGCCCGCGCGCTGGCGCGATCTGTATCGGCATTTTTTCACTTTTGCCGCCACTATCCATGACCGTATCTATCTGGTCAACCGCCGCTTCGATTTGTTTGATCTTCAAGTACACGGCGAGGACATGCTGCGCGACCTGCTTGCTGGTGGCAATGGCTTGTTCCTGGTGGGTGCACACCTGGGCAGCTTTGAAGTCATCCGTGCGCTTGGCTGGAAAGACACGGATTTGCGCGTCGCCATGGTCATGCATGAAGATAATGCAAAAAAAATCAACGCCATGCTGGCTGCCATCAATCCGGAAGCTGTGCAGGATATTATTGGCTTGGGGCATATTGACTCCATGCTCAAAGTGCAAGAGCGACTGGATGCTGGAGATGCGATTGGCATGCTGGCCGACCGTACCCCGGGCGACGATACGCTTTACCCTGTGCAAATCCTTGGTGCTGATGCGAGCCTGCCTGTCGGGCCATTTCGCATGGCCGCATTATTGCGGCGACCGGTAGTATTCATGGCCGGTCTGTATCTGGGCGGCAACCGTTACGCCATACATTTTGAACCCCTGGCAGATTTTTCTGGCCTTGCACGCGGGCAACGCGATGCTGCTGTGCAAGCAGCCATCACCCGTTATGCTGCACTGCTGGATCACTATTGCCGCAAGGCGCCCTACAACTGGTTTAATTTTTTTGATTTCTGGCAACCTGCACTCACTACACCACCTTTCAAACCATGATGACACTATTCAGCCCTCCAGTCCCTTTACTGCGCGTCAAACGGCACATGGCTGTTGCACTGACACTGTCACTGACACTGCTACTGGCACTGCTGCCCGCCAGTAGCCATGCGACCGATTGGGATATCGAGCAGCTCATGCACAGTCTGGCGCAAACCCGTTCCGGCCATGCCCGCTTTGTCGAAACAAAATCCATCGCCATGCTCGACAAGCCTGTGGAATCCTCCGGTGAACTGTTCTACAGCGCACCGGACCACCTGGAAAAACGTACCCTCAAGCCCAAGCCGGAACTCATGACCGTGGATGGAGACACTTTGCTCATCGAGCGTGGCCGCCAGAAGCATCGCCTGCAATTGCAGGCTTATCCGGAACTGGCCGCCTTCATCGACAGCATACGCGGCACCCTGGCCGGTGACCGCAAGACGCTGGAGCGTAATTACCAGCTGAGCCTGGACGGCAACGTCGCACACTGGACATTGCAGCTGCTCCCCACAGATGAAAAAATGCGGGCCGTGGTAAAGCACATTCGCATCGCTGGTGAGCACGACACGGTGCACAGCATAGCCATCACCCAGGCAGATGGCGACAGTTCGATGATGCTCATAGAACCGCTGGCGACGCCGTGACCGTGATGAAGCAAGCCCCGGCACGGTTTGGCCGCACAGCAATCGCACTCTGGCTGGCATTCATCCTCGTCTGCGGCATCATCATCAGCCGCAGCCAGTTCACCACAGATTTATCCGCGTTTTTTCCGCGCAGCCCTACGCAAGAGCAACAATTGCTGCTGGATCAGGTGCGCGACGGCCTGGCCTCGCGCCTGATTCTGGTGGGCATTGAAGGCGCCGATGCGGCCACCCGCGCACGGCTTTCCAAGCAAATCGCCCGTCACCTGCGTGCCGATCCTGTTTTTGTCAGCGTCAATAACGGCGAACCTGTCAGCGCCGAAAGTGACCATGCCTATCTGTTCAATAATCGCTATCTGCTCAGCCCTGCCGTCACGCCGACACGCTTCAGTGTAGATGGTCTGCATGCCGCGTTGACCGAGAGTATCGATCTGCTCGCCTCACCTGCCGGACTGCTGGTCAAATCGATGTTGCCACGCGATCCGACGGGTGAAATGGTGCAATTGCTTAGCCATTTCAACAGCGACACTCATCCACCATTGGTCGATGGCGCATGGGCATCGCGCGACGGCAGACGTGCGCTGCTGCTGGTGCAAACGCGTGCCTCGGGTTCCGACACCGACGCCCAGCAAAGCGCCATGCGCGCCATTCGACAAGCGTTCGATACTGCATCCAGCGCAAGTCCGGCAGCTTCCATCGCCCGACTGGTGATGACCGGCCCCGGCGTGTTTTCGGTAACCTCACGTGACACAATCAAAAGCCAGGTCAGCCGTCTGTCCATCATCAGCATCGTACTCATCGCTACCCTGTTATTACTGGTTTATCGTTCCGTCACCGCTTTGGCATTAGGTTTTTTGCCCGTCATCAGTGGCGCGCTGGCAGGCGTCGCAGCAGTCAGCCTGGGCTTTGGCACAGTCCATGGCATCACCCTGGGATTTGGCACCGCACTGATCGGCGAGGCGGTGGATTATTCCATCTACCTGTTCGTGCAATCCGAACAGGGCCGTTCAGATCAGCAGAACTGGATCAAGCGCTTCTGGCCCACCATTCGCCTTGGCGTGCTGACTTCGATTTTCGGCTTTGCTTCGCTGCTGTTGTCCGGCTTTCCGGGTCTGGCACAACTCGGCCTGTATTCGATTGCCGGTCTGACTGCGGCCGCAACGGTGACCCGTTTTGTCCTGCCTCATTTGCTGCCGGCGAACTTTCGCATTCATGATGTCTCGGCTATCGGCATCGGCTTATCCCGTCTGGTACGGCATGCCGCTGTATTGCGCTGGCCAGCTGTGATCCTGCTGTTGGCAGCCTGTGCCATTCTCGCCGGGCACCGCACCCGTTTATGGGATGACAAAATATCCTCGTTAAGCCCGGTATCGCAAGCCGATATAGCGCTGGACACCAGCCTGCGCACCGACATGGGCGCACCGGATGTACGGTATCTGGTGGTGGTATCTGGCACGAGCCAGGAATCGGTATTACAGTCTGCCGAACATGTTTCCGCAGTGTTGCAAAAGCAAGTCGATCAAGGCGAGCTCGCCGGGTTTGAGAGCCCCAGCCGCTATCTGCCCAGCCTGGCGACGCAGCGCGCACGCCAGGCCAGCCTGCCTGCCCCCGCCGTGCTGGAAATGCGGCTGGTGCAAGCAGTACAAGGTTTGCCGGTTCGTGCCCAATTATTTACGCCGTTTCTTGCCGATGTCGCTGCCGCGCGCCACCAGCCCTTGTTGCAGGCAGCCGATCTTGAGCATACCTCGATGGTCATGGCGGTAGATGCATTACTCATCCAGAAACAAAACCACTGGAGCGCCCTATTGCCGCTGACCGCCCCGGCAGGTGCCGACATCAATGCTGATCGAATACGCGCAGCGTTGAGCACTATGGGTTTGCCCAATGTCCTGTTTGTGGACATGAAAGCCGAATCCGACCGCTTGTATTCCGGCTATCTGCATGAAGCCATCGTGTTATCGCTCGGCGGCCTGGTGGCCATTATCGGGCTGCTGCTCCTCGTCTTCCGCTCGCCCCTGCGCGTGCTGCACATCATCGCCCCGCTTGCGGCGGCAGTCGTCACCGTCACGGCGGGATTGGCTCTTTTTGGCCAGCAACTGATCATTCTGCATCTGGTGGGCTTGCTTCTGGTCGTCGCGGTGGGCTCCAATTACGCCCTGTTTTTTGACCGCCCCAGTCATTCGCCAGACCACGCCATTTCACCGCGCACGCTGGCCTCGATGTTATTTGCCAACCTGACAACCGTCGCAGGATTTGGCCTGCTGGCGTTTTCCAATGTAGCCATATTGCAGGCCATGGGCGTCACCGTGGCGCCGGGCGTCATGCTGGCGCTGATTTATGCTGCGATTTTCGCCAGAAAACCCCATGCCTAATCCACGCTGGCGACCCACGCTGCTGATCCGCGCAACCCTTGTGCTGCATGGGCTGGCCGTGATTGCTGTCATCGCGGCACCCGGACTATGGCGCTGGGCATTGGCCGCCGTGCTGGCCAATCACGCCCTGTTCACGCTGATCGGGCTGTGGCCGCGCAGCCACTGGCTGGGGCCGAACTGGACACGATTGCCCGCGGCCGCCCGCGCCCGCAATGAAATCGCCCTGACTATCGACGACGGCCCTGACCCCGTCGTCACCCCGCAGGTACTGGATATGCTGGATCGTTACGCTACCCGGGCAACTTTTTTCTGCATTGGCGAAAAAGCCGCGCGCTACCCGGATTTATGCCGAGAAATTGTGCGCCGTGGCCATGCCGTGGAAAACCACAGCCAGCACCACCGCCACAATTTTTCACTGCTGGGGTATGCCGGTATCAGGCGTGAATTGCAGGCTGCCCAGGACACGCTCACCACGATTACCGGCCAGCATCCGATGTTCTTTCGCGCCCCGGCCGGCTTGCGCAATGTTTTTCTCGACCCGGTGCTCACTCAGCTGGACCTGCGGCTTGCCACTTGGTCAGCGCGCGGGTTCGACACCCGTATCCATGATATTGACCACGTAAAAAACAGGCTGTTGCGCGGCCTGCAACCAGGCGCCATTCTGCTGCTGCACGACGGCAATGCAGCACGCACGACCGACGGCACGCCGGTGATTCTCGCCGTACTCCCCGCTGTGCTTGCCGCAGCCCGCACAGCCAATCTGCGGTTTGCTACTTTGCGCCAGACCCTTGCATGACCAGCCAGCAGATGCCCTGGTACCGTCAGGCCGCCGCGATAATACCCCGACATCTGTATCTCAAGAGTATCGGCACAACGCTGTTCATCGCTCTGTTTTTTGGTGCCTACTTTTATCTGCTCAAAGCCCCGGCCTATCCGGCGACCGTAATGCCCCTCATCTGGCTGGATCGGCTGATCGGCTTTCAGCCACTGGCGATGCCGTTGTATGTTTCATTATGGGTTTATGTTTCTCTGCCCCCCGCATTGCTGGCGACACGGCGCGCGCTGTATGCCTATGGCCTGGCCATGGCCGGAACATGCCTCGCAGCATTGGTCGTCTTCTACTTCTGGCCCACGGTCGTCCCCGCAGCCAATATCGACTGGACCCAGTACCCCGACGTGCATTTCCTGAAAAGCATCGATGCTGCAGGCAATGCCTGCCCTTCGCTGCACGTCGCCACCGCCGTTTTTTCAGGCGTCTGGCTGCATCACCTGCTGCGCCGCTTTGCCGCGCCGTCATGGATACTGGGCGCTAACTGGGCGTGGTGTATCGGCATCATCTATTCCGCCCTCGCCACGCGTCAGCATGTCGCAGTGGATGTGTTGGCCGGGCTGGCGCTGGGCGCGCTGGGCGCGCTGGCCGCCTGGATGTCATTGCGACATCGCATACGCACCGGCATAAGTGACCGCTAGAAAACGGTTTGATTTATGCCTGCAAAGCAGGTGAACATCGTCCCAGAAGGTGACTTGCTTCACGGCGCCGTATCACCAGCGCCGACTTTTTACGAGTCGCATCGCACCGTACCCTTCAATCAGTAGATATCCTTGGAGCACAATAGCTCTCTGTTATCCTTGCTGCATGAAAGTAAAAGAAATTTTGGCGATACTGAAACGGATGGTTGGTATCTCGCTGTAACGCGCGGTAGCCATCGGCAATTCAAGCATCCCGTCAAGAGTAGTCGTGTCACCGTACGCGGAAAGCCCAGCAATGATTTGGCACCCGGCACGTTGAATAGCATACTTAAACAGGCTCAGTTAAAGGACTAACCCATGCGCTATGCAATCGATGTCGAAAAAGCAGAAAACAATTATTCGGCTTATGTCCCGGATTTGCCTGGATGCGTCGCTACCGGTTTTACTGTCGAAGAGACAGAGCGTGAAATTCGTGAAGCAATCGGACTCCACATTGAGGGGCTTATGGAAGATGGATTGCCCATCCCGCAACCAGCAAGCATTGCTGAGTATCTCGAAATTGTGGCTTAACCCTACGCTCAAGGGGGATGAGTCTTCGGTGCGCCCTTAAAGGCTTAAAGGGTCTATGCTCGAATTAATTTCATGTGTTTTTCTGCTTACCAAAAGTCAGCGCTGGCGGGACGGCGCAT
>DATCQI010000039.1:0-7110 GCA_036569545.1 Rugosibacter sp. | reverse complement strand
CCATACAGCCCGCGCTTGACGGGTTCCAGTTCGTCAATGATTTCCATGGCGTGGATCTTCGGCGCACCGGTCAGTGTTCCGGCGGGAAAGGTGGCTTTGAGCACATCCAGATTATCCATGCCCGACAACAGCAAGCCTTCCACGTTCGAGACGATATGCATGACGTGGGAATAACGCTCGATGACCATTTGATCGGTGACGTGCACCGAGCCGGTTTGTGCAATGCGGCCGATGTCGTTGCGCGCCAGATCAATCAGCATGACGTGTTCGGCGCGCTCTTTCGGGTCGGCAAGTAGTTCTTCGGCGTGGGCCTGGTCTGCTTCCGGCGTCGCGCCGCGCGGCCGCGTGCCGGCGAGGGGACGAATGGTGACGCGCTTATTTATAATTCCGGCGGCGTCAGGCGCGCTTTCCTGGCGCACGAGAATTTCGGGCGAAGCGCCGACTACATGGAAGTCGCCAAAATCATAGAAATACATATAGGGCGAAGGATTGATCGAGCGCAATGCACGGTAGAGCGTGAGCGGCGGGCAGGTGAAGGGCATTTTCAGACGCTGACCGACTTGCACCTGCATCATGTCGCCCGCAGCGATGTAGTCCTTGGCTTTTTGCACGGCGGCCAGATAATCCGGCTTGGCAAAATCGCGCATGACCTGAGTTGCGGCCATCGGCGCACTGGCGGGAATAGCCACGGGTGCGCGGAGTTTTTTGGCCAGGGCTTCTAAGCGCGCATGCGCTGCTGCGTAGGCGTCGGGTTCGGATGTATTGGCGTAAACGATGAGGTAGATTTTTCCCGCCAGATTGTCAATCACCGCGAGCTCTTCGGTTTGCAGCAGCAGGATGTCGGGCATGCCGATTTCATCGGGCTTGTCGAACCGGGCGAGCTTTTGCTCCATGTAGCGCACGGCGTCGTAGCCAAAATAACCGGCCAGGCCGCCGCAGAAACGCGGAAAGTTGTCGGGGATGAAGACCTTGCAGCGCATTTGATATTCAGCGATGAAATCGAGCGGATTCCCTTCGCCTGTTTCTATCACCTGGCCGTCGGTGACGACTTCGGTGCGCCAGGCATTGGCGCGGAGCAAAGTGCGCGCGGGCAGGCCGATGAAGGAATAACGCCCGAAGCGCTCGCCGCCGACAACGGATTCAAGCAGGAAACTGTTGCGCTGATTGGCCAGCTTGAGATACAGCGATAACGGCGTATCGAGATCGGCGAAAGTTTCCAGTGTGAGCGGAATGCGGTTATAGCCTGCAGCGGCGAGGCGGTTGAATTCGCTTTGGTCGATAGGCTTCATGGGTGCTCCACAAAATAAATGGTCGGTTTCATGCGATGGGGTGGTTGGGAAAAGTCGGCGCTGGCGAGACGGCGAATGGGGTGAGAAAATGAACGGAAAATCAACTCTTGAGCATGCGCTGGGCGGCCTCGGCAAGCGTGGCGACTATAGCATCGCAATCAATGGACTGCACAGGCGCTTCGCTGTTGTAACCGTAATTCACAAGCCATATGGGGCATCCCGCTGCACGCGCGGCGGCGGCATCATGGAGAGAATCGCCAATGTGCAGATTGTCAAAGGGGGCAACGCCAAATTTCTGGCAGGCATGCAGCAGCGGCAGCGGGTGCGGTTTTTTTTCGGCCAGGCTGTCGCCAGAAAGAACCAAGTCAAAAAAAGCAGCAAGGCCGGTGGTAATAAGCAGCGGCTCGGTAAATGCAGAGGCTTTGTTAGTGATGACTGCCATGGGCACGCCCGCTGCCTGCCATGCGTTTAGTCCTTCTAGCACACCAGGATAGATCATCGTGCGGCGGCCATTTTCTCGCGCGTAATGGTGACGAAAAATGTGTAGTGATTCGGCTAGAAAAATAGCATCAGCCGATTTTTCGTCAGGTAGGCAACGCATGACCAAATCGGTTACCCCTCGGCCGATAAAGGAGGTAATGGCAGATTCGGAATGCTCAGGCAAATCCAGCTCGCGCAGCATGCCATTGGCTGCTGCTGCGAGATCAGGCAGGGTGTTGAGCAGTGTGCCGTCGAGGTCGAGGGTGAGGGTTCGTGGACGCGATGCTGGCATTTAAACAGTTGCCAGTTGGGTACGCAGTGCGGCCAAAACAGTATCGTAGCGATGCGCGTCTGTGTCCTTGCCCGCGCCAAAGACGGCGGAGCCAGCAACGAAAGTATCGGCTCCAGCGCGGGCAATCTCGGCGATGTTGTCCACCTTCACGCCGCCATCCACTTCCAGCAAAATATCGCGGCCGGTTTTTTTCTTGTACATATCCAGACGGCAGCGCACGCCACGTAGTTTATCTAGCGTAATGGGCAAAAACGATTGCCCGCCAAAGCCGGGGTTTACGCCCATCAAAAGCACAATGTCGAGTTTATCCATGACGTAATCCATGTATTGCAAAGGCGTGGCAGGATTGAACACCAGCCCGGCCTGGCAGCCGCAATCATGGATGAGCGCGAGGGTGCGGTCAATGTGGTCGGACGCTTCCGGATGAAAGGTGATGACGTTTGCCCCGGCCTTGGCGAAATCGGGAATGAGTCTATCCACCGGCTTAACCATCAAATGCACGTCGATCACCGCGTTAGTTACCGGACGAATCGCTTCGCATACCAGGGGGCCGATGGTGAGGTTTGGCACATAATGGTTGTCCATCACGTCAAAGTGAATCCAGTCGCCACCGGATGCGATGACGTTGGACACTTCTTCACCGAGCTTGGCAAAGTTGGCGGAAAGAATACTGGGAGCAATTTTGAAATCACGTGACATGGGAGTTTCCGAAAAAGGAGAATGGATGAATTCTAACGGCAGGAGGCGAGTGAAATCGGACGCCGTGTTGTCAGCGCGCCCCGCAGGAAGTACCCTTGGGGTGCCGACTTTTCAAGGAAGCTGCCCCGCAACGACCATGCGGTTAAAAAGAATGTTTTTTGATAACCAGATCATCTGATCATCGAAGGTGGTACTGGGTTGGGTGCTAATGAAGACGCGGTCTGCCGCGATGGTAGATTGCGGATTCGGGTTATGGTTTTCATCAATGCCATTGCCTCCTGTGGCCGCATTCTTGCCCAGCGAATAAATGATAGCGACGGCATCCGTGGCAAGTGATGAGGCTGCTGTACAGTCAGCGGCCGGGGTGCCTGGGGATACTACACCGCTACCCGCATTGCATACCTTCAGATCGGGCGCTAATGCCGTCATGGTGACGGTTTTCATGCCATTGACCGTGGTAAATGCGCTGGCGTTGGCAGTAGTGACGGCATAACGGATGCGGTTAATCGTGTTACCTCCCCAGCCATCGACGGCAAAGCCTTGAGCGTCGATGGGGGCAAGCCCCAAAGTTACCGAGGGTAGATAGCCGTCAAATGGCGCTGTGCATAGGCCACCACCTACAGGGGCTTCAATGCCATTACTGGCTGCCGTGGCTGGACAAGGCAGGCGGCCATTGGCAATAGCAAATCCAAGCAGCGCTTCGCGCGCTTCGGTGATTTGTTTTTGAGTGTCACCTTGATTGCGCATATCTTGCTGTGCTGCCAGCGGCAATAACATGCCACCCAGCAGTAGCGAAACGATGAACAGCACAATCGCAATTTCAATCAGGCTAAAGCCGTGTTGATGCGCCGCTGGTGGTGATACGGTAAGTTTCATGGCAGCTCTGTACTGAAAAAATTGGTGATGGAGATGACTTCATCATTGCTGTCCTGGCTGCTGGTAAAGCCCAGTCGCAGGGTGCGCAAGGCAGGACGATAGCAGGTTTGATCGATGCCACAGAATTGGCCGGCCGGGCATGCCATACCGCTAGTGCAGGCACTGCCGCGTTCGTCGTAAATTTTTTGGCGATCATACAGGTTGGGTTGCTGCCCGGTGTAGCAGTAACGGTTGCTGTCGGCTTCCACGCCACCACAAACCTGGCCTGAAGGGTTGGATGCCGGGCAAGACCCCGTGCATTGTCCATAGCGGACAACGGGGTCGAGCTGTGCCATGGCGCGCGTTGTGGTTTTCATGCGGGTGATCTGGTTGGCGACTGTGGCACTGTCCGGCAGCATCCAGACTTGTGTCTGCACGGTGGCGGAATACAGATCATTGAGGGTGGCGAGCTGAATGGTTATATTGGTGCTGGTGCCTGGCGTGGCGTCGCTATTTAGATGCCAGTAACTATTCGCATTGCTGCCAGCACTGACAAACCACGTCGCACCCGCTTGCATGCCCGCTACGGTGTTTTCTGGCGTGGCGCGAGACCAGGCGCCGCTGCTGGCAATATAGACACCGTTGGCCGAAGGCGTTGGTGGCGCGGTGTTTTGCTTGATGGCTAGCACGCGATCGCCTGCAGCCAGTGCCACCCCATCCACCGTTGTTAATCCTGCCAGGGTGATAGGTGAGGTGGCGACTGCCTTTACCGGCAGGCGCACACGCTGGATAGTGAGTGCATCGCCGTTGATCACCGGCGCATCACTATTTTGCAAACGCCACAGGCTGCCTGTATTGGCAGCACCTGCTTTGATGAACCAGGTAGTACCAGGAGGCAGATCGATGCTTTCGTCGGCACTGGCATCACGCGTCCAGGCATCGGCAGATGCGAGGTACACCCCGTTCGTTTTGGCATCGGTTTGTGCGGTTACCAGCACCGTGTCACCGGCCTGTAATGCTACCGAATCGATGGCGGGCAACCCGCTGAGTGGGATAGCGGATGTAGCGACTACTTTGACCAGTCGGCTATTGTCATCGCGCCCGGCATAGCCTGTCCGCTCGATCTCGACACGCACATGAATGTCTTGATTAGTGGGCGTGCTGCTCAGGTTGGGATCAAGTTTGCTTACACCCGGGGGCGGATAAGGTGGCGGGTTGGCAACAGCTGCAGGCGCAGAGGGATTGCCAGGTGGCGGACGCAGGGCAGGCGGTGCGGGCAACTGGCCATGCACGTTGTCATCTTCTTCCGCCGGGAGTTTGCAAATATTATCGGTGGTATCGCAGATACTGGGAGAACGGCATCCTGTTCCGCAGGCATAGCCCGTGCTGATCGGCGCATCACTTCCCCAATATACCAGGCCGATATGTCCGCCGGTGTAGCTGGGGTCGGCACGACCGTTGTCGAGCGTGCGCATGGCCGTGGCACTGCTGATACGTGAGGGGTCAAACCCGTTCGGCACAAAAGGTGCCACGCTTTGATAGTTGCGTCGCGTGTCAAATTCCACGGCGATTTTTGGTGCAGAAATGAAGGGTGTGCTGCCATTATTACCCGAATAACCCAAGTGTTGACTGGCGGCGCCGCAGGCATTGGCGGTGTTGCGATCACCATCGATAGCGGCAAAGGTAAACCCCGGACCGGGTGATCCAGTGTTTGAAATATTGAATTTGAAATAACTGCGCAAGCCACTGCCTGTGGCGCGGGTTTCAGGCGTCCAGCTGCATCCAAACAAGGCGGCGACATTGGCGGCGCCCACCGCACTGGTGGTGACATTCAAGCTGCCCAGTCTGAGGGTGCGCGTTGTGGCGTCATAACTTGAAAGCTGGTTGAACCCGAGTGAGGTCAGGGTGGGTGAGTCAACCGAAGTAAAGCTGGCGCCGGCGGGGATGCAGCGCACGATATCCTGATATTCGGAGGCCGGTGTGGTGACACGCGAAAACGCGCTGATCCCGGCATAGGTTGCGCCTGCTGTGATGAAGCTGTTGGCGTTGGGTGCTTCCAGGTAATTGTTCGGGTCGGCCTTGTTTGCTGCCGTCAAGCGAATCTGGGTGGCCTTGTTGCGCTGACTGGAAAATACCAGCACAGCAGGACATACGGCGGCGGGCGTGGCGCCATCAATTGTTACCGCACAATTGCCAGGGCATGCGGCAACAAACAGTTGGTCTTTGTAATTACTGAAATAGTTTTGTGGATCCTGACTGTCACCGTAACAAGGTGCGCTGGGCAGAGGATGGGCTGAGGTGATACTTGCCTGATCACGCAGGCAGTTCGTCATGCTGTCGAGCATCGCGTTGATGTCAATGCGGAATAGCGATGATTTACGTAGTGCATCGAACAGCATATCGCTGGTAAGGGCGAGTCCCTGATCGTTGGCGGCTATCGTGCAACTCGCCCCAGTGGGGCAATTGCCATGCCAGAGCCTGCCATCACTCTGTCGATTGACAGTGCCTTGAGTCGATAGCGCTTTAGGGGCATCAGGGTCGTTGCTGGGGTCGGAGTCACCCGTGATTCCGCTCGCATTATTGGTGCTTGCCAAGTAGTTAGTAACGCCACCTAGTGCAGTTGCCGTAGCCGGATCGAGATAGTTCTTCGTATCATAATTGCCGCCACATTGGCTGACTATATCTGTGGTCGACGTTCTGCGGTCTTGGCCGGGCAGGGATGGGCCGGGTGAAAAAATGATGGTGATGGGTCGGTCATGCGCTGAGGCGAGGGTGCTTTGCATCGCGGCGGTTCCATTGGCAACGACCAGATCAAGCTGGCCTAATGTGTCCCAGTTCATGGGGTTGGCTTGCTGTATGCGTTGATGACTGCCTGAGATGACATACCAGAGGCATTCGCCATTGCTGTCGCGCAAGGGGCCGGTGCCCAGCTTGCGCCAGGGGAAGCGGCCGATTACCGTGACATTCAGGGCATTGCCGGCGAAGTTGGCGGCATCACATCCTTCAAGCCCTCCGCAGATGGCGTCGCCATTATTGTTATTTCTTGATGTGCCTAGATCGGGTAAAGGCAAAAAACCATACATGACTGTCGGGATGTTCGCGCCGTTGGGGTTGGCTTCACGAAAGCGTAACGCATACCCGATCAACGCCTCCCTGGCCTGCACCAGTGCCGCATCTGTTTGACGCTGACGGTAGGTCTGCATGAATTCAGGAGACAGATTCGACACCAGAAACGCCAGCGCGCCCATGACCAGCAGGGCAACCAGAGCGATCAGCACAACGCCGTGCTGATTTTTTTTCTGTGCGCACCGTAGCACTGCGATGAGCCTCGTTTAGCGCCGGCTGGCAGGCGTTTTGACGATGCCACCACCAAGGTGGTCGTTGCGCTCGCCGGTGGCACGGTTGATGGCTTCGCCGACTTTGAGTTGCGTGGGCGATTCTTCGCCAGGGGAGAGTTGCGCTTGGCCCGGATTTTTGGGAGTGAGGCGAACGGTA
>DATCQI010000038.1:0-52164 GCA_036569545.1 Rugosibacter sp. | reverse complement strand
TGCACAGTCTGCTTGGACTCTGAACAAAACCGGTGAAACAACGCAGTTGACCGATGAAAAATTTTATAAGGCTCTCATGTCATTAACCAGGAGGTAACGCAAACGGAGGCTCATTGGTGAGTATCCAGTACAACTTGATGCGCTGTACCACTTTGGCGAATGAGTCGAAGTCCACTGGTTTCACAATGTACGAGTTGACACCGATCTCGTAGGCTGTGCCGATGTCGGAGTTTTCGCGCGATGTGGTGAGGATAACGAATGGCACCTGCTTCCACACGGGGTGCTGGCGGGCATGACGCAGTACCTCGATGCCGTCTATTTTCGGCAGACGCAGATCCAGCAATACCAGCAAGGGAAATTGTTGATCCCCGGAAGACGGGTGTGCCTCGATGAACTGCAATGCCTCTTCGCCGTCGCGGCAGGCGATGACGGGATTAGCGACGGCATGCTCCGAGAAAGCCTGTAGACAGAAATCGAGGTCCATGTCATTGTCCTCGATTATGAGGAGGGGACGCAGCGGCGAGTGCGCGTTGTGTATGGGATTCATGGTGCGTGCTCCGTTGTGGTTGTCATTGGCAATTCGACGAAAAATGTCGCGCCCTGGCCCAGAGCGGACTTGGCGTGGATAGAACCGCCGAGTTTCTCGACGAGTTTTTTGACGATAGCCAGCCCGGTGCCGGTGCCTTCAAATTCATCCGCGCGCACCAGACGGTTGAACAGGCCAAAGATGCGGTCATGGTATTTCATGTCGAAGCCGATACCGTTATCGGTTACCGTGATGCGATAGCCTTCTGGCAAGGCCTCGGCACTGATAGTCAGGCGCGGCGGCTTGGCATGGCGAGCGTATTTGATGGCGTTGTCGATCAAGTTGGCCAATACCTGATACAGGCCGCGCTCCCAAGTCTGCAGCGTAACAGGGGGAACATTCACGCTCACTTCGACACTCAGCTCGGTGAGCGTATGGCTGCAATCGCGCAGAATGTTTTTTACCAAGCCTGACAGTTCAATGTCGGTCAGCGTAGGCACTTCGGCATCAAGGCGTGAATACTTGAGCAGATCTTCGATCAGGCCGTCCAGATTCCTGGAAGCTGTGATGATTTGCGTAATGCAGAATTGAGCGCGCTCCGACAGCCCTTCCTTATGACGGCGCTCCAACTCCTGCGCGTAGCCGGAGATACCGCGCAATGGCGCCTTGAGATCATGCGAGACAGTGTAGGCAAACGTCTTGAGATCCTCGTTTTTGGCGCGCAGCAATTGTTCGATACGTTTGCGCTCGCTGATGTCAACGAACATACCGAGGAAGCCGATGATGCTGTTTGCCTCGTCGCGCAACGCTGTAATGGAAGTAAGTGTCGGCAAACGTGTGCCATCCTTGTGGATACAGGTCCATTCGTATTCGTTAGGCAGGTTACGGCGGGCTTTAACGAGAAAAGCATCGAAGCCGGGTTCTATGGTTTCGCCCAATTCGACCGAAAGTTCCTGCGCTCGCGCAACGATTTCGGCTTCGTCATGAAGGATCGCAGGTGTTTGCAGGCCTATCATTTCCTCTGCCGTGTAGCCAAGCATCCGCTCTGCGGCCGGATTGAAGGAAGTGATAAGGCCTTCAGGCGTTGAGGTGATGATGGCATAAGCGGCATTGTCCAGAATGGCGCGTTGCCATTGCATGACTTCGCGCAGTGCAGCATGAATGCGCTTGCTTTCGGAAATATCGCGCGCTGTGGCAAAAATCAGCCCTTCTTCAGTCTGCACAGTGGTGGCCCATGACAACCACTTGTATGTGCCATCCTTGCACAGATAGCGGTTTTCCACTGGAAGCAGATCGCCCCCTTCTATCACCGATCTGATCCGCTGCGTGGTAACGTCATGATCGTCCGGATGAATAAATTCAACATAGGGCTTGGTCAGCAGTTCAGCCTTGCTCCACCCCAGGGTTTTTTCCCAGGCCGGATTGAGTTGCTTAAAGTAGCCATCGAGATCGGCAATGCAATGCAGATCCAGCGCGTAGTTAAACAGATAGTCGCGCTCTTTTTCTGCCTGTTTGCGCTGGGTAATATCGCGGAAGATCGAGCGCGTGGCAACGGGTTTACCTTCAACAAAGTGACAATTGCTGTTTCCTTCAACAATAATTGTATGACCATCCTTGGCCAGGAACATAGCTTCTATCAGCTCCGCTGTCTCGCCTGCTGCCATCACTCGCTCAAACATCTCCAGGCAATGGCTTAGCGACGAAGGATGAATGATGTCTCGCAGCGACAGCCCATTGATCTCCGTTTCACTGTAACCGAGCATCTCGCGCCACGCCCGATTGACGTAAAGAATCGAGCCATCTGGTCCGACGCTCTGAATCAGATCATGCGCATTTTCGAACAAATCGCGAAAACGCTCCTCACTCGCGCGCAAGGCCTCCTCGACGCGCTTGTGTTCATCAAGGCTGCGCCGCAACTCAAGGAGTATCACCACATGTCGACTGAGCGCTTGCAGGGCATGTTTCTGTGGTTCGCTCAGTTCTCTTGGCACGCGGTCGATCACGCACAGCGTGCCCAGCGCCAGGCCGTCCGCTGTCACCAAGGGTGCGCCGGCATAAAAGCGGATGTGCGGGTCGCCGTTGACCAGAGGGTTATTGGCAAAGCGCGGATCAAACTGCGCATCGCACACTTCCAGCACTTCATTCGGAGACAAAATGGCGTATGCGCAAAAAGCGACGTCACGCGAGGTTTCAGTGGCACTCAGGCCTATCTTCGATTTGAACCACTGACGGCTTTCGTCAATCAGTGTGATGACTGCAATAGGCACTTGGCAAATCTGCGCAGCGAGCAGGGTCAAATCGTCGTAAGCTTTCTCCGGTGGTGTATCGAGCACGTCATAGCGGCGCAGAGCTTTAAGTCGGGTGACTTCATTGTCTGGCAGCAGGGCTTTCATGGCTGCATCAGGCTGGATTGGCGGGCAGCACAACGCCACTCCATGAGAAAAGATCAAAAAATGACAATTCATGAGCAGGCAGAACCATGCGGCATCACCTCCAGTTTCTTCTTTTTTCTTAGGTGCATTGTCTGAACTTGGAGCGGCTTAAAAAGCCTCACCTGAACAAAGCATAACATACGCATAAACTGACGTAAAAGATGGGTTTGTTGCAATGATGAAATGGTCGTGGGTGGTGGCTGCTCCTCCTCCTCCACTCAATCGAGCCAGGTGGCGATTGTTCCAAGCTATTTTCAGCACTCAACTGGAAAATACTGTGCTCCGCTGGAAAATACTGTGCTCCGTACGGCATAGAGTCAGTCATTTATGCCGCAACGCATTGCACGGCGATTTCACCCAGTCCATCAATGCCGCCTAGCAGCGCGTCGCCTGCTGCAACGGGGCCGACGCCTGCAGGCGTGCCGGTGAAAATCAGATCGCCCGGCATGAGCTCAAAATAGCGTGACAAATGGCTGATGGTCTCGGTGACCGACCAGATCATTTGCTCGATGCGGCCCGCCTGGCGCAGTTCGCCATTCACCTTGAGCCAGATGCTGCCTGCCTGCGGGTGACCAATGCGGCTGACCGGATACAGCGGGGCAATGGGCGCGGATTGATCGAAAGCCTTGGCCAGTTCCCATGGCTGGCCTTTTTCACGCAGGGCGGTTTGCAGATCGCGGCGCGTCATGTCCAGGCCAACGGCATAGCCCCAGATGTAATCATGGGCACGCTTTTCCGGGATGTTTTTGCCGGCTTTGCCGATGGCGATAACGAGTTCGATTTCATGGTGATAATTGGCGGTTTCGGGCGGGTAAGCCAGCGCGATGCTTTCGCCTGCCGGGACGGGAACAACGGCATCCGCGGGTTTGCAGAAAAAGAAGGGGGGTTCGCGCTCAGGGTTGCCGCCCATTTCGCGCGCATGTGCGGCATAGTTGCGGCCGACGCAGTAGATGCGATGGATGGGAAACAGATCGCTGCTGTTGGCAACTAAAACGGTGGAATGCGGTGCGGGAGTGATAACGTAGCTCATGGATGGATTGCGAAGTACCTGAATTGTGGATGCTTATGATTATGCAGAATTGTGTTGACCAGCGGCGGCTTTTTTAATGCGCGTGTTTGTGCTGGCTTTTGCCGTTGGTGTTTGGCTTGTGCAGCAGCAGGCCGAACTTGTCGCATGGCCCTGGTTGGCAGCAGACGGCGGGATGGCGCTGTTAGGACTCTCGCTCATGGTCTTGCTCAAAAGGTCGGCGTTGATGAAGCCCCTGCGCAGCAGAGCGGTCGAGCAAAGTGCGCTCTCTTCGCCGCTGCGGATGGTGGGACGGCGCCCGACGCGGGAATTTGCGACGATGACTCCGCTTCTGGTCGCTGGTTTTGCGTTTGGCTTCCTTTGGGCATCGGCATTCGCCCACTGGCGCCTGGCCGAGACATTACCAACCGCAAATGAAGGACAGGATATTGCCATTGTTGGCGTGGTCAGAGCCTTACCGCAGACAATCGAACGCGGTGTGCGTTTTGAGTTTGATGTGGAGCAGGCTGCTGTAAGCGTGCCATCGCATATTTCGCTGGCCTGGTATCGCGGAAGGGCAAACGATGAGACGGATGAGACTCCTGCGTTGCCGCTGCACGCTGGCGAGCGCTGGCGTTTCACGGTGAGGTTGAAGCGACCGCATGGCAATGTGAACCCGCAGGGGTTTGATTACGAGGGATGGCTATTTGAGCGCGGGATACGCGCCACGGGCTATGTGCGGCCCCATAGTGCACTGCGTTTGCAAAAGAGTGTCTGGCGGCCTGGTTATGCCATTGAGATGCTGCGTGAACGGATACGCGAACGTTTTCAATCGGCATTGCCCGATGCACCCAATGGGACCAATGCAGGGACCAATGCGGGAACCAATGCAGAAACCAATGCGACAGGAATTTTGATTGCGTTGGCGATTGGCGATCAGCAGTCGATTGCACCGAATCTATGGCAGCAGTTCGCTAAAACGGGTGTCACACACCTGATGAGCATTTCCGGTCTGCATGTCACGATGTTTGCCGGGCTGTTTTATTTTCTGGTCGGCTGGTTGTGGCGGCGCTCAGCTGTTTTGCCTTTGCATTTACCGGCGCAAAAAGCCGCTGTATTAGGTGGTTTTGTGGCGGCTTTGGCTTACAGTCTGCTGGCCGGATTTGCTGTGCCTGCCCAGCGCACGCTGTACATGCTGGGCGTGGTAGCGCTGGCACGTCTGCTCAACCGTGAAGTGGCTGTTTCGCGCGTTTTGACGCTGGCCTTGCTGGTGGTGTTGATTCTTGATCCGTGGGCAGTACTGGCAGCGGGTTTCTGGTTATCATTCGGTGCAGTGGCCTTGCTGTTTTATATTAGTAGTGGACGACTGGGTATCGCGCACTGGCTGGCTGAATGGGGCCGCGCGCAATGGGCGGTGACGCTGGGCATGCTGCCTGCATTACTCGCTCTGTTCCAGCAGTTTTCGCTGGTTTCGCCGCTGGCTAATGCCGTGGCGATTCCACTGGTGAGTTTTATCATCACGCCGCTAGCGCTGGCTGGTGTGCTGCCGTTTCTCGATCCGCTATTGTGGCTGGCGAATTTCATCACGGTTGGATTAATGGGTTTTATCGCCTGGCTGGCCGCGCTGCCGTTGGCTACCTGGCAGCAAGCTGCGCCGCCACCGTGGTCGGTATTTCTGGCGTTGGGTGGCGGCATCTGGCTGCTCTTGCCGCGCGGCTTTCCGGCCCGCTGGCTGGGGCTGTTTGCTTTCGTGCCGCTGTTGACCATCGCGCCGCCACGACCATTGCCAGGCGAGGCAGAGGTTGTGGTGCTGGATGTCGGGCAAGGGCTGGCTATTCATGTGCAAACCGCGACACATGATTTGCTGTTTGATACCGGCCCGAAGTTTTCGGCCGAAGCGGATAGTGGCAACCGCATTATCGTGCCCTATTTGCGCGCGATGGGCGTGCGGCAACTGGATGAACTGATTGTCAGCCATGCTGACAATGATCATGCGGGCGGGGCGGAATCGGTACTGGACAATATTCCTGTAAAACTGCTGCGAGCGTCGTTGCCTGCGGCGCATCCGCTGTGGAATCACGCGCTGCCGAATCGCAAGTTACCCAGTGCGCCTTGTCGAGCGGGGGACGCCTGGGATTGGGATGGTGTGCATTTTTTGATTTTGCACCCGGCAGTTACCACCGAGGCAATGAAAAGCAATGCGGTGGCTTGCGTGCTGGCGATTGATGCCGATGGGCAACGCGTGTTGATTACCTCGGATATCGAGGCTGCGCAAGAGTCGGCGCTGGTGATGCGGCAAGCGAAGGGAAATAGCGCATCAGACCTTTCTGCCGATGTGCTGATCGTGCCGCATCATGGCAGCCGCACCTCGTCGACAGATGCTTTCATCACTGCCGTGAGCGCCAAAGAGGCGATTTTTCCCGTAGGCTACCGCAACCGGTTCGGGCATCCAAAGTCTGATGTTGTGGCACGCTATGAGCAGAGCGGGGCGCATCTGCATCGCACGGATGCGGATGGTGCAGTCATTGTGCATCTTGGTTCGACGGGTGTGAGCATTAGCCATGCGCGGGTTTTGCGGCGACGTTATTGGCAATCCATGTCAAGCACAATATCAGATACTGAAGTTGATCGTGTGTTTCGGCTACACTAATCCGGCACGTTCAGTGAATGCCTGCAATCGTTTTGGATAGATTGGGGCTGATGCTAAGGTGTCTTTTAACTTGACTTAAGGGGAGTATATAAATGATTATTGCCGTGCTATGTGTTGCGTTATTGGGTTTTTTGGTGATTGGCCTTGGCTTCGTTGTTTCGATGACGCGGGGGTCAACCAAAACCATGTATGGTTACAACGTTGATCCGGCTGACCGGCTGTACAAGGCGGTTCGTGCGCATGGCAACACGACAGAATATGTGCCGATGCTTGCGGTGCTGATTTTGACGCTGGGCATGCTCAACCCCGCTCTGTGGATGATGTGGTGTATGGGCTTGGTCACATTGTCGCGCTATATCTACGTGTTCGGCATTGTGTTGCCGCCCACCATGGCGCAGCCGAGTAAATTGCGCTTTATCGGCTCTTTGGGAACATACTTGTTCGGTATTGCGCTGTGTATAGCGCTGTTTATGAAAGTTTACCCAGCCTTGATGGCAATGCAGCAAGTGCAGTAAACAGGGTCAGGCGGTTCGTTCGCTAAAAATCAGATTCTCCGGTGAATTGAACAGGGAGGCGAAGAGGCCATGCAGGCTATAATTCGCCTCCCTGATTTTTGCTGAGATATTGTTTTTGCCATGGCTGAATTCCTTGCGCTGCGCGGCCATGCCGCTTTTTCGGCTTCCCGGCTTGCCCGTTTGCAGCAGACATTAAAGAAGGCCAGCCCCAAACTCACTTTAGCCGCAGAGCACTGGTATTTCATTCTTCTGTCGTCTTCGCTGAGTGCTACTGAAACAGCCCGCTTGAAAGATCTGCTGGGCATTAGCGGAGTGACAGAAGGGCAAACAAAGGGTGAGTTGCAGCTGGTTATCCCGCGCCTGGGCACCATTTCACCGTGGAGCACCAAGGCAACAGACATCGCGCGGAATTGCGGATTTTCTCAAGTGCAGCGTATCGAACGCGGCACGGCGTTTTATGTCGGCGGGGTGAAAGACGAAAAGTTATGCGCAGCGGTATCCAGCCGGACGACGCTGGTGATATGCCCGGAAGGAAGTACCCTTGGGGTGCGGCGCGGGCTGCATGACCGGATGACAGAATCCGTCTTGACGACACTGGAAGCAGCGCGAGCGCTGTTTCATGAAACGTCACCGCAACCGCTCACGATCATTGACACGCTCATCGGTGGCCGGGATGCGCTGATGGCGGCCAATTCATCTCTCGGCCTGGCTTTATCCGAAGATGAAATCGAGTATTTGCTGGACAGCTTTGCCAAGCTGGGCCGCAATCCGACCGATGTTGAGCTGATGATGTTTGCCCAGGCAAATTCAGAACATTGCCGGCACAAGATTTTCAATGCGACATGGACGGTGGATGGCGAGGCGCAACCATTGTCCCTCTTTGGCATGATACGCGAAACTCATAAGGCCAATCCTGCGGGCACGATTGTGGCGTATTCCGATAACGCGTCCATTCTTGAAGGGGCAACGATTCGCCGCTTCATGCCGCAGGCCGATGGCAGCTATATCTGGCGCGAAGAATTGACGCACTTTCTGGTCAAGGTGGAGACGCATAACCACCCCACAGCCATTTCACCTTTCCCTGGCGCAGCAACCGGCTCGGGCGGTGAAATTCGTGACGAAGGCGCGACCGGTCGCGGCTCAAAACCCAAGGCCGGGCTGGCGGGCTTTTCGGTGTCTGATTTACGCATACCCGGCTATCATCAGCCGTGGGAATCCGGCTATGGCAAACCTGATCGCATTGCCTCCGCACTGGATATCATGATCGAAGGCCCGCTCGGTGCGGCAGCCTTTAACAATGAATTTGGCAGGCCCAATCTGGCAGGATATTTCCGCACCTTCGAGCAGCAATTTGGCGACGAAGTGCGCGGCTATCACAAGCCCATCATGCTGGCCGGCGGCGTGGGCAATATTGCGGATCGGGATGCGTTCAAAATCCGGTTTCCGGCAGGCACCCTGCTCATCCAGATTGGCGGCCCGGGCATGCTGATCGGGCTGGGTGGCGGGGCGGCGTCGTCCATGGCCACGGGCAGCAACTTGGCGGATCTTGATTTTGCTTCAGTACAGCGGGGCAACCCGGAAATGCAGCGGCGTGCACAGGAAGTCATTGATCGCTGCTGGCAAATGGGCGAAGACAATCCCGTGCTGGCGATCCATGATGTGGGTGCAGGTGGCTTATCCAATGCTTTGCCTGAGCTAGCACACGATGCCGGCTGTGGTGCACTATTTGATCTGCGTGCAATCCAGACTGAAGCACCCGGTATGAGCCCGCGCGAAATCTGGAGCAATGAAGCACAGGAGCGCTATGTGCTGGCCGTGGCACCGGATCGGCTGGATGAGTTCCGCGCACTGTGTGAACGTGAACGCTGCCCGTTCGCCGTGCTGGGCGTGGCGACCAAGGATGGCCACCTGGCTGTAACAGACGCGCACTTTGATAATCGCCCTGTGGATATGCCGTTGGAAGTGCTGCTCGGCAAGCCCCCGCGCATGCATCGCGAGGCCAATCGTCATATGGTGCATATGCCCGCTCTGGATCTGGCAGCGATTGATCTGGCGGAAGCCGCACACCGCGTATTGCGCTTGCCCAGCGTGGCCTCGAAAAACTTTTTAATCACCATTGGTGATCGCTCAGTCGGCGGGATGACCGCCCGCGACCAGATGGTGGGGCCGTGGCAAGTGCCTGTGGCTGATGTGGCTGTCACCACCATGGGCTATGACACCTGCCGTGGTGAATGCTTTGCCTTGGGCGAACGCACGCCGCTGGCTTTGCTGGATGGCCCGGCCTCAGGACGCATGGCGATTGGCGAGGCAATCACGAATCTGGCTGCCGCTGATGTGGGTGATATTTCGCGTATCAAGCTGTCGGCCAACTGGATGGCGGCGGCAGGCCATGGGCATGAAGATGCGGTGCTGTTCGATACAGTAAAAGCCGTCGCGATCGATTTTTGTCCTGCGCTGGGCGTGGCTATTCCGGTGGGCAAGGATTCCTTATCCATGCGCACGCAGTGGACAGTGGCCGAAGAGACGGCGGGTGCGGACAAAGCCGGCGAGCTAAAGCAAGTCGTCTCTCCTGTGTCGCTAATCATCACGGCATTCGCCCCGGTGGAAGATGTTCGCCGCACTTTGACGCCTGAGCTGCGGCGTGATGCGGAGGTAGGCGAAACCGAGTTGTTGCTGATTGATTTGGGCGAAGGGTGCAACCGGCTGGGAGGCTCTGCCCTGGCGCAAGTGTATGGCGTCAGTGGCGATGTGACGCCGGATGTTGATCCTGGCTTGCTCAAGGCATTTTTTAATGCAATCCAGCAGCTTAATCGTGACGGAAAAATTCTAGCCTACCATGATCGATCCGATGGCGGCCTGTGGGCGACCATTTGCGAGATGAGCTTTGCTGCGCATATCGGCATCTCGCTCAACAGTGATGCGCTGTGTTTTGACGCGCTGATGAATGATGTCGATGGCATGGAACGTCGGCCCGATCTGCTGGCTGGCCGGACGCAGGATAAATTATTGGCGGCCTTGTTTAACGAGGAGCTTGGTGCTGTCTTGCAGATTCGTCATGCCGATCGATCCGCTGTCATGGATGTTCTGCGTGAAGCGGGACTGAGCCGTGTAGTGCATTTTATCGGGCACACCAATACCAGCGATGAAGTGCGCATCTGGCGCAATGCCAAACGCGTGTTTTCTGCGCCGCGCCATGAACTGCAACGCGTGTGGAGCGAGGTGAGTTTTCAGATTGCGAAATTGCGTGACGATGCGACGTGCGCGGAAGAAGAGTTTTCCGCCTTGCTGGATTGTGCGGATCCGGGTTTGTCAGCGAAAATTACATTTGAGCTTGAAGTACCTATCGAGGCGCCCTTTATAGCTACCGGCGCTCATCCAAAAATAGCGATTCTGCGCGAGCAGGGAGTTAATGGGCACGTGGAAATGGCCGCCGCTTTTGATCATGCAGGATTTGCGGCATTTGATGTACACATGTCAGACCTGCAGGCAGGGCGTGTCAAGCTGGCTGACTTCAAGGGCCTGGTTGCATGCGGTGGTTTTTCGTATGGAGATGTGCTCGGCGCAGGCCAAGGCTGGGCCAAGTCGATTTTATTCAACAGCCAGTTACGCGATGAGTTTGCGACATTTTTTGCCCGCATTGATAGCTTTTCTCTGGGCGTGTGCAATGGCTGCCAGATGATGGCTCATCTGGCACCGATTATTCCCGGTGCTGACAACTGGCCAACGTTCCAGCGCAATCGCAGTGAGCAGTTTGAAGCACGGCTGGTGATGGTGGAAATCCCGCCTTCGCCCTCGATTTTTCTGGCAGGCATGGCGGGAACGCAATTGCCTGTGGTGGTTTCGCATGGAGAAGGACGTGCCGTGCATGCCGATAATAAAAAGTCGGCGCTGGTAACACGGCAACTACAGGCACTGCGATATATCGATAACCGTGGCGAGGTAGCGTCTGCCTATCCTTTTAATCCGAACGGCTCGCCTGAAGGGTTGGCTGGGGTGACTACGACAGATGGTCGTGTGACGATCATGATGCCGCATCCGGAAAGGGTTGTTCGTGCAGTGCAGATGTCATGGCATCCGCGTGACTGGGAAGCGCGCTATGCCGGCGCTTCGCCGTGGATGAATTTGTTTTTCAATGCGCGTCGCTGGCTGAAATAATTCGGCTGCGAAGAATAGAAAAACGTCAAGAGGCTAGCTCTTGACGTTTCTTGCTTACTGTAGAAAAGCCAATGCCCACCAGCATAATAAGCAAGCTGGCCGCCAGAATGACGGGCGGTATGCCGATTATCTCCACCACGCGCGATGCGACATAAATGCCGACCGACTGCCCCACAAAGAAGATGGAGACCGTGAGCGATATGGCCAAACCGCGCGCTGTCTCGGTGATAGCTGTAGCGCGTGTCAGGATCGTGCTATGCAACAAGTACATGCCAAATCCGGCACCGCTCATCACGGGGATAGTCAGATACCAGATGGGGACAAAGTACAGGAGCAACAGGCTCATCGCGACTGAAGCGCTACCCAGCAAGGCCAGGTTGCCGACTGAAAAATGGCCTGTGAGACGTCTTGCGTTATAGGAATAAACCAGCCCCCCAGCGCCATAAGCCATCAGCGCCAAACTTGCCTTGGTCATGCTAATGCCAAAGTGTGTGTGTAAATAGAGAGGAAGAAAAGCCAGCACTGAAAATACCGCCATGCCCTCAAAGCAAATGGCGGCAAACACAGGCCAGGCGTTGGGTGATTGCACTACGGCAAACAGATCATGTCCAACAGAAAGAAATGGATTGCCCGATAGTGCAGGAGGGCGTGGGGGTAAAATCGCGCTGATGATCTTCGCTTGGCGTAACAGCAACCAGCCAAAATAAAGGTAGATGAGTGCCAGTGCAGCAAATGCCAAGCGCCAACCCAGGGTATCAACAAACAGTCCCCCTATGACTTGCCCTGAAACCATGCCTAGAATTTGCCCGCTGATAAATCGGGCGAGCATCGGTTGGCGCTGGCTTAACGGGACCTGATCAGAAATCCATGCAACACCGACAGCGATAATGCCTGCTGAAAAAGCGCCTGTCAGTGCACGCGATGCCACCAGCCAGCCGTAGGAGGGTGATAATCCGCAGGCAATGGAGCCCAAGGTGCAGGCCAGGGTGGAATAGGCGACAAGATGATAGCGATCGATACGGTCGCCCAGGGGGCCGAACACCAGCTGAAAAACACTGTATGCAATGACAAATGCGGTAATCACATGTGCCGCGCTGCTAATGCTGACATTGAAACTCGAGGCGAGCGTCGGCAAAAAAGGGTCACAGACACGAAACGAAGCAGCGCTGGCAAATGCTGCGCCCGCCAGTATCAGCACGGCGCGGTTTAGATCGATCTCAGTCGTAGCGGGGGGGATCATGAAAATACCAGGTTGAATTGGGGTATCAGTTTATTTTTTACTCTTGTTCTGCGCTACAAGTAGCGGACGGAACAAGCGCGTTAGCCCCGGCATAACAACCCAGGTCATGAGAACGATCATCAAGGAAGAAAATGCGGCAATTTGTAACAGTGGGTGCCAGCCAGAAATCAATGGTAGAAAAGTGACTTGCAAAAATACCACGGTGGGGAAAATTCCTATCCATGAAATGAACGCCATTTTTAGTCGCGATGGTGCTTTAACTCCAGGAATCGCCGTGGGGGAAAACCACGCTTCAAGGCCCGAGAGCAGGCGATACTCCGGATCGCCTGCTGCGACATCGCCCAAGCGCTGAAGCCATTTTGCATGAGCTGTAGAGGCATCCCAAACATTGATGTCTTCTTGGCTAGCCCAACGAAAAATGAATTGATATTCGGCGTTGGGTGTTTCAGGCGGAATAATTTCAGCACCTAAAAAGCCTTTGTAGTTTTGCATCTCGGCAACCATGCCACGCACGAGTTCTTCAAAAGCTGGACCGCGATCGGGTTTTGCACGTCGGTAGACAATCCGCCGGACAGGTTGAGTTTCCGAGTTGTTTTCCATATATCCAGGGTTAAAGCCAACGAAGTGTTTTAGAAACGAAAACGGGAGCCGCAGCCCCCGTTTTTTGGCTAATTGAATGAGTTACTCAATTTTCGCCTTGGCACGCAGCTCTTCCATGTATTTCTGAATCATGGCTTGTTGCATTTGCTGGGCAATTTGACCCTTAGCTTCTTCGAACGGAGGAATCTTAGTGTCACGTGTATCGTCAAGTTGAATTACATGCCAGCCAAAATCACTCTTCACTGGGGTAAGCGTATATTTACCCTTTTCGAGTTTGATCATAGCATCAGAAAATGGCTTAACGAAAGCTGCCGGACTTGCCCAGCCTAGATCTCCGCCACGATCTTTGGAGCCTGGGTCTTTGGATTGTTTGGCCAGATCTTCAAATTTTTCGCCTTTTTTCAGCTTCTCGATAATGGCTTTAGCATCTTCTTCTTTATCAACCAAAATGTGACGGGCTTTGTATTCCTTGTTGCCCAGGCGCGCTTTTAGATCTTCATATTCTTTTTTGATCTGTGCATCGCTCACAGGATGATTTTTTACATAGTCTTTTAGATAAGCACCAATCAAAACGCCTTGGCGTGCCATATCCATTTGCGCTTGCACTTCTGAATTCTTATCCAAGCCTTTTTTGGCAGCTTCTTGTGCCAAAAGTTCGCGACGGATAAGTTCTTCTTTAACAGCAGCGCGTAACTCTGGCGAATCAGGCTGGCCTTGTGCAACCTGGGCTGAGATCAGCATGTCAGCGCGGCTCTTGGCAATTGATTGACCATTAACAGTAACAAAAGCCGACGCTGATTTTCCACTAACATCTTTTTTAGCGGCATAAACAGTAGCACTGCTTGCCATAGACGTCGTCAAGACAATCAGAAGGGCATTACGGAGCGTGTGATTCATCGTAGTTCCTGAATTAAGTTAAAGGGGGGGTGTTTTAGTGAAATATATAGCAATGCATTATTTTTATATTCGTCAGTATGGATCAGGATGACTCAGGAGCCAGCGCACTAATGCTCAATGCGTGGATTTCCCGCTTCATCAAGGGCCCGAGCGCATCATACACCAAGCGATGCTTTTGCATCGTATTGCAACCGCTAAATCGAGGAGACATAATAGTCAGGCGATAGTGACCGCCCCCACTACGCGCCCCTGCGTGACCGGCATGTAGCGCTGAATCATCAATCACAGTCAGTTCTGTCGGCTTTAGCACAGCTAGCCGTTCGCGCATCATGTCTTCGGTACTCATGGCTGGGGAATGACCTGGCGAAAAGGTTTGACAATCACTTTATCGAACACTCCCGCAGTAAGAAAGGGATCGGTATCTGACCATTCTTGTGCGGCGGCAAGTGAGGCAAATTCTGCAACGATCAGACTGCCAAAAAAGCCGGCAATTTGACGATCAGGGCTGTCTTTTGCAAGGCAGGGGCCAGCGAGTACGATTTTGCCGCCAGCAGCAGCAATTTTATCCAGATGCGCCATGTGCGCTGCATGTGCTGTGCGCCGAGGCTCTTCGCTGTTAGGCGCATCGTAAGCCATGATGATATAAAGCATTAGGGGTTCTCCTGTGGCATATATTTGGCGAGCAGAAGTCCCTGGGCAACGATAAATAGAAACATTAATCCCATCCCACCAAATAATTTGAAATTAACCCAGATCGAGGTGCTGAAGTTGAATGCAACATAAAGGTTGAGGGCCCCCATCACGGTAAAAAAGGCTGCCCAAGCGTAGTTCAGTCTTGCCCATAAAAAAGCAGGCAGCTCCATCTGTTTTTCAAGCATGGTCTGGATCAAGTTGCGATTAAAGAATTGGGCCGAGACCAGCAAGGTGATGGCAAATAGCCAATCCAGCAGGGTAGGTTTCCATTTGATGAAAGTTTCATCATGCAGCATGAGTGTCAGGCCGCCAAAAACGGTGACTAGCCCCAAGCTAAGCCAAAGCATGGCATCCACCTTGCGATGGCGAAACCAAACCCAGGCAACTTGCAAAAAGGTGCCCAAAATCACCACTGTCGTTGCCACATAAATATCAAAAAACTTAAAGGCAATAAAAAACAGAAAAATCGGGAATAGGTCAAAAAGAAATTTCATGGCAAAGGCTTATTTGTTTTTTCGGGATCATTGTTGAGGTTGGTTTTTAGATCAATGGAGGCCGAGTTAATGCAATAGCGTAAGCCTGCAGGTGCAGGACCGTCCGGAAACACGTGGCCCAAGTGAGAGCCGCAACGACTGCAAATGACTTCTGTTCGATGCATGCCATGCGCAGTGTCATCTATCTCAGTGATCGCTTCGGCTTCCAGCGGTGAAGTAAAACTTGGCCATCCGCAGCCTGAGTCAAACTTAGACGCTGAATTGAATAAAGGTTCCCCACAACCAATGCAGCGGTAAATGCCAGGATCTTTGCTATCCCAGTATTTGCCGGTAAAAGCACGCTCCGTCCCCTTTTCTCGAGCAACGTGATATTGCGTTGGGGTCAGATGTTCGCGCCATTCGGCTTCGGTTTTGGTGATTTTGGGTTTAGTACTCATAGGATGTTGGAGAATAGATAATGTCACATCGAATATTGATAAGTCCTGACTATAATCGACTGAAGGTTGTTTGAAAAGCGCTCGATAACGCAAATGATTTTAGGATAAGGTAATGCGAAGCATAACAATCTTGGGCGCTGGTGTCGTGGGGGTAACTTCAGCTTGGTATTTAGCTGATGAAGGCTATGAAGTGACTGTCATTGATCGACAAATGTCCCCGGCACAGGAAACAAGTTTTGCCAATGGCGGCCAGATTTCCGTTAGCCATGCCGAGCCGTGGGCGAACCCTGCGGCATTTTGGCGCATTCTGAAATGGTTGGGTCGAGAGGATGCCCCCTTGTTGTGGCGGCTTCGTGCTGATTTTTACCAATGGCTATGGGGTGTGCAATTTTTGCGGGAGTGCACAGCGGCAAGGACACGATCCAATATCCAGGCCATCGTCCAGCTGGGGTTGATCAGCCGGCGTGAGCTGGGTACGCTACGCGAAGCGCTGGCACTTGATTACGACCAACTCACGCGTGGCATTTTGCATATCTATACTGATCAACGCGAATTTGATCATGCATTGTTGCAGGCAACGCTCATGCGTGAGTTTGGCTGTGATCGAGTGCCAAAAACACAAGCTGAGTGCGTGTTGATTGAACCCGCCATCAAGCAGTCGGCCGTACCAATTATTGGCGGCACGTATACCGCAGCGGATGAATCAGGCGATGCGCGGAAATTTACCGAGCTTTTGGCACAGAAAGCCGCCGCACGTGGCGTGCATTTTCGCTTCAGCGAAACCGTAACAGCCTTGCAATACAATGGTGAGCGTATTACAGGCGTCACCCTGGCAACAGGTGAAGTGGTGGCATCGGATGCGACCGTTTTGGCACTAGGCAGTTATTCACCTCTGCTGTTGCGGCCCTTGGGCGTACATTTGCCTATTTACCCCGGCAAAGGCTATTCGGCTACTTTTGCTTTGCCTGAGGAAGTATCGTCTCGCGAAGTGCCTACCGTCAGTTTGACAGATGACGGGGCAAAAATCGTCTTCTCCCGTTTAGGGAACCGTTTACGAATTGCCGGAACCGCCGAATTTACGGGATATGATTTGACGCTGAACCCTGTGCGTTATGCTGCGATGGTAAAACGTGCGCGCAGACTGTTTCCGGCGTTATCCACTGTGGAAGATATTGAGTATTGGGCAGGTTTGCGCCCGGTTACGCCAAGTAGTGTGCCGCTGATTAGTGATATGCGTAGCGCCGGATTGGCCGGGTTATGGCTGAACACAGGGCATGGCACGCTGGGCTGGACGTTAGCTTGCGGGTCAGCACAGTTGTTGTCTGACTTGATTGTGGGGCGTGAGCCGAAGGTCAACGCGGGGTTGTATCGTTTCAAATAAGGCTTTGACCGGGACGGACATCATCAACGCGAACTACCCGAAAAGTCGGTGCTGGTGAGACGGCGGGAAACTTTAAATTAGCCACGCTAATGCAGATGACGTTGTGTATTTTCAGCCTGCTCTTCAGGCAACTCGGCATGCACTGGTTCGCCTTCAGGACTGGGGTACAAGGGGGTACCACAATCGTCACAATATTCAATGGGAAACCGCTGGCTTAGCTGGATTACCTCGGTAATACCTGCATCTTGCAGGACTGTCTCGATTTCTGCAGATAATTCGTTATTGTCATCTTCAGTTTCCAATAGCGGCCAGACAACGCCATGCACTACCGTTTGATCTTGACGCAACGCTAAACCGATACGATACTCTTCGGTTTGATCATCATGAAACCGCGCAATGACGGCAACGAGATCTGATGGCAGAAGATTTAGCACGGTTTGCAAAAATGCGACGGCCGAACGTAGCGACCACGGGCGGGAGGCACGGTCGGCATCGAGTACGGCCGCGTGATAAGCGCCAACCGGTTGCAGTTCTAGCGCACAAGCCGGCAATAATGGACGGATGAGGTCACTACCTTGCAAAATCCATTGACGTGCGGATTCGGCATGGTTGCCTCCTTCTTCTTGCCAACGAAACATGGCCATACCTTGCGGGGCCGCAATGGCGCCGACCAGATAGCGGCTATCCGATAGAAAGCTCATGGTTTCGCCTATTTTTTTCGGGTCGATTTTTACATTGCGACCATGCTTGGCAACCTGGATGACTTTATCCGCTAACTGGGCAGTTTCTATGTATGTTTGCGGTATCTGATCAGGGCTGTAAAGTCTGTCACAGAGGCTTAATTTTGTTCCGGATGCCAGCACATTGGATTGCAGGTACACGCGGATAGCATCAAGTTGTAGTGTAGAAATAGGGCCAGCGGGAATTGAAAAACGCGACCATGACAAAATCGGAATGGCAATCATGAGCGCGTCGAGGCCATCCGGAGTTTCAGCATATCGTGTTTCAGCACAGGCCTCGATTGTGCTGACCAAAGAGCCATACGCGGGGGAGGTCTCGCGGTACAGAGGGTCCAGCGCCGCCATCAAGGTTTCTTCTGCGCCGCTGGCGATCAAATGCATGACAAGTACAGTCAGCCGTTTTTCCCAGAAATCATCTTCAATCCGGCTCGATGATTCGCTCAGGCTGGTGGCCAGTTGAATCAAGCGCAACGTATCAGGGGTTTGTTTAATACGGCGCGGAGGACGATTGCGTTTCATGCGGAAATCGGGATTGGACACCCGATACGACAGAGCCAAGGGCTGTCGATTCTAACAGTGCTTTGCGTCGTGCGTGGCCAGTTTGGTTTGCTGTGGCTTTGGCGTGCAAGCCCAAGGCATGGGATGGATCTAAATGGCTGATTGAGTCGCTAAGAAAAGAAACACCGTAGGCCGTTTATCCATAGATGGAGGAGCTTGTTTTTTCCATTCGTTGATGGAGCGCGTAGTGACATATTCCTGTGCCAGCGTGAGATCTGTCGCCAGACACAGCAGTGTTTTGGGGTGGGCGTTGGCCATTAAGGCATTAAACAAAACGAGATTTCGATAAGGCGTTTCAATGAAAATCTGCGTTTGTTGCAGGCGTATGGATTCTTTTTCCAGATCAATAATATGCTGGCTGCGTTCTGGCTCCTTGGCGGGAAGATAGCCATGAAAAGCAAATCGTTGCCCATTCAGCCCTGACGCCATGAGAGCGAGCAGGATTGATGAAGGACCCACCAATGGTTTGACGCATAAGCCTAGCGCATGCGCACGCCGAACCAGCAATGCGCCGGGGTCAGCAACCGCCGGACAGCCAGCTTCGGACATTAAACCGATGTCATACCCCGCATAAAGTGGAGCTAAAAGCTGATCAATGTCGGCAGGATTCGGTTTTTCGGGCAATTGTTCAATGGCCAACTCGCGCAGGGGAATAGGATGTTCCATGCGCTTTAGCTCTGCCCGCGCGGATTTTGCATTTTCAGCAACGAAATGCGTGATCCGGCAGGCGGCTTCACGGGTGGCAGGCGGCAAGCAAGATTGCCAGTGCGTATCGCCCAGTGCGACTGGTAATAACCAAAGAGATCCGGGCATGGCTAGGAATCGCTTAGGGTAATTGCGCGCCTGCGCTGCGCAGCATTTCACACAGGGTAATGAGCGGCAGACCTATGAGCGCGGTAGGGTCGTCTCCACGTTGGTAACGTAATAAAGAGACACCCAGACCCTCTGATTTAGCGCTTCCTGCGCAGTTCAGTGCGTCTTCTTTGTCAAGGTAAGCCTCAATTTCTCCGTCTGTTAAATCGCGAAAACCGACGTATGTGGGAATGCACTGAACTTGCGTGTGCCCTGTAGCGCTATTCAAAATACAAAGTCCTGTGTGAAAAATGATTTCGCGTCCACTCATCAACTTTAATTGGTTACGAGCATTTTGCCTTGTTCCTGGCTTACCAAATCGCTGCTCACCGCAGGCGGCTACCTGGTCAGAGCCTATGATCAAGGCATTTGGGAACTGCTTGGCCACGGCTTGTGCTTTGGTTTGGGCAAGACGGCGTGCTGTAGCGACGGCCAGCTCGTTTGGCAGAGCTGATTCATCGATGTCGGGGGCAGCAATATCGAAAGGTAGCTGCAAACGGCGTAAAAGTTCGCTGCGAAAAGGCGAGGTAGAAGCGAGAATGAGTTGCTGAATCATGCTTTAAGACTTGAAAAACAAAGGCTAGGCATGATAACATTCCAAACTTATGCCTCACAAGACTTCTTCTTTACAAATGCCGCATGCGGAGCCTATGGAATCCATGGAATCTCCGCGGCCTGTTGAGAGAGTTTTGTCGCTAACCACGGTGAATAGCCTGGAGTTTGTGCGTAATAATCGTTTTATTGAAGGTAATATGCCTTTAAAATGGTTGCCTAATTTGGCAGATCGATTGCTCGAGTTTGACGGCTCATTGGCCGTTAGTTTGCAAGGGTTGAAGAGCGAGGAAAAATCGCTGTTGCGATTGGTGATTGATGGTACGGTGTTGTTGCAGTGTCAGCGTTGTTTGACAAGTGTTCGTTTGCCGATGCAGGTTAATAGCATGTTGCAATTGATCAGCGCTGGTGAAAGCTGGCCAGATGAGGAATTGATGGATGATGAGATGGATGCCATCGAGGCGAGTGAAACATTGGATATTGTTGGTTTGATAGAAAATGAAGTGTTGCTGGCGCTACCTCTTGCGCCGCGGCATGAGTTTTGTGAGTTGCCTGGGGAGACCGGGGCAGTTGAAAATAAATACGGATCAGCGTCGTTTTTGGCGCTGGCCGCTTTGAAGAAGCATTGAAACAAGGAGCAATAAATAATGGCTGTTCAGCAGAATAAAAAATCCCCTTCCAAGCGCGGCATGCACCGCGCACATGACTTCCTGACAGCTCCGGCACTTGCGGTTGAAGCAACGTCAGGTGAAATTCATCTGCGTCACCACATTTCGCCTTCTGGCGTTTATCGCGGCAAAAAAGTCATCAAGGCCAAAGGCGAGTAAGTTCTCAAGATGAATTCAGCCGGATGCGATCTGCGTATCCGGCTGTTTTTTTGTCGAGAAGCTTGAATCATGGCCATCACCTTGGCGATCGATTGTATGGGGGGCGATCATGGCCCCCGAGTCACGCTACCTGCGACATTTGATTTTTTGCGTAAGAACCCCTCTTGTTCCGCCATTTTGGTCGGGCTGGAGGTAGTATTGCGCCCTTATGTGACGCCGGTCGCGCAAGAGTTTCTATCACGTATTTCAGTTCGCAATGCAACTGAAGTTATTGATATGGACGAATCTATAGCCAGTGCCTTGCGCAGCAAAAAAGATTCGTCTATGCGTGTGGCGATCGATTTAGTTAAAGAGGGGGTGGCTCACGCGGCGGTGTCCGCAGGGAACACAGGCGCACTGATGGCTATTTCACGCTTTGTACTAAAGACCTTGCCCGGTATTGACCGGCCAGCGATTTGCACTGTTTTGCCTTCTCGGCGCGGTGCAACTTATGTGCTTGATCTGGGTGCAAATGTCGATTGCAGTGCCGAGCATTTGCTGCAGTTTGGCATCATGGGCGCCATGCTGGCTTCCGCACTTGAACACAAGGAGCGCCCGAGCGTTGGGCTACTCAATATTGGTGAAGAAGACATCAAGGGTAATGATATTGTCAAGCGCGCCGGTGAGTTATTGCGGCAAAGTGATCTGAATTTTTTTGGCAATGTTGAGGGCAATGATATTTTTAATGGCACCACAGATGTCGTCGTGTGCGATGGCTTTGTTGGTAACGTGACCTTAAAAGCTTCTGAGGGTTTGGCACAAATGATTTCCAGCGGTCTTAAAGAAGAGTTTTCGCGCTCCCTATTCACTCGGCTGGCTGCTTTAATCGCCATGCCTGTGTTGAAATCTTTTCGCCGTCGCTTTGATCATCGTCGTTACAATGGCGCAAGTTTATTGGGGCTAAAAGGTATCGTGGTTAAAAGTCATGGTTCCGCTGATCAGCTGGCATTTTTATCGGCTTTGACGCGAGCAGCAGAGGCTGCGCGCCAACAGCTACCGGATAAAATTGCTGCACGCATGGCCGCCGTATCACCAGCGCCGACTCTTTGTGATTGATTTTTAACGTGATTAATCGCTCGTTGTTTAAAGGTTTACAGCAATGATCCAGACGCGCATTACCGGCACAGGCAGCTACCTGCCTGGCCAGCCTGTCAGCAATCAAGCCTTGATCGCTGTGCACAAACTTGACTCGTCAGACGACTGGATAGCCGAGCGCACGGGAATCCGCGCCCGACATATCGCCGCAGTCGGTGAGACCAGCAGCGATCTGGCCTTCCACGCTTGCCAGCGGGCGCTTGCTGCTGCAGGACGCTCGGCGAATGACGTTGATTTAATCATCGTGGCAACATCAACTCCAGACTACATTTTTCCCAGTACAGCGGCTTTGTTGCAGAAGAAGCTCGGCATTACCAATGGTGCTCCTGCATTTGATGTGCAAGCAGTCTGTAGCGGTTTTGTTTATGCGTTGAGCGTAGCAGAAAAATTTATTCGGTCCGGCTCGCATCGATGTGCCTTGATTGTCGGTAGCGAAGTTTTTTCGCGCATCATGGATTGGTCGGATCGTGGAACGTGTGTTTTGTTCGGTGATGGTGCAGGTGCGGTCGTGCTGGAAGCAGCGAACAGTCCAGGGATTTTAACCACAGCGCTGCATGCAGATGGAAGTCATGCCGACATGCTCTCTGTTCCAGGACAAATCTGCGGTGGCGAAGTGACTGGTGATCCATTTTTACGCATGGATGGTCAGGCGGTATTTAAATTTGCAGTCAAGGTACTGGCCGAGGTAGCCCACGAGGTTTTACAGACAGCAGGCTTGACGGTTGATCAACTTGACTGGCTCATTCCGCATCAGGCGAATGTGCGGATATTGCAATCCACTGCAAAAAAACTGGGGTTACCCAGTGAAAAATGTATCGTGACGGTTGATCACCACGGTAATACCTCCGCAGCATCCATTCCCTTGGCGCTTGATGAAGCAGTATCTCAAGGGCGCGTACAAGCAGGTCAAAATCTGCTGCTGGAGGGTGTGGGGGGCGGGTTTACGTGGGGTGCGGTGCTCCTTACATTCTGAATATTCGAGATCATTGTTATGAAATTTGCACTTGTTTTTCCTGGTCAAGGCTCGCAATCGCTGGGCATGATGGCGCACTATGGTGATGCCAGCATAGTACGAGCTACGTTCGATGAGGCATCTACGTCACTCGGCCGTGATCTCTGGCAACTGGCAGCAGAGGGTCCGACAGATGCTTTGAATCAGACGGTAAATACTCAACCACTGATGCTTGCCGCAGGGGTAGCGATTTACCGTTTGTGGTTGGCAAAAGGCGGTGCGCATCCCGCAGTTATGGCAGGCCACAGTCTGGGTGAATATTCTGCGTTAGTGGCAGCGGGTGTTGTCTTGCTCAAGGATGCCGTGCCCCTGGTTGAATTGCGTGCGCGCGCAATGCAAGAGGCCGTAGCCGCCGGAGAAGGTGCAATGGCGGCCATACTCGGCCTGGATGCGGCTGCCGTGATCGCAGCTTGTGCCGAGTCGGCGCAAGGCCAGATTGTACAGGCCGTTAATTTCAATGAGCCTAAGCAAACTGTCATCGCAGGCCACAAGGCTGCTGTTGAGAGGGCAGCCGAGGTAGTCAAGGCCAAAGGCGCAAAACGGGCAGTGATGCTGCCTGTTTCTGCTCCGTTCCATTGCAGCCTGATGTTGCCAGCTGCTGAAAAATTGCGCGTGCGTTTAGCACAAATGAGCTTTTCGACTCCACAGATCCCTGTACTTAATAATGTCGATGTTACCCATCTAACCGATCCAGAAGCCATTAAAGAAGCATTGGTGCGCCAGGCAGCCTCTCCCGTGCGCTGGGTTGAAACCATGCAGGCAATGCGAAAAATAGGGGTTACGCATGTGCTTGAATGTGGTCCGGGCAAAGTGCTATCAGGCTTGGCCAAGCGTTGCGATGAACATCTCAGCGGGCTGGCTATGGCTGATTTAGCAGGAGTGGAAGCTGCTTTAGCATTACTGGATACTCATTGAGGTAGAGCATGAATAGCTTGCAAGGACAGGTTGTATTAGTGACTGGTGCGTCGCGCGGCTTAGGGCAGGCGATTGCATTAACACTTGGCGCACACGGGGCGACAGTGATCGGTACGGCGACATCTGCTGCGGGTGCGGCGGATATTCAAAAATTGCTTGATGCGGCCAGAATTACTGGCTGGGGTGCTATCGCCAATGTGACAGATGTTGCGCAATGCGAAGCACTGGTAAGCGAAATTGAAACTAAATTTGGTGTAGTTTCTGTTCTCGTCAATAATGCCGGAATCACTCGCGACAATCTCGCTTTGCGCATGAAAGAAGACGAGTGGGATGATGTAATGGAAACAAACCTTAAAGCAGTATTTCGCCTCTCTAAGCTGGTCATGCGCGGCATGATGAAAGCACGCTTTGGCCGCATCATCAACATTACTTCGGTTGTGGGCGAAGCGGGTAATCCGGGTCAGGCAAACTACGCGGCAGCCAAAGCCGGCGTGGCAGGCATGAGTCGTGCATTAGCGCATGAACTGGGTAGCCGTAATATCACGGTCAATTGCATTGCACCAGGATTTATTGACACCGATATGACACGTGTGCTGCCCGAAGCGCAACGAGACGCATTACTCAAAAAAATTCCTCTGGGTCGTCTTGGCCGACCCGAAGAAATTGCGGCGACAGTGGCCTTTTTGGCCTCGCCGCACGCCGGATACATTACAGGCAGCACAATCAATGTAAATGGTGGCATGTATATGGCCTGATTTCTTTAAAGAAGTCAGTTCTTTTTGTTAAACTAGGCAAGTTTTAAATAGCCGATAAATCAGGGAAGGAATTCAATATGGACAACATCGAACAACGCGTCAAAAAGATCGTAGCTGAACAACTGGGTGTGAATGAAGCTGACATTAAAAACGAATCTTCGTTTGTGGACGATCTGGGTGCCGACTCTCTGGATACCGTTGAGCTGGTCATGGCGCTAGAAGAAGAGTTCGAGTGTGAAATTCCGGATGAGGATGCAGAAAAAATTACCAACGTTCAACAGGCGATTGACTACGTCAATTCCAATCTAAAAAAATAAAATACGCTTCACTGCATCATTACTTTTCATTTCGGGAGTCACTCGTGCCAGATGTGTCATTTACGCCATCTACTTCACGGCGTCGCGTAGTTGTTACCGGTCTGGGCCTTGTCTCACCCGTAGGTAACTCTGTTCCCGAGGCCTGGGACAATATCATCGCCGGGGAAAGTGGTATCGGGCCGATTACTCGGTTTGACGCATCAGCCGTATCGGTGCGGATTGCTGGCGAAGTGAAAGGTTTTGATGTCGCCACCTATCTATCCGTCAAGGAAGCACGCCGCATGGATACATTTATTCATTATGGTATGGCGGCGGGTATTCAGGCCGTGCGTGACTCTGGTATTGAAGTCACCGATGAAAATGCGGATCGAATTGGCGTAAATATCGGCTCAGGCATTGGTGGTTTGCCAATGATCGAAGAAACCCACAATGATTTTCTTGCCGGGGGACCGCGCAAAATTTCACCTTTTTTTATTCCCAGCACTATCATCAATATGATTTCTGGCAACTTGTCGATCATGTACGGGATGAAAGGGCCGAATATTGCAGTAGTCACTGCCTGCAGCACGGGTTTACATGCTATTGGTTTATCTGCACGCATGATTGAGTATGGTGATGCCGATGTAATGGTGTGTGGCGGCTCAGAAGCTTCAGTTACGCCGCTGGCGATTGGCGGTTTTGCTTCGGCCAAAGCGCTTTCCACCCGGAATGACGATCCTGTCACAGCAAGCCGCCCGTGGGATAAAGAACGGGATGGCTTTGTCCTGGGCGAAGGCGCCGGTGTCATGGTGCTAGAAGAATATGAGCATGCCAAACGTCGCGGTGCGAAGATTTATGCCGAGCTCACCGGCTTTGGCATGGCGGCAGATGCCTTTCACATGACAGCCCCTGATACCGATGGTCCGAAACGCAGCATGCAAAATGCGATGAAAAACGCAGGCGTTAACGCTAACGATGTGCAATATTTAAATGCCCACGGTACTTCAACGCCGCTGGGCGATAAAAATGAAACGGAGGCCATTAAATTAGCTTTTGGTCATGATGTCGCCAAGCAGTTAGTGGTTAACTCCACCAAATCGATGACAGGACATTTGCTTGGTGGAGCAGGCGGAATTGAGTCAATCTTCACGGTGTTGGCTATTCACCATCAGATCAGCCCACCGACGATCAATATTTTCGATCAAGATCCTGAATGCGATCTCGACTACTGTGCCAATATTGCACGACCGATGAAAATTGATGTCGCGATGAAAAATAATTTTGGCTTCGGCGGCACGAACGGCACACTGATTTTCCGCAAGATCTAGCGAGTCATTGCGATGAGGCCTGTCGCAAAATATTCTGTTTTTGTCAGGCCATCGCGCTTTTTGAAACGCCTGGTATGGATTGCGCATTTTATTACGGCCTGTATTGTCCTAAGCACCAATGTTCCTGACTTGTTGCAAGGAGCTTTGCTGCTCTTAATTGGTGCCTCATGGATAAAAAACGATGGCATGGCCTCGACAACTGAGTTGATTTTGCATGGAGATGGTCGAATTAAAAAAGTCGGCGTTGCTGAAGCCACTCCATTACAAGGCGGTCGAACACAAGATGCCCACTTTTCCATAGCGGATGGTGATACTGCGAATGATATGGTTTTGCATCCGCACAGCACTGTTTTGCCCTTCTTGGTTATCTTGCTTTATCGGCAAAAAAGTCGCTTGCAATCTCTAGTCTTGCTCAAAGACAGCCTTGAGGCAGAAGACTTTCGTCAGTTACGTCTTTGGCTGCGCTGGCAGATCAAGCAAATGCCGCCAAAGTAATAAAACAATAGTCTATTTACCCTGTTCACCCGTGTTGATAAGGGTGAAGAACAGTGTCCAACGCGCGAGGCAAGGTTTCAGGATAGTCACGACTAAAATGTAGTCCGCGACTTTCATGGCGACATTGCGCACTTTTCACAATCAGACGAGCAGTCAAAACCAGATTTCGCAGTTCAATGAGATCGTTGCTGATGCGAAAATTTTCGTAGTATTCGCTGATTTCTTTTTCCAGCAGGCTAATGCGATGGAGCGCACGTTCCAGGCGTTTATTGGTACGAACGATGCCGACGTAATCCCACATGAAGCGGCGCAATTCCGCCCAGTTGTGCGAAATGACAATTTCCTCATCAGCGTCTCGCACGCGACTTTCGTCCCAGTACGGCAAAGTGGGGGGTGGCTTGATCGTGGTTTTACTGATGGCTTCCGCTGCCGCGGCGGAAAAGACAACACACTCCAGCAATGAGTTTGAGGCGAGTCGATTCGCACCATGCAGCCCGGTAAAGGTGGTTTCACCAATCGCATACAGACCGGGTAAATCGGTTCGAGCCCTCATATCAGTCACAATCCCGCCGCAAGCGTAGTGGGCGGCAGGTACTACAGGAATGGGTTCTTTGGTGATATCAATACCAAGCGCCAGGCAACGTGCGTGGATTGTGGGGAAATGCTCTATGAGAAAGCCTGCCGGTTTATGCGTCATGTCAAGAAAAACGCAATCCACGCCATGGCGTTTCATTTCCAGATCGATGGTGCGTGCGACAATATCACGCGGGGCCAACTCAGCGCGCGGATCATAATTGGGCATGAAACGGGTACCGTCAGGTAAGCGCAGCAGGCCGCCTTCACCACGCAAGGCTTCGGAAATCAGAAAAGATTTGGCATGGGGGTGATACAAGCACGTCGGGTGAAATTGAACGAATTCCATGTTGGCAACTCGGCAGCCTGCGCGCCAGGCCATGGCAACACCATCTCCCGTCGCAGTGTCGGGATTGGTCGTGTAAAGATAAACTTTTCCAACGCCACCTGTTGCCAATACGGTATGGTCAGCGCCGATAGTGACGACAGTATCGTTCTGAATATCAAGCACATAGGCACCCAGACAGCGATTAGGGGTTGCCTCGAGTCGGCTGGAGGTAACGAGATCTACCGCAATGTGCTGTTCTAAGACGGTGATTCGCGGATGCTTTCGGATCTGCTCGGTGAGGGTATTCTGTACGGCTTTGCCTGTCGCATCGGCCGCATGAATGATACGGCGTTGCCCATGGCCGCCTTCGCGCGTGAGATGAAATCCAAAGGATGAGTCATCGCGAGTAAAAGGCACGCCGCGGGCCATCAGCCAATCAATGGCTTCATGGCTATGTTCAACAACAAAGCGTGTTGCGCTAGGATCGCATAAACCAGCGCCAGCAGTCAGGGTGTCAGCGATATGAGCATCGACAGTATCCTCTTCATCCAAAACCGCAGCTATGCCTCCTTGTGCCCAGGCTGAGGCCGAGTCCTCTAATGTTTTTTTGGTGACTAATGCCACATGATGGGTGTCTGCCAAGCGAAGTGCCAGCGATTGGCCTGCGAGTCCGCTACCAATAATGAGGACATCGAAGTGCTTGATGGCCTTCCGTTCTTTCTGCGCTTTTTGTTTCATGGGGCGGAACTATATCACTCATCATGCAGGGAACTATTCAGCCGTAATAAAGTCTGTAGTCCCAGCAGGGAACGTGTGAGCTTGCAGGCTATCAAGGATGCACGAGCGAGGTGATGCGAGAGATGAACAGGACACTCAATATGAAATGGGCAGAATGGCTTGATATACTGACTAGCAATCTGAGTGATTGCAAAATATTGTTTTTAGGCGGAATCAAAGCACAAAGCCCATGGGAGATCGTGAAGCAGATCGGATACTTGTTGAACGGGTCCAAGCTGGCGACAAGCAAGCTTTTGGATTATTGGTCACCAAGTATCAGCGCAAACTTGCGCGGCTGGTGTCACGCATGGTGCGTGATCCGGCCGAGGTGGAAGACATCGTGCAAGACAGTTTCATCCGCGCATACAAGGCGTTGCCGAGCTTTCGCAACGATAGTGCGTTCTATACCTGGCTGTATCGTATTGGTGTTAACACCGCTAAAAACTGGCTGGTTACGCATGGCAGACGGGCGCAGCTAACCTCAACAACGGATGGTGAAGAGGCTGAAAATTACAATGAACCCGAATTACTGAGAAACAATGAAACTCCCGAGCGATTGCTCATGACTAAACAAATTGGCGAAACCGTCAATGCCGTTGTGGAAACCTTGCCCGAGGATTTGCGTACTGCTTTGACGCTACGTGAAATTGAAGGTTTGTCGTATGAAGAAATTGCTGATGTGATGGATTGCCCGATTGGTACTGTACGTTCACGAATTTTTCGTGCACGCGATGCGATTGCGCTGAAGTTGCGGCCTTTGCTTGATACAACGGCCGATAAGCGATGGTAACCCAGAGATTTTTTGTTGTTAGGCGTGCGAGGGTAAGACAATGAAAACACGTATTTCTGCATTAATGGACGGAGAGTTAGCACTCGAAGCCAATGAGGCAAAGGACGCGGTGGCGACTTTATCACGCGACAGGGAACATAAAAATACTTGGTGCCTTTACCATGTCATGGGAGATGCCATACGGCACGAACCTGATTTAACGATTGATGTAAGCAGCCGTGTTATGACTGCTTTATCGCTAGAACCCACGATATTGTCGCCCCATCCGCAACGCAGCGCCAGCCGCTGGCAACGGCCCGTCATGGCACTCGCAGCCTCTGCAGCAGGTGTTGCCATGGTGGCATGGGTCGCTTTATCGCCCACTCAAATGCCTGCTGGTTCGCTGATTGCAGCTAACCAGGCTGTCATATCCCCGGCCATACCTGGCCTTGGGGTTATGACTTTGCCTGCTACACACACGAAAACTGCCTCATCTCTCGTTTCATCAACACCCGCTCTATCCACTGTTGCCGATGCAGAACAAGCGGCGCGGCTGCAGGAGTACCTTGTCGCGCATCAAGCCTATGAAGGCGGGGCGCTAGTCGGCGGCACAAATCATATTCGTACTGTGTCAGTTGTAAGTATTAATCGTTAATGAGACTCTTGCGTGATCAGGGCAATTGCTTCTTCTGGACCGTAATTGCTACAGTCGCCGTATCACTAGCGCCGACTTTTGCTCAAGCAGAGAATAACCTGATGGCTTTGCAGCGCATGGCGCAGGCCTCTCGCCAGCTGACCTACGAAGGCGTTTTTGTTTATCGTAGCGCTGACCGAATGGAGACTTCGCACATAGCGCATACATGGGCGGATGGCCGTGATCTGGAGCGGATAGAAGTGCTTGATGGCAGCCCGCGTGAAATGATTCGCAATGGAGATGAAATAACCAGTTTTTTCCCCATTGAAAAGCGTTTGATTGTTGAAACCCGGTCAGCGCACCGTCAATTTCCTACGCTGCTGCCTGCCGGATTGAACCGCTTGCAAGACAATTATTCGATTCGATCCAGTGGTCAAGGTCGTGTCGCCGGCCTCAATAGTCGTGTCATCGTCTTAGAGCCACGTGACAAATTGCGCTATGGGCATGAGTTTTGGTTAGACAACGCCAGTGGTTTATTGTTGAGAGCTGTAATTTTAGGTGGACAGGGTGAAACATTGGATTCTTTTAGTTTCACCCAAATTACTATTGGCGGCGCATTGTCACCGCAGGCTTTAAAACCGCGCTTTCCCAACGAGGGTCTGCAAGTACAGAAAATCACGACTACAGAAATCGTGCCAGAGGATTTAGGCTGGATATTTCACAAAAATATTCCCGGCTTTCGTCGCATCAATGCCATGAAACGCGATTCTGGTTCTGGAAAGCCTGCATTGCATATTTTATTTTCAGATGGCGTGGCCACCATTTCTGCATTCATTGAACCGCGCGCTCACCCGGAAGAGAGTGAGGAAAATAGTCCGGCAGTATTGTCCAGCATGGGTGCATTGAATGTGTATCACAGGCACACCTCACAGTACTATTTAGTGGTGATGGGCGAAGTTCCGTCCCTTGCACTGAAACAACTAGGCGATGGCATCGAGTGGAAAAAATAATGATGCAATGCGAGGCTTTCGTAGTAGCGGTGACAAACGATAACGAAGTCTTGGTTGAAGTCCCGGCAAGGCTTGCCGCGTGTGATCATTGTCCCAATCCTGCTGGGTGCCAAACAACAAACCTGCTTGCCCGAACAAATCAACCGCGTCGTTATCTTGTGAGCAATACGTTAGGTTTAGGTGTGGGTGATCACGTCAGCCTGTCAGTTGCTGAAGGCACAGTCTTTCGCGCAGCAATGGCGTCTTATGGCATGCCCCTGATATTAATTATCTGTGGTGCTGTAGTGGGCCAATGGCTAGCAGGTGACGGTGCAGCAGCACTTGGCGTGCTGCTTGGATTAATTATCGGATTTATATTATTGCGATATCGTGAGCGGAGTTTCCATAAGGGCTATCGTTCGATAGCACATCCTTTTTCTTTGCAAAAATACACCAATAAATAATATTGTTTTAAAAACAAACCCTTAAGGAGTTACATCTGAAAATGAAGAATCTTTGCCTGGTTTTTGCGGTAACTTTATCCACTGTGCTCTCCGGCCCAAGCCAAGCACGGGAGTTGCCTGATTTCACGGAACTGGTTGAGGCTCAAGGCCCAGCGGTTGTGAATATCAGTACGACACAAATCATCAAACAAAGTACTCAGGCACAGATTTCCCCCTTTGCTGAAAATGATCCTGCACAAGAGTTTTTCCGGCGGTTTTTCCCCGGCCAAATTCCTGGGATGCCAGGGGAACAGGGGCTGCCTGATCAGCCACGTGAATACAAAAGCCAATCCTTGGGTTCGGGCTTCATTATTAGCGCAGACGGATATATTTTGACTAATGCCCACGTGGTGGATGGAGCAGATGAGGTGACGGTAAAGCTCACAGATAAGCGGGAATTTAAAGCCAAGGTTCTGGGCGCGGATAAACGAACGGACGTTGCCTTGATCAAAATTGAAGCTGCAAAGCTTCCTTTCACTCGACTGGGCGACCCGGGAAAAATGAAAGTTGGCGAGTGGGTAGTAGCTATTGGCTCTCCTTTTGGGTTTGAGAATACCGTCACCGCGGGTATTGTGAGTGCAAAAGGGCGCTCTCTCTCACAAGAAAACTTTGTACCTTTTATTCAAACCGACGTACCAATCAATCCAGGTAACTCGGGTGGGCCTTTGTTCAATATGAAGGGCGAAGTCGTCGGTATCAATTCGCAGATCTATTCACGATCAGGCGGATTCATGGGCTTGTCTTTTGCTATTCCAATCGATATTGCGATGGAAGTTCAAGCCCAGCTCAAACAAAATGGGCGTGTAAGCCGTGGCCGTATGGGAGTGGTGATTCAAGAAGTAAGTAAAGATTTGGCTGAGTCGTTCGGCTTGAGCAAAGCGCAAGGTGCACTTGTTGCTTCGATAGAAAAAGGCGCTGCAGCAGACAAAGCCGGGATTGCGCCAGGTGACATCATTCTCAAGTTTGATGGCAAGCCTGTAATAGAGTCCAGTGAATTACCCCGCAAGGTTGGCTCAACTAAACCAGGCACTAAAGTACCCGTGCAGCTTTGGCGTAAAGGTAAACCTGTTGACGTTGTCGTTACGATGGGCGAAATTCCTGACGATGGTGCACCAACGCTCAAACGGGGTCAGAAGCCATCTGAGCCTACCAAGGCCAACCGATTAGGCCTGGTATTGTCTGCATTGTCAGCAGAACAAAAGCTCGCTTCAGGGCTGCCAAACGGCCTGATCGTCGAAGATGTGACGAGTACTGGTGTGCGCACAGATTTGCGCCCGGGGGATATTTTGCTCTCACTTATCCATAAGGGAAGCCAGATTGAGCTCAAGACGGTCGCACAATTTAATGAGCTTATCGCTGCGGTGAATAAAACGGAATCGATTACTCTGCTGGTGCGGCGTGGTGATGTGCAAACTTTTGTAATTATCAAAGGGGTAGCAAATAAATAGCCCAACACTGCGATTGTTGCATCGGTCTTATTGCCACCTTTGCAATGACATGCTCGCCGCGTTAAATGGGCTTCGCAGAGAACCTGATGTGATCAGCTTTGATATCGACGTGATTGATGTTGATGCAGATCCGGCATTAGTTGCTGAATACGACGAACTAGTGCCGGTTTTGCTTGATCCAGAAGGCAAAATGTTATGCCATTATTTCATCGATAATGCGAAAGTCCGTGAGTATTTGAGCGCTTTCCGCTAAAATCAGGGCTCTCTTTTTAAAGCTTCAAAGGTGCTCGATGTGTTTCTTGGGCGCCTTTTTTATTGGTTCTTTATGAATCACATCCGTAACTTTTCCATCATTGCTCATATTGATCACGGCAAGTCTACGCTGGCAGATCGCATCATCCATAAGTGCGGAGGCTTGTCAGACCGCGAAATGGAATCCCAAGTTCTTGATTCAATGGATATCGAGCGAGAACGCGGGATCACTATCAAAGCGCAAACCGCCTCATTAAATTACAAAGCGCGAGATGGCAAAACCTATAACTTCAATTTGATTGACACGCCGGGGCACGTTGATTTTTCCTATGAAGTGAGTCGTTCGCTGTCTGCTTGCGAAGGTGCATTGCTGGTAGTCGATGCGTCACAAGGGGTTGAAGCACAAACTGTCGCCAACTGCTATACCGCGATAGAACTCGGTGTTGAGGTGGTGCCGGTTTTAAACAAAATTGATTTGCCGCAGGCCGACCCCGATAATGCCCGTCAAGAAATTGAAGACGTCATCGGGATTGATGCCACTGATGCGGTGCTATGCTCGGCAAAAACCGGTTTGGGTGTGGACGACGTGTTAGAGGCGGTCATTGCGCGCATCCCCCCGCCTAAAGGACAACTGGATGCGCCTCTTAAAGCGCTGATTATTGATTCATGGTTCGATAATTATGTAGGTGTTGTGATGCTGGTGCGCGTTATTGACGGCATGCTCAAGGCAAAAGACAAATTATTACTTATGTCTACTGGCAGTATGCATTTGTGTGAACAAGTGGGCGTATTTACCCCTAAAGCCTTGCCACGGCCTGAGTTAAAGGCAGGCGAAGTGGGCTTTGTTATTTCTGGCATCAAAGAGCTTGGGGCGGCAAAAGTCGGCGATACCATTACGCTGGCTGAACGTCCCGCAGCAGCGGCTTTGCCTGGGTTTAAGGAAATCAAGCCGCAAGTTTTTGCTGGTCTTTATCCGATAGAGTCAAATCAATATGAGTCACTGCGCGATGCCCTTGAAAAGCTTCGCCTGAATGATGCTTCTCTTCACTATGAGCCTGAAGTTTCGCAGGCACTCGGATTTGGCTTTCGCTGCGGCTTCTTAGGACTTTTGCACATGGAAATTGTGCAGGAGCGGCTAGAACGTGAGTTCGATCAGGACTTAATTACTACTGCACCGACCGTAGTGTATGAGGTACGCCTACGCGATGGCGAAGAAATACTGGTAGAAAATCCAGCCAAGCTGCCTGAACTCCAGAAGATCGAGGAAATTCGTGAGCCCATTATTACCAACGTTATTTTTGTGCCGCAGGAATATCTTGGTGCAGTCATCACGCTGTGTGAGCAAAAACGCGGGCGCCAGATCAATATCGCTTATCGCGGCAAGCAGGTTCAGCTCACTTATGAGATGCCAATGGCCGAAGTGGTCATGGACTTTTTTGACAAACTAAAGTCTGTCTCACGTGGCTATGCCTCGCTGGACTACGAATTCAAAGAATACCGGGTCGCAGATGTCGTCAAACTTGATATCCTGATCAATGCTGAAAAAGTGGATGCGCTTTCTTTGATCGTTCATCGCGCTAATGCGGCTTATCGCGGGCGAGAGCTCGCAGCAAAAATGCGTGAGCTGATTCCTCGTCAAATGTACGATGTGGCTATTCAGTCGGCGATTGGTGCCACTATTATTGCCCGTGAAAACGTTAAAGCCATGCGCAAGGATGTACTCGCCAAATGCTATGGCGGTGATATTTCCCGGAAGAAAAAACTATTGGAAAAACAAAAGGCAGGGAAAAAACGCATGAAGCAGGTCGGACGTGTAGAAATTCCTCAGGAAGCCTTTCTTGCGGTGTTGCGGGTCGGCGATAAATGACCTTTTTCCTGCTTGCCGAGAACTGCAGTAGCCATGGTCTTAGCCTATTTTCTGTAGTTCCTTATTTCAGTCAACATATTCTTGTGGAGCGTTCATGAATTTTGCCTTGATCTTATTCTTATTTGTCGTTTTTACTGGTGTTCTTTGGGCAATCAATCATTTCTGGGCCAGAAAAAAACGACCCGCTAATGCGAAAGATCCCTGGTGGGTTGAGTACGGAGGCAGCTTCTTCCCTGTGATCCTGGCTGTTTTTGTACTGCGCTCTTTTCTGGTTGAGCCCTTCAAAATTCCTTCTGGCTCGATGATTCCCACTCTGGTGGTGGGTGATTTTATTTTGGTGAATAAGTTTATCTACGGAATTCGTTTACCGGTAATCAACAAGAAAATCGTAGAACTCAACACCCCGAAACGGGGTGATGTGGTGGTATTCCGCTATCCGCCAGATCCTTCGCTGGACTACATCAAGCGTGTAGTTGGCCTGCCGGGAGATCGCGTGGAGTATCACAACAAAAAACTGACTATTAACGACCAGGAAGTAGTGCATGAGAGCACAGGTGACTACCTGGATCCTGCACGTCTGTATTACACGCCACGGTTTAAAGAAACTTTGGGCGGAGTGCAGCACGGGATACTTATCGATCCTGAAGCCCCTGGTTATGTGCGACCGATTGTGAATTTTCCGGATAGTGATCAATGCCACTACAATAATGACGGCGTAAGTTGCCAAGTGCCGAAAGGGCATTATTTTGTCATGGGCGATAATCGCGACAACTCTCAAGACAGCCGCTTCTGGGGGTTTGTGCCGGATAAAAACCTGGTGGGAAAAGCGTTTTTTATATGGTTCAATTTTAGCGATTTGCGGCGTATTGGTTCTTTTCACTAGGAGAGAAAATGAAATTTCAACGAGGTGTTAGTCTCAATGGCCTGCTGATAGGCAGCGTGATTTTTGCGCTACTCGCTTTATTGACAATGAAAGTGTTGCCCGTATGGATTGAATATGGGGAGATTCTCAAGGTGGTCAAGGCAACTGCAAAAGATAGTAGTTTAAAAGAAGCTGCAATACCTGATGTGCGTGCGGCGTATGATAAGCGTGCTGATATTGATCTCATTAAAAGCGTGACTGGACAAGATATCGAGGTGGGCAAGGAAGATGGTGAGTTAGTCATTTCTTTTGCCTATGCGAAGAAAGTTCCCCTGTTTTATAACGTCAGTCTGGTCTTTGATTTTGAGGGTAGTAGCGCGAAGAAATGAAGCTCAAGGCCGTAGAAACTTCACTGGGACATCACTTCACTCGTCCTGAGTTTCTCCGGCAGGCGCTGACGCATCGGAGCTTTGGTGTGCCACACAATGAGCGACTTGAGTTTCTTGGTGATTCAATACTCAATTGCGTTATTGCGCACGCCTTGTTTCTGCGTTACGCAGAATGCAATGAGGGTGAGCTGTCTCGCTTGCGGGCGAGTTTGGTGCGACAAGAAACACTTGCTGAAGTCGCGCTGAGCATTCGCTTAGGAGAACATTTACGCTTGGGCGAAGGGGAGCTGAAAAGTGGCGGCTTTAGCCGCCCATCAACACTTGCGGATGCTCTGGAAGCGGTGTTTGCGGCGGTATTTCTGGATGCGGGGTTTATTGCTGCACAACAAGTGATCGATCGTCTTTTTTCTCCCTGGATTTTACGCACCGATCCACAAAAATCCGGGAAAGATCCTAAAACCGTCTTGCAAGAATTAATGCAGGGACGTCGTTTATCCTTGCCAAGTTATTCGTTAGTTGCCCTCCGTGGCGAAGCGCACGCACAAGAGTTTGAGGTGTCATGTGCTGTTGCTACGCTGAATATTTTATGCGTTGGCAAAGGCAGTAGCCGTCGTATCGCCGAACAGGAGGCTGCTCGTGCAGCGCTCACACGGATTGATTCCAAAAAAAAATGAATGAAATTTTTCGTACTGGTTATTTGGCGGTGATTGGCCGCCCCAATGTGGGCAAATCAACGCTGATGAATTGTCTGGTGGGTGCCAAAGTGAGCATCACTTCAAAGAAGGCACAAACAACACGCCATCGCATTCATGGTGTTTTGACGACAGATGACAATCAATTTATTTTTGTCGATACGCCCGGTTTTCAAACATCGCACACGAATGCGCTTAACCGGTTGATGAATCGAAGCATCACTTCTTCATTCGCCGATGTAGATGTAATTTTGCTGGTGATTGAAGCCGGGCGCTGGGGTGCAGGTGAAGAGGCACTCATGGCCATGCTGCCGCCAGAAAAGCCTATCATTTTGGTGATTAATAAAATCGACCGCTTGGCAGACAAAGGAAAATTGCTGCCATTTATCGCGCAAGTTTCAGCATTGCACGCCTTTAGCGAGATTGTGCCCCTGTCTGCCGAAAAAGGCGTGGGTACGGAAACATTGTTATCTGCTGTCGCCACTTATTTGCCTGTGATGCCCCCAGTGTTTGAGGCGGATGACATCACGGATCGATCCGAACGCTTTTTGGCCTCAGAGATTCTGCGTGAAAAATTGTTCCGTAATCTGGGTGAAGAGCTGCCTTATGGCTTGGCCGTCGAGATCGAGAAGTTTGAGCAAGAGGGCGATTTGCGGCGCATTTTTGCGGCGATCATTGTTGATCGCTCAGCTCATAAAATAATGGTCATTGGCAAAGAGGGAGAACGGCTCAAGCGCATCTCAACCGATGCCCGCAAGGACATGGAAAAACTGTTTGGCGGCAAGGTCTGGCTGGAAACCTGGATCAAAGTAAAAACCGGCTGGGCCGATGATGAACGCGCTTTGAAGTCTTTAGGCTACGAGTAACGCTGTGAGTGGAAAACAGCGCATTGATGAGCAGCGCGCCTTTGTGTTGCATCTTTATCCGTATAGTGAAACCAGTTTAATTATCGATGTTTTTTCCCGCGATCATGGGCGCTTGGCCCTATTGGCGCGTGGTGCCCGACGCCCGCGTTCTGCCATGCGCGGCATGCTGATGACGTTCCAGCCGTTGGAACTTGGCTGGTTTGGGGCAGGGGAGGTTAAAACACTGGCCAAGGCCGAATGGGTAGGCGGCATGCCGCTATTAAGTGGGCGCTGCTTGTTGCTGGGCTATTACCTTAATGAACTATTAGTCAAGATGTTGCCACGGGAAGATCCACATAGCATGCTGTTCGATGCTTACAGTGCGGCACTGCATGCGCTGGCTCTTGGCGGGGCGGATGCGCCCGAGTTAAGGCGGTTCGAGAAGACGCTGCTCAAGGAATTAGGCTATGGCATGACGCTGGATCGCGAAGCGGTGACAGGCGAGAAAATCATTGCACAGGCACAGTACACTTTCCAGGTTGAACGCGGGCCTGTGCGAAAAGTCGGCGCTGATGAGACGGCGAATATGAATGTTTTACGTGGTAAAACGCTGCTCGATATGGTTGCAGATGACTATGCCGATCCGCAAACGCGGCTGGAGAGCAAGGTGTTGATGCGTCAATTGATTGCGCATCATCTGGGAGGAAAAACGCTGCAAACGCGGCGGGTCTTTATGGAGTTGCAAGAACTGTGATTAAACTGGGTGTGAATATCGATCATGTTGCGACGATTCGCCAGGCTCGGCAAACCTATGAGCCGGATCCTGCATGGGCGGCGGTTGAAGCGCAACTCGGTGGCGCGGACGGCATCACGGTGCATCTGCGCGAAGATCGGCGACATATTCAGGATCACGATGTGCGCCGCTTGCGCGAACTGACACACATCAAGTTGAACCTGGAAATGGCCGCAACCGAAGAAATGATTGTCATTGCTTGCGCCATCAAACCTGAAATGGCCATGCTGGTGCCCGAAGGGCGGCATGAAGTCACGACCGAGGGCGGATTAAATGTCGCTGAGCAGGAGCAGCGCTTGCGCACGGTAGTGTCTCGTTTGTCCCAGGCGGGCATTCAGACCAGTGTATTTATTGATGCTGAATTAGTCCAGGTTGCTGCGGCGGCGCGTATTGGCGTGCATGTTTGCGAACTGCATACTGGTCCTTATGCATTGGCATTTCATACGCAGGGGCGAGACGAAGAAAGCCGGGCTGTTAGAGCTGAACTGGCTAAACTTCGCGCAGCGGGCGAAGCGATTTTTAGCGCAGGCATGCAGCTGAATGCCGGGCATGCGCTGAACTACGTTAACGTGCATCCTGTCGCCGCATTGCCGGGCATTCGCGAACTGCACATTGGTCACGCTATTGTCAGCCGGGCTGTTTTTGTAGGTCTGCGCGAAGCGGTACGTGAAATGAAAACTCTGATCAACGACGTGCATCACTCATGATTTTTGGCATAGGTACTGATATCGTTGCCATCAAGCGCATGGCCGAGTTGTGGCAGCGCCATGGCGAACGATCTTTGCAAAAGATTTTAGCCCCAGACGAGCGTGCTGCCTGCGCTGCCAGCCAGAATCCGGCCCGCGTGCTTGCCAAACGATTTGCTGCCAAAGAAGCCTTGGGCAAGGCCTTGGGTACAGGCATACGCTCCCCTTTGGTTTTGCCTGAAATCAGCGTCACGCATGATGCTCTGGGCAAGCCTGGCTTTGCTTTTTCTCCATCGCTTGCCGCTTATTTTGCTCAGCGGAATATGACGGCCCACCTCTCAATTAGTGATGAACACGATTACGCTGTCGCGTTTGTTTTACTGGAAACACCATGACAACCTTTTCAGCACACCCTCTTGGCCCCTTGATGATAGACATTGCAGGTCATACGCTGACTGCGCTGGATGTCGAGCGACTGACACATCCATTAGTTGGCGGAGTGATACTTTTTACGCGCAATTATCGCGATCGCCAGCAGCTCACCAAGCTGTGTGCGGAAATTCATGCGCTACGCATACCGCAACTATTAATTGCCATTGATCACGAAGGTGGCCGTGTTCAGCGCTGCCGGGATGATTTCAGCCCAATACCCGCCATGAGAAAATTGGGTGCCGTGTGGGATACCGATGCCGCAGGTGCTTGTGAAGCAGCGCGTACCATCGGTTATTTGCTTGCTGCCGAACTGCGTCAATGCGGCGTTGATTTTTCATTCACCCCCGTGCTTGATCTTGATTGGGGTCGGAGTGGGGTTATTGGTGACCGAGCCTTCCATCGTGACCCCAAAGCGGTGATTGCATTAGCCGGCGCGTTGATTACTGGATTGCAGTCGGCGGGCATGCGCTGTTGCGGCAAGCATTTTCCTGGCCACGGCTGGGTTGCAGCGGATTCTCATGTGGCGATTCCGGTGGATGAGCGTTCGTTATCCGACATGAGCGACGACTTGATGCCATATCGGCATTTAACCCTTGATGCTGTCATGCCCGCACACGTGATTTATCCACAAGTTGATTCTCGCCCGGCTGGGTTTTCTCCGGTGTGGATCAATAAATTGCGCAATGAATTTTCATTTGACGGCGTTATTTTCAGCGATGATTTATCGATGGAAGGGGCTAGTGTGGCCGGAAATATTGTCTCCCGAGCCAATGCAGCCTGGACAGCGGGATGCGATGTGCTGCTGGTGTGCAATGCGCCCGATGACGTAAGTATTTTATTAGAGACCTGGCAGCCAGTGCCTGCGCCAAACATCCGGCCACTTACCCGTCTTGTGCCAGATGAGTCCTGGCAGCAGGATAAAAACTGCCATGCCCTAGGGATTGCGGCCATTGAACAGTTAGCGGGGTAGGACAGATTGACATCGCGATATGGCATTGGAACAAGTTTTTCAGGTTAAATATTAAAAACTGCTTTCAGGAGGCATCAGGATGGATCTGCAAAAAATGCTGCAAGAAAAAACAGTCACGGCCGCTATTGCCGCCAATATCATTCAATCCGGCTGGTCAGTCGATTATGGCACTGCGCTTAATCAGCCGGAAATATTTGATGCCGCACTAGCAGAGCGCAAGCATCAGCTAAAGGATGTACGTATCCGCAGCATCCTGACAATGAAGCCCCATAAAGTGCTCGAGGTTGATCCTGAACAACAACATTTTCATGGTGAAAGCTGGCATTTTTCAGCGCATGACCGCAAGTCGTTCGATAAAGGTTTATCCAGCTATATCCCTTTTAATTTTGGCGAAGGCCCACAGTTGTATCGTGACTTTTTGGATGTGGATATTGCCGTCCTTAAAACCACCCCCATGGATCGGCATGGCTATTTTAATTTCGGCATGTCAAACAGTTTTTTACATGCACTATGTGAAAAGGCTCGGCGGGTGGTAGTAGAAACCAGCACTGCGATGCCCACCTGCTATGGATTGGAAAATGTTATCCATATTTCTGAAGTTGATGGCGTTATCCGAGGTGACAATGCCCCATTGGTTGAGCTACCCAGTGCGCCTGTGACTGACGCTGACATCAAGGTGGCGAATCTGATTATTCCTGAAATAGAAGACGGCGCATGCCTTCAGATTGGCATTGGCGGCATGCCCAATGCCGTTTGTAGTGCTTTGGCGCATGCACCAGTTAAGCATCTTGGCATTCATACCGAAATGTTCGTTGATGGAATGGTTGATTTGACAACGTCAGGCAAAGTGACAGGTGCCTGCAAAAACACTTATCGTGGAAAAATTGTTTTCACGTTTGCTTTGGGCTCGAAGAGCACATATGACTTCCTTGATGGCAATGAAATGTGCATGAGTCTGCCAGTTAATGAGACAAATCTTACTGAGAACATTGCGCGTAACCGCAAGGTCGTCTCTATTAACAATGCCATGCAGATTGACTTGATGGGGCAGGTGGCTTCCGAGAGCGCAGGCTTCAAACACAAGACAGGCACAGGCGGACAGCTACAATTTGTGCGGGGTGCGTTCATGTCAGAAGGCGGTAAGTCCTTCATGTGCCTTTCTTCCCGCTACATGAAAGGTGATCAACCACGCTCGCGTATTGTGGTAGGGCACCCCCCTGGCACCGTAATTACCACCCCCCGTACTGATGTGATGTATGTGGTAACTGAATACGGTATGGTTAATCTTAAAGGTAAAAGCATGCCGGAGCGCGTGAATGCGCTTATCAGTATCGCTCACCCGGATGATCGCGAATCGCTTGAAAAACAGGCGCGGACCAGTGGCTTGCTACCACGTCGTTTTCTGTAAAGGGCAGGGTGCCTGTTCCCAGTATTTTTTATCAACATGGTTCGCATTATGAAAATGGCGTAGGATAAGAATGTTAGATAGAAGTTATTCTGTTTGGCATAGCTGGTGAGGGCCGTTTTTACTTCGAATAAAAGTCTGAGGAGACTGACATGAGCGAGAAAAATGTTTCCACCTTACAAACAGAACATGCAGTTTCTATTCGAAAAGTAGGGCTCTTGAGTCCATTCCGGTGGTTGCGTCAGGGATGGGAGGACATGCGGTATAGCCTGACAGCGAGTTTGAGTCACGGCCTGATTATCACCGCCATGGGCTGGGTGGTCTTGATATTTACCAGTAATCACCTGTATTTGTTTGCTGCGGCTATTTCCGGCTTTATGCTGGTTAGCCCGCTCATGGCAGCTGGCCTGTATGAACTATCTCGCCGCAAGGAGTCAGGGCAGTCAGTGAGTTTCGATATGTCATTGAATGGATTAAGAATAAACGGTCGTCGATTAGCAAGGCTGGCTGCGCTACTTGTGCTATCTATTTTTGTTTGGTTCGGATTGTCTGCCATGATTTTTGAAAACTATTTTCATGGCGAACTTCCTGCCATAAGCGGTGCTATTTATCAGACCAGCTGGATCACTTCTGCCGATGCTGGCTTTCTATTGACCTATGGTGCTGTAGGAGGCGTCATCGCTGCCGGGGTTTTTATGCTTACCGCAGTTTCTGTCCCCATGATAATGGATCGATCCACTGGGCTGATTGCTGCCATGGGGATCAGTATCAGGGCCGTCATGGCAAATTTACCTGCGATGCTTTTGTGGGCAGCTCTCCTTGGGGGACTGACTGCTATCGGATTTGCAACCCAACTCTGGGGCATGATCGTGATCATTCCACTTCTCGGACATGCTACTTGGCATGCGTATCGGGATACTTGTAAGTAGGTGATTTGAAATATCTGTTGGAGAACTCTATAAACTCTATAAATTGATAGAACCATATTGATGTATCATGTAATTTAATACTTAAGTTTACATAATACAAATTATGAGAACTATTTTACCTCTACTCTGGTACAAATAGAGTCAAAGTTTCGGTATTCCATTAATCGCAAAGCTTCTCGAAAGCACTGCTTCGCCCGCTTTTTTAGACACGAACTTGGCTTTAGGATTCGTATACATCTAGGCTGTTGGCAGAAAGCAGGACGTTATCTGGTTGGTCTCGCTCACCTATGCTTTTTTCGGCTATTAAAGTTGTTCAGCATGGTTGTTATGCTTGAGAATCAATACACAACCCATAGATCATCTTTTCTCAAAGCGCCCAAACTGCAAAGCCAGCATCGGCAGCACCAGCAGATTTAGAACGGTCGACGTAATCAGGCCACCCAGGATGACAACCGCCATTGGCCCTTCGATTTCATTGCCGGGCGCGCCGCTATACATTGCCAGCGGCAACAAGCCAAGCCCGGTGACCAGAGCCGTCATCAGAATTGGAACCAGCCGCTCGGATGCGCCACGGTTAGCTGCTTTTGGTCCCCAGACCATGCCTTCCCGGTTCACCAGATGCGCGTAATGAGAAATAAGCATAATCGAATTGCGCAGGGTAATCCCGAACAGAGTGACAAAGCCGATCAATGAACCCAGCGTCAAATTGCCGCCCGTGAGCAGCACGGTCACTACCCCGCCGACCAGCGCAAACGGCAGGTTCACCAGAACTAGCAACAATGCGCGCGTGCTGCGCAAGGCCATGAATAGTAATAGCACAATGCCGACTCCCGCCAGGGCGGCGTTTACCAGCAAGTCATGCTGCGATTGCGCGCGTGCCTGCGCTTCACCGGCGAATACTGCATACGTTCCGTTGGGGAAAACCACTTCCCGCCTGATGCGCGTTTGCGCCTCCGCAACAAAGTCGCTGACGGCTCGTCCGCGTACGCTGGAGGTGACGGTTTGCAAGCGTTGCCCGCCGGTATGCTGGATCTGATAGCGACCGGTGGATTGAACAATATCGGCCAGTTGTTTCAGCGGCACCATCACGCCTTGCGGATTGCGCAAGGGCAGAGACCCCACTTGCGCCGGACTTTCGCGGTCGGCAGGACTCAAGGAAACGGCCACGTCGTAGACCCGATTGCCTTCATAAACTTGCGTGGCAGTGACCCCCTGGTAAGCGGCCTGGATCGCCTCCAGCACATCCACCGGCTCGAAACCGAAGCGCGTCAATTGATCCTGCCGCAAGCGGATCACCAGTTGCGGCGTGCCGGGCGGCGATTGCACGCCGACGCCGATGGCGCCCGGGATACGGTTCAACACCTGGGCGATTGCCTGCGCCTTGGCATCGAGGATATCGAGATCGTTGCCAAAAATATTGACGATCACCGGCGCCGTATAGCCGGAAATGGTTTCATCTATGCGTTCGGTGAGAAAGGTGTTGGCTGATGTGGTCAAGCCCGGGAAACGCGCCAGGGTACGCTGAATATCGGCCAAAGCGCGCGCTTGCTCGCTCCCCGACATCGGTTTGAGGTCAACTTCGAATTCGCTGGTGTTGACCCCGACCGGATCCACCACCTCGGCTGCTCGGCCGGCGCGTTGGGCCACAAGACGCACGCCGGAAATCTTGCTTAAAGCCCGTGTGATCTGGCGTCCGATGCGCATCGATTCGGCCAGAGAGGTGCCGGGCGCCGCCGCCATATGCACGATGTAATGGCCCTCCTTCATTTCCGGAATAAAGCTGCCGCCCAGAAAAGGCAGTACCGCCAGCGCCGCGATGCAAAGCACTGCGATGGCCACAACAATTGGCCGCGAGCGATGCTCGATGCGGGACAACAGCCTGCCATAGCGCGCTTTCAACCCCTGCACCAGCCGGGGTTCTTCTGTGCGTAATGCCTTGCCGGTCAGCAGAACATAAGCCAACGCGGGTGTGACCGTCAGGGCCACGATGAGCGACGCCAGAATGGCCAGGATGTAAGCGATACCCAATGGCGCAAACAATTTTCCGGCGACGCCGGACAAGGTCAGTACCGGCAAAAATACCAGAGCGACGATAAAAGTCGCAAATACCACCGCGCTACGCACTTCGAGCGAAGCCTTGAGTACTACGCGCTCGGCGGATAAGGGTTTGGCCAGCGCCTGGTTTTCACGCAGCCGACGGAAGATATTTTCCACATCGACGATGGCGTCATCCACCACTTCCCCGAGCGCGATCGCCAATCCGCCAAGCGTCATGGTATTCAGGCTGACACCGAAATAATTCAGGACGATCACCGCCGTCAGTAGCGACAAGGGAATGGCCGTGGCTGAAATGAAGGCCGTCCGGACATTGAATAAAAACAGGAACAGCACCGCGATGACCAGAACGCCACCCAACAACAGCGCCGTGCGCAAATGGCCGATGGCGGCCATGATGAAGTTGGCGGGGCGAAAAATATCCGCATGCAGCACCACCTGATTGGCGGCCAATACGGGTTTCAATCCTGCCAGCGCTTGCTCCACCGATTCGGTAACCGACATCGTATCCGCGCGATATTGGCTTTCAACGATCAGCATCACGCCGGGCTGATTACCGATGGACGCGGCGCCGACCGCAGGCGCCGGCGCAATGGCGACATCAGCGATATCGCCCAGATGGATACCGATGCCGTTTTTATAATTCACCATGACTTGCGCCAATTGTTCGGCGGTTTGTATCTGGCCTTCGGTATGGATGACGATGCGCTGGTTGGCGTTTTCCAGAAACCCCGCGCCGCGCACACCGGTCGCACGCCGGGCGGCACTCAGCACATCCTGCAAGGACAATCCATAACGCACCAGTTTCTGCGGATCGATCTGAATCTGAAATTGCGGCACATCGCCGCCGAACACCACCACGTCGGCCACGCCCGGCAGGCCGAGCAGTTGCGGCCGCAGGGTCCATTGCGCGAACTTGTACAAATCCATCGAGGAACGCGCAGCGGGGGTCAAGCCGATGACCATCGCCACGCTGGTCGATGAACTGAGCGGCAGCAACGCGGGTGGCTTGGCCCCGCGCGGCAGCTTGCCCGCGACTGCGCTCAAGCGCTCGGACGCCAATTGCCGGGCGCGGTAGACGTCCATGCCGTCGCGAAAAGTCAGGCTCACCACTGACAAGCCTTGCAGCGATTTGGAGCGCATGGTTTTGAGTCCGACTGTGCCGCCCAGCGCATTCTCGATCGGCTGGGTGACCAGTACTTCGACTTGCTCGCTCGACAGACCGGGCGCTTCGGTCTGGATGATCGCCAGGGGCGGGGCGAACTCCGGAAATACATCGAGCTTGGACTGATAGAGCGTATAGAGGCCATAACCTGCCAACAGGCATGCCAGGCTGATCACCACGCCGCGCAAGCGGATGGAAAAACGGACAATGGTAGTCAGCATGGCATCACACCAATGTGATTTTTCACGGTCAATCGCATTCCGGGTCTTTACAAGCGGACGAACTCCCGGCCTGCGGCAGCAATTCTTCGGAAAGCAGAAGTTGCGCGCCGCTGACGACGATACGCTGTCCCGGCTTGAAGCCTTCGGTCACAAAAAATCCACCCTGCATGGGGGATTGCTGAGTGACCGGATAGCGGCCGAAACGATCAGCATGTATTTGCACATAGGCCCACGGTTGACCGCCGTACCAGACAATCGCGCTGACGGGGATAAGCGTCCCGCGCGTGATTTTCTTGACTGTGGGCAGATACGCGGCAAGCTGGGTGCCGCTCGCTAGCGCTGCCGCCGCGCGGTAAATAAAAGCATTGCCCTGGATAGAGGGATCGCTTTGCGGTGAAGGTGAAACCAGATCAGCCGGCAGTCGCTGCTTATCGTTTGCGCCTATTTGAATCCTGGCAGGCGCCGCAATGCCATCATCGAGCGGCAAAGTAACGCGCAGCAACACGTCTTGCCGGTTTACAAGCCGTGCGAACTCGGGTGAATGGACATCGAGCGCCCAACGCATGAGCGTCTTGCCAAACTGCTGCCGCATCCCCGCTTGAACATTTTGTGCGTTAAGTCCGGCGGCGGTGGCCTTAGCCTGGTCAGCTCGATAAGTTGCTTGCACGGCCTGATAGGTTTTCAGGGAAACATTTTGATTGTCCTGATACAAGAGACGATTGCGCTCGTATTCCTGCCGGGACGCCACCAGCGTTGCCCTTGCCGCATCAGCGTCGGCCTGTGCCGATACGTAGCGCGCACGCAGATCGAGCAGCGGCTGTAAATTCAGCACCGTGCCATAGGCGGCCACTTCCGCCTGATTGCTCGCGCCAGACAAGGGTTCGGTACGGATGCCGCTTTGCGCCTGGGTGACGGTGTCAAGCGTCACCATGGTCACGCCGTTTACAATCGCAACATGTTGCGTTGCCGCAGGCGTGGCCTTTTCTTTGCCTATATCCTGTTTTCCCTGAAGCAATGACCAAATGACGATTGCAGCCAGCCCCAGCAACAGGATCGCTGACGCAAGACGTTTGATATTAAGCCGCGAATTCACAATTGTTCTCCTCTATTCGGAAATGGCGGGGAAATCACTGGCCGATAGCGGCCTCTGCATGGCGTCTTCCAGTTGGCCAATATTCCGTTGCACTTGCACCAGCGCGTCCTGACGGATCAGGACATGCGTGTAAAACGCGTGTTGCGCGAGAGCTAGCGTGAGCCTGTCCGTCTCACCCGCCTGAAAGGACTTTTGAAAATCATGCAATTGCCGCAGCTGGGCCGACAACAGCGATTCTGCGAGATGCAGATTTGCCAGGGTAGCGCGGTAATTTTGCACTGTCCGCTGTGTGTCACCGATGGCTTGCGCCTGCAACGCGTTAACGCGTGCGGCCACTTCCCTGCGGTGAGCATCGGCTTCGGCAATCGGCCCTTGATTCTGATTGAATAGGGGTAGGATCATGCCGGAAAGCGGCAGCAGGAATTTGTGCGCTCCCGCATCGAAAGTGTAGCCGGGCCCGATATGGATGTCAGGATACTGCCGGGCGATCTCCAGTTGCAGCGCTGCCTGGCTAGCCTCGTATTCCGCTAACGCCGCCAATACATCGGCGCGGTTGAGGATCGCCTGACGGCGCACCTCATCGGCAGGAATAGCGGGATAGACCTGCTCGAAGGTCTCGAAACTGATCGGGATGCTCGCCAGTACATCGACCGGTAGCCCGATCGTCGATGCGATTTGCGCGCGCTCGTCTTGGCACTGCTGTTGCGCGTGCGCCAGATCAATGCGGTTCCAGGTGAGTGTAATGTGCGCTTGGTTGGCTTCCGGCGCCGATGCAGCGCCAAGGGCCAGACGTTTGTCCAGCATTGCCACAATCTGCTGTTGCGTGGTGATTTGTTGTTCCAGTATCTGCGCCCTGTGGATTGCGGCATAGAAATTGAGCATATGACTGCGCAAGCGGCTGCGTACTTGCCAGGCGACGTTGCCGATAGTGAACCTCGCGGCGTTGGACATCTGTTGCGCCTGCACCATTCGGTAGCCGCGCTTGCCGGCAGTTTCAAGTGGAATATCCAGGCCCAGGCCGAAGGTATAAGGTGATTCACCAGCTTTGGCATTGCTGGTATACCCGAGCGGAATCTGGAGGGTCGGGTTGGGACGCCGTCCCGCGCTCTGAATGGCCGCTTCACTTGTGCTCTGCGTGGCGCGCGCAGTATCCAACACCGGGCTGAAATAAAATGCGGCCAGCGTCAGCGTGTTTAAATTCCAGACGCCGGGTGTGCAGGCACTGCTGTTGCCGCAGTGTGCGGCGAGGTATCGTTGCAGATTCGGACTATCCAGCGTGCGCGCCTCAAAAGCGTCCATCAATGCCGCTGGCGCGATGGGTTGCGCGTGATATGTCGCACAACCGGACAGCACAATCAAAACAATGAATAAAAACGGATGCTTCATCTAAGGACTCCGGCGCCGTAAAACGTTTTTTTATTAAGCAGGGCCTACGGGAACTTCGAATAGATTTCGCTGGCTAAAAGTATCTGCTTGATCTGATGTGTAGTTATTGCCAGCGAAGGCCAAGGAAGAACCAAGGGTGTTCAAGCCGATGATACCGTCATGCAAAAATTTTTAGTTCGCTGATGATGTTCCTATAACGCTGATTGAAGTCTGATAAATGCATTGATGTCTCGTTTGCCAATCACTTTACATCCCGAAAATTCGTCCAAAATTAGCGCTTACCAGCAACACGGGTCTTCGAGGCACCGGGATGAAGCCAAAAGCTAAAAATGCCAAAATCAACACGAAAAGCACAGAAATTCTCGGCCAGCAGTTGTAATTCTAATAACACAGTAAAACTAGGCGCTTACTCATTGACTGGAAGCTCAGGAGCTACAAGCCAACGGGCGCTATCTGTATTCCCGTACTGTAAAGCTATTTGCCTTGCGGTCTTGCCTGTACCGTCCTGCAGGCTGATGTCGGCCCCTGCTGCGATTAAAAGACGAACAGTATCTTCATCCCCATTTCTTGCTGCAAGCATTAACGCTGTTTGACGGTTAGGAGCACGTAAATCAGGCTTGGCTCCTGATTTAATCAATAATGCTACAAGCTTCTTGTTGCCTGAAAAAGCAGCGTAATGAAGTGGTGTCCAACCAGAAGGATTAACCTCTGCGCCTGCGTCAAGCAACATTTTGACTATAGGCAGCCGACCTTTCAAAGCAGCGAGAGTTAAAGCTGAATCGCCATAGCGGTTCAAATGATTAACTGCGGCTTTGCTTTTAATCAAACGATCTACCAGAGCCTGGTTTCCATTGCGTGCTGCGAGCATGAGCAGTGTTGAGCCCGCAGGATCGGCGGTATTCACGTCCATGCCACGATCAATCAACTCAATGACGGCAGCACTGTCGTCGTTGTTTACAGCAACTAAAATATCGTCATAAGCTCCTGCATGAGATAACAAGGTAAAAAAACAAAACCCTATAAATATAAATAACTTAATCATTGTTTTTAATAAAAAGCTTGAAGAAATTGGCCGTAGTTTTTTGGGCCAGGTCGTCGATAGTCATGCCGCGCAATCGAGCAACTTCTTCTGCTACATGACGCACCCAGGCCGATTGATTCAGCTTGCCGCGATGAGGAGATGGTGCAAGGTAGGGCGAGTCCGTTTCTACAAGCAACCGATCCAATGGCACAAAAGCGGCAACTTCTTTGACTTGAAGTGCTTTTTTGAACGTGACAATGCCAGAAATGGAAATATGAAAGCCCAGATCAAGCGCTACCTTTGCAACATCGAGTGTCTCCGTAAAGCAGTGAAATACGCCCCCTATTTCACCGGCGTTTTCTTCGCGAAGAATGCGCAGTGTGTCATCTGCCGCTTCTCGTGTATGTATAATCAAAGGCTTGCGCGATAGTTTGGCTGCGCGAATGTGGGTACGAAAACGCTCACGTTGCCATTCCAGATCACCTTTCAGGCGGTAATAATCCAGACCGGTTTCACCAATGGCGACAACTTTAGAATGCCCAGCGAGGCGCAGAAGGGTCGCTACCGAGGGCTCTTCACCCTGCTCTGTATCAGGATGAACGCCAACGCCGGCATAAAGGTTGGGGAAGCGCTCAACAAGTGCCAATACGCCTGGAAAACGTTCCAAGGTGACACCCGCGATAAGCGCCCAACCGACGTGATTCTCCTGCATTGCAGTCAAATAAGCGACCTCATTTCCCTGAAAATCAGGGAAATCAAGATGGCAGTGGGAGTCCACAAGAAGTTCGGTCATGAATTCATCGGGCGCAACGCGCGCAGATAGTGGATAGCGAGGGACTCGAGAAATAAGAGCGGATTAAGAGGATGTCGTGCGCTATGGCGAAAAGCATTGATTTCGCGCCATGCAGCAAGTAATGCCAGAGGATTGAGCGCTGCAATATTTTTTGGCCGCGGCCAGCCACGATGATAGCGAACCTCGCCAGCAGCTTGTTCCAGTGCTAAATCAAACAGCCAGCACTGCACGCCTTCCACCAGGCTTTCCATACGAAAAGAGTTTTCAGTCTTTGATTTAAGCAAACTCTCCCAGCGAGCAGCTAACATCAGCGGGTCAGCAGGGGCGGACGTCAGGCTATCGACGAGTGCATCAATCGCCGCCAGCTGCCCGTTATTTTTCCATTGCAACACACGCAAAGGCGCGCCACCGGCAAGGTCAAGATAGCGCGCTGCTTGTTCATTCAGCCCTGCCTGCTTTAACCACTGTGTTGTGACTTGGTTATCCGGCCGTGAAAATGGCACAAGGCGAGACCGGCTACGCAGTGTGGGGAGCAGTTTTTTCTCATTATTAGAAATCAATATGAAATAAACACTTGGCGGTGGTTCCTCAAGTATTTTAAGAAGTGAATTGGCGGCCGGAAGCGTCATTGCCTCTGCTTCGGCGATCAAGATGACGCGGCGGGCATTGCGGTGGCTACCTATGAATACAAAGTCTTCCAAAGCGCGAATTTGATCAATGCCAATACTACTCGTTACTTGTTTTTTGGCTTTTTCGCTGCTTTTTTTGGCGCCCGCTTCTTCCGCTGCCTCTTCGGTTTCTTTTTCATCATCTGATGCAACTAGCCGAAAATCAGGATGTGTTCCGGATTCCATCCAGCGACACGCTGCACATTCACCGCAGGGTCGCCTAGCCTCTGCGATCGACTCACCAAGGGATTCACACAGCAAGGTTGCAGCTAACTTTTCAGCCAGCGCGCGTTTTCCTACACCACGCGGACCGACGAAGAGCAGCGCATGCGGCAAGCGCTTGATTCCTCGCGCTAGCAAGGAATCTATTATTTTATAATTAATAAAGTAATCAGAATCTTGCAATTGATTTCTCAAGTAATTTATTGATAGTTTTCAGAGGCTGGGTGGCATCAATGAGTATCACGCGGTGCGAATTTTCTGCGGCAATTCGGAAGTAAGCTGTGCGTACGCGTTCAAAAAAAGCCGTTTTTTCCTGCTCAAACCGGTCTGGCTGATTGCTGGTTTTGGCTAACCTTTCTTGAGCCGTTGCGACAGGGATATCGAAAATGAACGTGATATCCGGCTGTAAATCTCCCAGTGTCCAGTCACGCAACGCGGCAATTTTTTCCCAGGCGAGTCCGCGCCCTCCTCCCTGATAGGCAAAAGATGCGTCGACGAACCGATCGCAAACCACCCAGGCGCCCCGCGCTAATGCCGGTTCAATCACGTGTGAAATATGTTCACGGCGTGCTGCAAACATGAGTAAAGCCTCGGTTTCAATATGCATGGGTTCAGTCAGAAGCAAGCTGCGCAATTTTTCGCCCAAGGGTGTGCCGCCCGGCTCGCGCGTGGCAACAACCTCGTGGTCTAGCGAGCGTAAATGCTCTGCCAGCCACGCATGCTGGGTGCTTTTGCCTGCGCCATCAATGCCTTCAAAGGTAATAAATCGTCCTCGCATGCTTTAATTTTGTCCTTTTTGATACGTTGCTACAGCGCGATTATGCTCTTCTAGAGTGCGCGAAAATACGCTGTGGCCATCCCCTTTAGCCACGAAATAGACTTTGTCACTCAGTGGTGGATGTGCCGC
>DATCQI010000037.1:0-19470 GCA_036569545.1 Rugosibacter sp. | reverse complement strand
AGGCGATACACCAGGCCGCGACGCTCAACCTGCATACACATCGGCTCGCCATTGATGGTGCCGAGATAGAGCGGCTTGCCAAATTGCCAGTGCGAACGCACGGCATACTGCTGGCCTGCGAATTGAACGTCCCAGCCTTCTTCACGAGGGGAGGGCGCAGTCACTTTGACCTCATATTTTTCCTTGCCGATCAATACCACGAAGTCGCTGCCGGGCTGATACTCGTGTCCGCGCAGCTGGCCGGCAATCGTCGCGTTACGCTTGAGGAATTGGCAGTTCATGGCGGCAGCAACAGCCACCAGCATGGCAGGGTCGTCATGTGGCACATCGGCTGCGTCAAACCCGTTCGGGTATTCTTCGGCAATCAGCCCCGTATTGAAGTGGCCTGAAACAAAGCGCGGGTGCTGCATTAACGCGGCCTGGAAAGCGATGTTGGACGACACGCCGCGAATCACGAAGCGGTTCAAGGCGTCGCGCATGCGGGCAATGGCTACATCTCGCGTGTCGGCATGCACGATCAGCTTGGCAATCATCGAGTCGTAATACATCGAGATTTCGCCCCCTTCTGCCACGCCGGTATCCACGCGCACAGCGCCCGGAACTTCAGGCGGTGGCATGAATTTCACCAGCCGGCCGGTAGAGGGCAGAAAGCCACGGAACGGGTCTTCGGCGTTAATGCGGCATTCCATCGCCCAGCCGTCAAGCTTGACCTGCTCTTGCGTCATGGGCAGTTCTTCACCCGCAGCAACGCGTATCATCAGTTCTACCAAGTCCAGACCGGTAATCAGCTCTGTTACTGGATGTTCCACTTGCAAGCGGGTATTCATTTCAAGGAAATAAAACCCTTTGTCTTTTCCGCCCACGACAAACTCAACCGTGCCAGCGGATTCATAATTAACCGCTTTTGCTAAGGCTACGGCCTGCTCGCCCATGGCTTTGCGGGTAGCGGCATCCAAAAAAGGCGACGGCGCTTCTTCAATCACTTTCTGGTGCCGACGCTGAATCGAGCATTCGCGCTCCCATAGATACACCATGTTGCCGTGCGCATCGCCGATGAGCTGAATCTCAATGTGGCGTGGCTCTTCGATAAACTTTTCGATGAACACACGATCATCGCCAAACGCATTTTTGGCTTCGGTGGTGCAAGAAGTAAATCCTTCATGCGCTTCCCTATCGTTGTAAGCCACGCGCAGCCCCTTGCCGCCACCGCCCGCGGATGCCTTGATCATCACCGGGTAGCCAATGTCCTTGGCAATTTCAACGGCCTGTTCTGGCGTGTCAATGGCCTTGTTGTAGCCGGGAATGACATTAACCTTGGCTTTTAACGCAAGATTCTTGGAGGCGATTTTGTCGCCCATCGCAGCAATCGACTCGTGTTTCGGGCCAATGAAAATAATGCCTTCTGCTTCCAGCCGACGCGAGAATTCCGCATTTTCAGAAAGAAAGCCGTAGCCCGGATGCACCGCTTCGGCACCGGTCTGTTTGCAGGCAGCGATGATCTTGTCCATCACCAGATAGGATTCTTTCGATGCGGCAGAGCCAATGCAGACGGCCTCATCAGCGAGCTCGACATGGCGCGCATCACGGTCGGCTTCTGAATACACTGCCACGGTTTTGATGCCCATCTTGCGGGCGGTTTTAATAACGCGGCAAGCTATTTCCCCGCGATTCGCAATAAGTATTTTCTTGAACATGATTTTTCCTTGCCCGCGATCAGAGTGGAATGTTGCCGTGCTTGCGCCACGGGTTTTCGATTTTCTTGTTTTTCAGCATCGCCAGGCTGCGGCAGATGCGCTTGCGGGTTTCGTGCGGCATGATCACATCATCGATGAAGCCGCGCGCACCGGCAACGAAGGGGTTGGCAAACTTGGCCTTGTATTCTGCTTCGCGCGCAGCCACTTTGACCGGATCATTTTTCTCGTCGCGAAAAATGATTTCCACCGCGCCCTTGGGGCCCATGACCGCAATTTCAGCCGATGGCCAGGCAAAGTTCACGTCGCCGCGCAAATGTTTTGAAGCCATCACGTCATACGCACCGCCGTAAGCCTTGCGCGTAATCAGCGTGACTTTTGGCACGGTGCACTCGGCATAGGCATATAGCAGCTTGGCCCCATGCTTGATGATGCCGCCATATTCCTGCGCCGTGCCGGGCATGAACCCAGGCACATCGACCAGCGTGATGACAGGGATGTTGAACGCATCGCAAAAGCGCACAAAGCGCGCGGCCTTGATCGACGATTTAATGTCCAGGCAGCCCGCCAGCACCATGGGTTGGTTGGCGACGATGCCTACCGCATCGCCTTCCATGCGCGCAAAGCCGACAATGATATTTTTCGCATGATCCGGCTGTATCTCGAAAAAATCCGCATCATCGACCATTTTCAGGATCAGTTCCTTGATGTCGTAAGGCTTGTTGGCGCTATCCGGCACCAGCGTATCCAGTGAATAATCCAGCCGATCAGCCGGGTCGTCCGTCGGACGCGCCGGTGGATTGGCCTTGTTGTTGAGCGGCATGTAGTTGAAAAAGCGCCGCAGCATTTGCAACGCATCGACATCATTATCAAACGCCCGGTCAGCCACACCCGAGCGCGTGGTATGCGTTACCGCACCACCGAGTTCTTCTGCCGTTACTTCTTCGTGGGTCACGGTTTTCACTACTTCAGGGCCGGTGACAAACATGTAGGAGGAATCCTTGACCATGAAAATGAAATCCGTCATGGCCGGGCTATACACTGCGCCGCCTGCGCAGGGCCCCATGATCATTGATATCTGCGGGATCACGCCAGAAGCCATGACATTGCGCTGGAATACTTCGGCATAACCGCCGAGTGCTGCCACCCCTTCTTGAATCCGTGCGCCGCCCGAGTCGTTGATGCCAATGATAGGCGCGCCTACCTGAATGGCTTTATCCATCACCTTGCAGATTTTTTCGGCATGGGCTTCGGACAGTGCGCCGCCAAATACCGTGAAGTCCTGCGAGAAAACAAACACCATGCGGCCGTTAATCGTGCCGTAGCCAATCACTACCCCATCGCCTGGTACATGGTTGTCAGCCATGCCAAAATCGACACAGCGATGTTCCTTGAACATATCCCATTCTTCGAATGTGCCTTCGTCAAGCAGCAAGTCAATGCGCTCACGCGCCGTCAGCTTGCCTTTGGCATGTTGCGCATCAATGCGCTTCTGGCCGCCGCCCAGTGCGGCTTTGGCGCGCTGGGCGTCGAGTTGATTAATGATGTCATGCATAGGTAATGCCTCCCAGGAAATCGTTTTATTTAAAAAGAGCCAGCAGTTGCCGCGCAGCGAGTGTCGGCGGCAGGGTGCCAGAAGTCACGCGCTGCATTATGTGCGGCAGCGCGGCTTTTACGGCGGGGTGTGAGCGAAAGCGTTGGCGCAGTGTTGCGTCAATCTGCTGCCACATCCAGTCGTTTGCCTGGCGTTTGCGACGTGCTGCCATGTCACCGGCAGCCGTCATGGTGGTGCGAAACTGTTCGATGGTTTGCCAGAATTCGGCGATGCCTTCTTTTTTTGTTGCGGACAACATCAGCACGGGCGGTTGCCAATGAGGCGAGGCCGGGCGCAGCATGGTCAGCGCCGAACGCATTTGGCTTGCTGCGGCTTGTGCTGCCGTGGGGTCAATATCCGCTTTGTTGAAGACGACCAAATCGGCAAGCTCGACGATGCCTTTTTTAATTGCCTGCAAGTCATCCCCCGCATTGGGCAATTGCAACAGCACGAAAACATCGGTCATGCCGGCCACAGCAATTTCCGACTGACCCACGCCGACGGTTTCAACGATGATGATGTCAAAACCGGCGGCTTCGCACAGCAGCATGGCTTCACGCGTTTTTTCCGCCACGCCGCCGAGGCTGCCCGATGCAGGCGAGGGCCGGATGAACGCGGCATCTTCACGGCACAGCAATTCCATGCGGGTCTTGTCACCCAGTATTGAACCGCCGGAAATGGACGATGAAGGATCGACCGCCAACACGGCCAAGCGGTGACCGCGTGCAATCAGAAAGAGTCCGAGTGCTTCGATGAAGGTTGATTTGCCGACACCCGGCACGCCGGAAATCCCAATGCGGATAGACCATCCGGTATGTGGCAGCAACTCGGTGAGCAGCGCTTGTGCCTGGGTTTTATGCTCGTCTAGCGTGGATTCTGCCAGCGTGATTGCTTTGGCCAGCGCACGACGATTGCCGCTGCGCAGCTCGTCAGCAAGCATGCTGTAGTCAATTGCGGGTGAAGCGGGCACCTTGATTCAAGCCTTGTGTGCAGCAGCAATCGCACGCAACACTTCGCGTGCGGAGTCAGGAATTGGCGTGCCCGGACCGAAAATGCCCGCCGCCCCGATTTTGTAGAGATCAGCATAATCCTGCGCAGGAATCACGCCGCCGACAAATACCACAATGTCGTTCGCTCCTTGTGTCTTGAGTGCTTCGATCAGTGCAGGCACCAGCGTTTTATGGCCGGCGGCAAGCGTGGATACGCCAATGGCGTGCACGTCATTTTCAATTGCCTGGCGTGCAGCCTCTTCTGGCGTTTGGAACAGCGGACCGACATCGACGTCAAAACCGAGATCGGCAAAGGCCGTGGCAACCACCTTTGCACCACGATCATGCCCATCCTGACCGAGCTTGACGATCATGATGCGCGGCCTGCGGCCCGCGGTGGCAGCAAAGGTTTCAATCTCATTACGAATGTCATTCATTGTGCTGTCCTCCTCGCCTGAGCCATACGCTGCACTATAAACGCCAGAGACGGTTTGGTTGGTGGCGCGATGCCGCCCCCAGACTTCTTCCAGAGCATCGGAAATTTCGCCGACGGTCGCGCGCAGGCGCGTGGCCTTGATGGCCAGATCGAGCATATTGCCGCTGCTATTTTTTGCTGCTTCAGTGAGTGCTGTGAGGGACGCCTTGACTGCGGCTGTGTCGCGCGTGGCGCGGATTTGCTTCAAGCGGATAATCTGGCCGTCGCGCACCGCGTGGTTATCGACGTCGAGGGTGTCGATGGGTGCTTCTTCTTTCAATTTGTATTTATTGACGCCGACGATCACGTCCTTGCCCGAATCGATGCGCGCCTGTTTTTCCGCCGCGCATTTTTCGATCTGCAATTTGGCCCAGCCGCTTTCTACCGCCTGCGTCATGCCGCCCATCGCGTCGACTTCCTCGATGATGCTCCATGCCTTGTCAGCGAGATCCTGAGTCAGCTTTTCCATCATGTAGCTGCCGGCCCACGGGTCGATGACATTCGTGATGTGGGTTTCTTCCTGGATGATGAGCTGGGTGTTGCGCGCGATGCGGGATGAAAACTCGGTCGGCAGGGCTATCGCTTCGTCGAGCGAGTTGGTGTGCAGCGACTGCGTGCCGCCAAACACGGCGGCCATGGCTTCAACCGTGGTGCGCACAATGTTGTTGTACGGGTCCTGTTCGGTCAGCGACCAGCCTGAAGTCTGGCAGTGCGTACGCAGCATGGAGGACTTGGGATTTTTGGGCTTGAATTCGTCCATGATGCGCCACCACAACAAACGCGCGGCGCGCAGCTTGGCCACTTCCAGATAAAAATTCATGCCGATGGCAAAGAAGAACGACAGCCGCCCGGCGAACTCATCCACATCCATGCCGCTGGCAATCGCGGTTTTTACATACTCGCGGCCGTCGGCCAGCGTGAAGGCCAGTTCCAGCGCCTGGGTCGCCCCGGCTTCCTGCATGTGATAGCCGGAGATGGATATGGAGTTGAACTTCGGCATGTGCTTTGCCGTGTAACCGATGATGTCGGCAATGATGCGCATCGAGGGTTCCGGCGGGTAGATGTAGGTGTTCCTCACCATGAACTCTTTGAGAATGTCGTTCTGAATTGTTCCGGAAAGTTTGTCCTGAATGACACCCTGCTCCTCGGCGGCGACCACGTAGCCAGCAAGAATCGGCAGCACTGCCCCATTCATGGTCATCGACACCGATACTTTATCGAGCGGAATGCGGTCGAACAGAATTTTCATGTCCTCGACCGAATCAATAGCCACGCCCGCTTTGCCCACATCGCCCGTGACGCGCGGATGGTCTGAGTCATAACCGCGATGCGTGGCCAGATCGAAGGCAACTGACACGCCTTGCCCTCCGGCGGCCAGTGCCTTGCGGTAAAACGCGTTGGATTCTTCCGCTGTGGAAAACCCCGCATATTGGCGGATGGTCCAGGGCCGCACCGCATACATCGTTGCCTGCGGGCCGCGCACATAGGGTGCAAAGCCGGGCAATGTGTCGGCAAAAGGCAAGTTCGCCGTATCCGCCTGGGTGTACAGCGGCTTGACGGTGATGCCTTCGGGCGTTTCCCAATTCAACTGCGAAACATCACCACCGGGCGCCGATTTGGCAGCAGCCTTGGCCCAGGTTTCCAGTGAAGGCGTTGATGTGGGATTAGAACCGTCGGAAGGGTTGGAATGGGTGCTCATGGGAGTGACCTCTCTGCCGCATTGTCTTTCAAAAACTTCGCGATGACTAGATGATAACAATGTGTTGCCAATACATTACAAGCGCATTTCAAGCGAACTACATTAAGCGAACTACAACCACCATTCAAGTGGTGTGCTGGTGCAGTTGACTTTCTGGCTGCCCGATATGATACTGCATTCATGATACTGCATTCATAATTATGATGGTAAAAAAGCCAGCCCAAGGCATGCTTGCCTCTACCGCAAACATACTCGATGCTCCCGCACTGTATGCGCAGGTGGCCGAGCGTTTGCGCGCCAGAATTTTTGCACATGAGTTGTTGCCCGGCAGCTGGATCGATGAGCAAGTGCTCGCTGTCGAGTATGGCATCAGCCGCACGCCCATGCGCGAGGCGCTCAAAGTGCTGGCCTCGGAAGGTTTGGTGACACTTAAGCCGCGCCGAGGTTGTTATGTTACGGAATTATCCGAGCAGGAGCGCAACGAAGTCTTTCCGGTGATGGCTTTGCTTGAAAGCCGTGTGGCAGAAGACGCAACACGGCGTGCCACCAGCGCCGACTTTTTACGCTTGTCTGCGCTGCATGAGGAACTGGAATCGTTTGCCCAAGCACAGGATACCGACCATTTTTTTGACGCGAACCAGAAGTTTCACGTGGCGCTGCAGGAGATTGCGGGCAATCAGTATCTTGCCCAGTTGATCAACGATACGCGACAAGTCGCCATGCTCGCCCGCAGAAACTCACTACGACCCGTCGGCCGACTGGAGCAATCTCTGCAGGAGCACCGGGAGATTCTGCAAGCGATTCTGGCGCGTGATGCTCATCTTGCCGGCCAGCGCATGCATGACCATATATTATCTGGTGGTTCTGCCGACTAGATTTTCAGGCTGCCTGCCCAGAGAGGCATCAATCTCCTTTGAGCGCGTAATAAATTATCTCTTTACAAAAATATTTTGTTTGGATATTATATATTTAAATATAATGTTTTGAGAAAATTACCGCATCAGTTCAGATAGCGAATCGAATTGATGTCAGGATGCAGGAGGATATGTGAGTAGCAATTTAAATAGAGTCATTGGTCGAGTGTTGCCAGCACCCGAAAATTTTTTGAGTGCTGAGCAGGTTGAGGCGGCACGTCTGGCGCGACGCAAATTTATGGGCAAGGCCTTGGCCATGGGGGCCGGAGTGGCCGGGTTGTCGGCGCAATCGACGCAGGCCGCCGAGCAGGGCGAGGATGCCATTTTGAAGTTGCCGGAATGGACAACCACGCTGGGTCGGCCTGTCGCTACGCATCCTTACGGGATGCCTTCCAAATGGGAAAAAAATCTTCAGCGTCGCGAAAGCCCTGGTTTGAGTTCTGTGGGCCAAGCGTCGGTAGCCTTTACGCCATTGCAGGGTTTGTTCGGCATCATTACACCGAATGGTCTGCATTTTGAACGACATCACCAAGGGTGGCAGGATATCGATCCGCGACAGCATCGACTGATGATTAATGGGCTGGTCAAAGAGTCCCGTGTTTTTACAATGGATGATTTGATGCGTTTGCCCTCGGTTTCACGTATCCATTTCATAGAATGCGGTGCCAATGGCGCCGCCGAATGGGCAAACGTGGCCTCACCCTCCGTTCAATATACGCATGGCATGCTGAGTTGTAGTGAATATACCGGAGTGAGATTATCGACATTGTTGGAGATGTGTGGTGCCGATACGAAAAAAGGAAAATATATTCTGGCTGAGGGCGCTGATGGCTCGAGCATGACGCGCACGATCGCCATGGCGCGCGCGCTGGATGATGTCATGGTTGCCTGGGCAATGAATGGTGAGATGCTGCGCCCTGAAAACGGTTACCCGTTGCGGCTGGTTGTGCCTGGTGTTCAAGGCGTGAGCTGGGTGAAGTATCTGCGTCGAATCGAGGTGGGAGATCAGCCCTACGATACCAAAGACGAAACCATTCACTATGTTGACTTGATGCCTGATGGGATGTTGCGGCAGTACACCTCAATCCAGGAGGCAAAAAGTGTCATCACCACACCTTCGGGTGGGCAAACATTGCTGGATCGTGGCTACTACAATGTCACTGGCCTGGCATGGTCAGGCCGGGGCAAGGTAAAGCGGGTTGATGTCAGTGTCGATGGCGGAAGAAATTGGCGGGAAGCCCGCTTAGAGACGCCGATTTTGTCGAAGGCGCTGACGCGATTTAATATTGACTGGGTCTGGGATGGTTCCCCTGCTATTTTGCAAAGCCGGGTAATAGATGAAACAGGTTATGTTCAGCCAAAAATGAACCAGCTGCGCGCAGTTCGTGGTACGCGTTCGATTTATCACAACAATGCCATCCAGTCGTGGCAAGTCAATCCGAGTGGTGAAGTGACTAATGTCCAGGTATTTTGACATGCACGCGAAGATAACCCTATCTCAAATATTGTTAGCTCTGCTGTGTTCATTCGCAGTTCATGGATTGGCCCACGCTGGTGCGCCTTGGCAAACTATCGGTCGTTCTGCGACGCCAGCAGAAATAAAGGCCTGGGATATCGACGTGCGGGGGGATTTTGTCGGGTTACCTAAAGGTCACGGATCGGTTGCCGAGGGGGAGTCACTATGGGAAGCCAAATGTACTTCTTGCCATGGCACTTTTGGTGAATCCAACGAGGTATTTACTCCGATCGTCGGAGGGACAACTGAAGCGGATATTAAAACAGGACATGTGGCTGCGCTAACAGATGGTAAAACTTCCCAGCGCACGACCTTGATGAAAGTATCCAAGCTTTCTACTTTATGGGATTTCATCAATCGCGCCATGCCGTGGAATGCACCAAAATCCCTTTCAAGTAATGAGGTCTATGCGGTTACCGCGTACTTGTTAAATTTGGGCGGTATCGTACCCTCTGATTTCGTGCTGAGCGATGCGAATATGGCCGATGTGCAGAAAAAACTGCCCAATCGCAATGGTATGGTCAGATTTGATGGACTTTGGGATGTTCATGGCAAGTCAGACGTGCACAACACTGCATGCATGAAAAATTGTCCGACCGGAGGTGTAGTGCATTCTTCACTGCCTGCACATGCGCGTAATGCCCACGGCAACATGGCTGAACAAAATCGTCTGGTGGGCGGTGTGCGGGGCACTGATACGACGCGCCCCGAATCCGTAGGTATTTCGCAGGCAAGCCCGAGCAAACTTGCCATGCCTGTTTCTGCCGCGCCATCCAAAAATGCTCTTAATGCGGCCCCGGGAGAGGCAGTGCCTGCTGTAGGGGGCACTCAGGTTGCAGACGCCAGGCCATTGCTGAGTGCTAACGGTTGTGTTGCGTGTCACAACGTAGATAGCAAAATACTGGGGCCTGCGTTTAAAGCCATCGCTAAAAAATATGCGTCCAGGCCTGATACTGAAAACTATCTAGCAGAAAAAATTAAAAAAGGTGGCTCAGGTGTATGGGGGGGCATTCCTATGCCCGCTCAACCCCAGGTAAAAGCGGCCGATGTCCAGGCAATTGCCCAATGGATTGCAGCAGGTGCGCACTGAGAAGATGTTGATGCGCACAGAGGAGTGTCTGATGAAAAGTAGCGACCACAGACATAAAAAGATGGAATGGCATTTTTAACTTAACAAGAGGTTTCCATGAATCAAACTCGTCGTCATTTGCTAAAAGCCACAGGCGCTTTCGGTGTGCTCATGGCTGTTGGCATTACTACAGAAAGCCAAGCTTTGGCTTTGGATAATAATCCTGCCGTTTTTGAGGCAAAAACGTTGGCAGAAGCACTTGCTGCATTGGGCGGAACCCCAGTGAATAGCGCTGAAATTAATTTAATTACGCCGGATATTGCAGAAAATGGTGCAGTTGTCCCTGTGAGTGTCACCAGTGCGATACCCAATACGCAGGAAATTTATATTTTGGTAGAGCACAATCCCAACCCCGCATCCGCTGGCTTTATTTTTCCTGAGGGTACGCTGCCCTTTGTACAAACCCGGATAAAAATGGGGCAAACAGCAAATATCATAGCGGTCGTAAAGGCAGAGGGCAAGCTTTACAGTTTCACCAAAGAAACCAAAGTGACGCTCGGCGGTTGTGGTGGCTGATCAAGTCGTTGCCTGATGGCAATGTTTGGCTCATTAAGCTCTTCAAAAAAACAGAAAGACTGGGAAAATTATTATGGCTGATCCAATGAAAATTCGCGCTAGCAATGCTGCAGGCGTAACGGAAGTTAAAGTATTGATGTCTCATGTCATGGAAACAGGTTTGCGCAAAGATACGGAAGGCAAACTGGTGCCCGCACATTTCATCAAGGATGTCGTGGTAACTCACGGTGGGAAAACAGTCCTCCATTGCCTGTGGAGCCAATCGGTTTCGCAAAATCCTTATTTGGCATTCAAATTTAATGGGGGTGCCAAGGGGGATAAGGTTCAAGTGACCTGGACAGATAATACTGGGGATACGAGAACTGATGAAGCAGCCATTAATTGATTACAAAGTTGATTAAAAATTTTTTAGGCTGCCAAGCCATATATGCTGGCCGACGCCAGGCACCCTTAAGGAGGAGTAAGAATGAAAATTAAATCGTTCTACACTTTTATTGGACTTTTTATGGGATGTGTCTGCGTAAATTCCTTTGCGGAACAAACGGATGCATCGGACCTTGCGCAGTATCGAGCCATGCTGGACGATGGCAATCCCGCTGATCTTGTTGAGATGAGAGGCGAGGCGCTATGGAAAACAAAGCAAGGACCCAAAAATGCATCGCTTGAAAGTTGCGATTTTGGGCTGGGTGCGGGCCAGTTAAAAGGTGCTTACGCACAAATGCCGAGGTATTTTTCTGATACCGGATCAGTCATGGATTTTGAGAGCCGGTTGGTATATTGCATGGTGACACTGCAAGGTTTTACGCGTGCACAAATAATACAGAAGCCGTATTCAGACCAAGGTGAGCGCGCCACAGATCTGGAAGCATTAACGAGTTATGCCGTTGCGCAGTCAAAAGGGATGAAAGTTAACGTGCCGCAAGTTCATGCCAAGGAAAAGGCTGCTTATGCGCGGGGCGAGATGGCATTTTTTTACAGTGCCGGACCTTATGACTTTAGTTGTGCTTCATGTCACGGGCAAGATGGTAAAAGAATTCGCCTGCAAGACTTACCTAACCTGCGCAGTGCTGTGGGCGCACAAAAAACGTACACCAAATGGCCAGCATACCGGTTGAGCCAAGGCGCGGTGCGCACCATGCAATGGCGTATTGCAGATTGTTTTCGGCAACAGAGATTGCCTGAGCTCATTTATGGTTCCCAAACATCGATTGATCTCATCACTTATTTAGGCGTGAAAGCCAAAGGCGGCGTTATGGAAGCGCCTGGCATCAAGCGCTAATCAAACGATAGGAATTTATATGTCAATAAAACGCGCACTAGTGGCATTTTGTATTCTGGCAATATCGAACGCTTTTGCTGGAGGCAATGCAAAACCGACAGTTGCCGAAAGTACTGCAGCGATCAAGTCTTCTTTTCGCGACAAGGGTATCGCCAAGATCGACCGCCTAAATCAAAGTGAGTTGCAGCGGACCTGTTCCAGGTATGCGCAAACAAACTTGCCTATGAAGGTTCGTCAGCGACTTGAAAAAAAGGCCCTTCAAAGCGTTAAGTATCCAGCAGACGGAAAATATCTTGGTGACTGGAAAGCAGGGGAAGAAATTGCGCAAAACGGACGCGGTTTACAATACTCGGATCCGCCAGATGCAGCCAATGGCGGCAACTGCTATGCCTGCCACCAAATATCCAAAGAAGAAATTGCCTTTGGAACGATAGGACCATCATTAGCATCTTACGGAAAGCTAAGAAGCGGCGGTGCAAATGAAGTACCGATTGAAATCGTTAAATACACGTGGGCCAAAATTTTCAATCCACATGCTTTCAATGCATGCTCAACCATGCCTCGCTTTGGCGATGCGGCTATTTTGACTGAGGCCCAACTGAAAGACATCATGGCCTTGTTGCTCGATCCAAAATCACCTGTTAATCAATAGGAGTCGATGTGGGCATAGACCGCCGGGAGTTTTTACAGTTGCTTGCCATCGCAAGTGCAGGCGGCATGGCTATCTCGCAAAAGAATGTTCTTGCTGCGCAGCACGGTGCGAGCGATCAGCTATATGATTTGCCGACATTCGGCAATGTCAGTTTCATGCATTTCACCGATTGTCATGCTCAGCTAATGCCGATTTATTATCGCGAACCCAATGTTAATTTGGGTCTTGGTGAGGCGAGTGGACGTCCTCCCCATTTAGTGGGTGATGCGTTACTCAAGAAGTTCGGATTTAAGCCGGGAACAGCCCAGGCGCATGCTTTCACTTACCTCAATTATGACGAAGCGGCGCGGACGTTTGGCAAGGTAGGCGGGTTTGCCCATTTAGCGACATTGATCAAAAAGGTGCGAGCGCATCGTCCGCATGCTGTGTTGCTCGATGGTGGTGATACATGGCAAGGATCTGCCACCGCTTTATGGACGCAAGGACAGGATATGGTGGGTGCCTGCAAAATGCTCGGTGTGAATGCCATGTCATCCCATTGGGAATTTACGCTCGGCGCAAAACGGGTTCAGGAGATTATTGAGAACGATCTCAAAGGCCATATCAGTTTTGTTGCACAGAATATCAAGACTGCTGATTTTGGTGATGCTGTTTTTGAGCCTTATGTGTTGCGTGAAATGAATGGCGTGCCAGTTGCCATTATTGGCCAAGCCTTTCCCTACACGCCGATCGCTAATCCCAAGCATATGATTCCTGACTGGTCTTTTGGCATTCAGGATGACAACATGCAAAAAATGGTAGATGAAGTTCGCGCCAAGGGTGCCCAGGTGGTTGTGGTTCTGTCGCACAATGGTATGGATGTCGACATCAAAATGGCCGCAAGAGTAACAGGCATTGATGCCATCTTGGGTGGCCATACACATGATGGCGTTCCGGCACCAGTGATTGTTAAAAATCGCATTGGGCAAACGCTGGTAACGAATGCGGGTTCCAACGGGAAATTTCTTGCCGTGCTTGATTTTGATGTTCGTCATGGGAAAGTGCAGGATTTTCGCTACAAGCTGATGCCGGTATTTTCTAATCTGTTACCTGCTGATACTGAAATGCAGGCCTACATTGATACAGTGCGCGCACCCTACAAAAATAAGCTGGAAGAAAAGCTGGCAGTCAGCGAAGGTTTGTTATATCGCCGGGGTAATTTCAATGGCCCGTGGGATCAGCTGATTCTCGATGCGCTAATGACGGTTAAAGGTGCCGAAATCGCTTTATCGCCCGGGTTTCGCTGGGGTACAACGATTCTTCCCGGGCAGGCCATTACGCGTGAAGACTTGATGGATCAGGTAGCGATTACCTATCCAGCAACAACGCTCACGAATATGACGGGTGAGACAATTAAAACCGTCCTGGAAGACGTATGTGACAACCTGTTCAATCCGGACCCTTATTACCAGCAAGGGGGTGATATGGTGCGTGTTGGCGGTTTGACCTATACCTGCACGCCTGCGGCAAAGTCCGGGGATCGTATTAGCAATATGATGTTAAGCGGCAAGCTCATTGATGCGAAAAAAAGCTACAAAGTGGCCGGCTGGGCTTCGGTAGGCGACAATGTGACCGGCGAGCCGATTTGGGATGTGGTGGAAACCTATCTCAAGTCGCATCAGACCGTGAAAAAGATCAAGCCAAACATGCCACAGTTGATTGGCATTGAGGGGAATCCGGGATTGGCTGCGTAAAAAAACCGGGAGCCCCTGGTGGGGGCTTCCCGGTTGCAGTCGTTTGGCAATGACCTTAATTTAAGGGAACTGCGCCTTCAACGGGCCGTTTTTCAAGAGTCCATTCATGCATTGAGCCATCATAAAGTCGCGCGGACTTATTGCCCAGCACTTGAGAGGCGACAAACCAGGGTCCGGATGCGAGATGCCCGCTATTGCAATAGCTGATAACCGGCTTGCTGTTGTTAATTCCCTGCGCTTCCATCAGTGCCTGATAAGTTTGTGCCGAATAAAATTTAACAGCACCGCTCGCCGTTTTAGTCATCAGCTCCACCGGAAATAGTTTGGCACCAGGAATATGTCCATAGGAAAAAACATAATCGCGCTTTGTCAGCCCAAGATAGGATTTAAGGTCGCGTGCATCGATGGTTGTTGCTGATTGATTCGCAATCGCTTGAGCGACGTCTTCGGAGGTTGCAAGATACTGACTGCTCAGGTCTCCTTTAGCAACCCAGTTTCCTGCGACGTTTGTTTTTGTGGCGGATTGAACAAAGGGCCGTCCTTCAATCAGCCATTCTGCCATGCCGCCATCCAGTACGGCCACATTGTTTTCGCCATACACTTTGAATTGCCAATAAACACGCAACGCTTCATCGACGTCTGCTGTGTCCAAGCCCACAGGCACAAGAACAATCGGCTTGTTTGCATTGATACCTGCGGTACGTACGACTTTTTCCCACGCAGCCTTTTCAGGGATCATGTATTTGACTTTAAGCTCACCTATTTGGCGGTCAGTACGGATATCTTTGAAGTCGATTAGCATGGCCCCGGTTATGTGGCCTCCGATGGTTTGCAATGTTTTTTTACCTGTTTTGGCATCGGTTTCAAACTCAGGGGATGCTGTGAAAGATTTGGTATTCGACCGGACATCAACGACTTGCACGTTCTGTAAATTGGCGGCAAGCCATTCTGTGTTGACGATAGGACCTGGCAGATCCGTAGCTGAAGCAAGCATTGCCCAGCCAGCAATACCCGTTGTCAAAGTGAATTTTAAAAATAATTTTTTCATTGGAATCTCCTGGATAGTTTAAGAAGGCAAGTCTGTAATTAAAAAGTATTAGCTGGACAGTTGCTGGATACGTAAAGGCAGCGAAATGCTGCATTCGCTGACAATATCGAGGGCTCGATCTTCTAAAACAATCGCGCGCCTGGAGTGTGCTAATCGTTGCTTGAGTATTGCGTCACGGGCATGAAGAATTTTTGCAATATCAGATGAAAAAAGACGCACCATGGCAGAAAGCCAGGCGGCGATGGGGGATAAGCGACCCCGCACCTGAATTCGAAAATCAAGCAATATCCGCTCAATCTGATTCGCCTGACGCAAACGCTCACCCGTCACCCAGCGGTTGGTTGTGAACCAGCGCAGGGGGGACCCGTAAGCATCGATGGATAAGCCGGCAATATGAAAAAAATCTTCACTTTTCCCGCTTTGCCCATAGTGAAACAAGTGAAAGTGTCCATGTTCCTCTAGAGACGAGCGATGCGACGCATGGGCGTGATAATAAAAGCGGTTGTCTGTCACTGCGTCAGCAACATCTTTGGCCGGGTAATGCTGAAGCTCTACACAGGTTTTTGCACCGGCTAATGCGGCTTGTGCAAGGCTGGTTTCTGCCTGGGCATAACGTAATTGGATGTCAGCCACCTGTTGAGCAGCTGACATCCATTGTTGCGCCATTACTTGTTTGGTGCACACGGGTTGGAGGGGGCGCAAGGATTGTGCGGTTTAGCTGGCTTAGTTGATTTTTTAGGGGCGCAAGGATTGCCAGGCGCACAGGGGTTACTTGCTGATTTTTTCTTGTGCTTCTTTGCGGGCGCACAAGGGTTAATCGGAGCACAAGGATTAGTGGCTAAATTTTTCTCGGTTTTTGCCGCAGGCGCATCAGCTGCCACGGCAGCGGATGCCGGCGCAATCAATGCGGAGGCAACGAGTAGAGCGGATAGCGTAGATGCAAGATGAGTCATTGTTTTATGGGTTTTTTTCATGGGAACTCCTATCGGGTTACGAGGGTGAAAAAAGCAGGGATAACATGTAGTGTCGTTAGTCAGGCGAAATTCCTGATACTGCCTGCGCGGCGGTAATGGGGCCGTTTGAGCGCCGCTCAAACCAACTGCCAACGTAAAAAATTGCAATGAGCGCTGCGATCATGCCACCCAATACCACGGGCTGGGGAATACTAAAAACTTCTGTCACGGTATCGCCTTGGGTGACTTCAAACATCGCCATAATGGCGTCAATGGTTGCACCATAGAGCCCCGCAAAAGCAAAAGTTCCGACCACCAGTCCAACGAGAAACACCGCAGCATCCAGCCGGCCGGAAAATAAGCCAACGACTGAGGTGCCCGGACAATAGCCGCCGATGGCAAATCCTGCGCCAACCAGTGCGCCACCAATACCTGCGGCCATGAGTAAGGCAGGGGGCACAAAGATGGCATCAGTTTGAATCACGCCTGCTAGCTGCAGGACATAAAGACCAGTTGCCGCGACAACAATGGCCATAAACATCACTTTAAAGACGGACCAATCACTCAGACGAAATTGGGCAGTTAATTTGGCAGGACTCCCGAACCCGGCGTTTTCCAGAACGAAGCCAAACAGGAAGCCGCACAGCAGGCCACTGAAAATGATGGAGCTAGTCAATAGTGCCATGTCATACCCCTCGAATGATGCGGCTAACAATCAGCCCGGTTAGAAAAAAGAGCCCGAGAAAAACGAAGGCTGAAATGCTCAAGGTTGCCGCACCTGAAAGCCCTAATCCGCTAGTGCAACCCGCTGATACCCTCGCCCCAAAGCCTGCCGCGGTGCCACCCAGCAATGCGGTAACAAAACGTTTTTTGGTGCCTAATCGTCGCGCACCATCAAACTGCACGCGTAATCGGCCAGCAAAGAAAGCGGAAACCAGGGCACCGATAGCTACGCCGATAAGCTGCCAGACAATCCATGCGGACAGCGGATTGCCCTCTGTGGCCATGGGGCCTAGATAAGCATTGGCTTGGGTAGCTTCAGGAGCAACAGAAACTCCTAGCCAGGCAGCAAATCGGGTAGTTGCGCCCGTAGCCCCCAAGCCGTGGCCCGTTAGAAAAAAAGTCAGTAACAGAACCAGGCCGAGGGCTGTGCCAGCGAGCAGCGGGGGCCAGAACGGTTTGATATGAGTTGTAGATACTGCGGTGTCTGATGCCATAAGGCCTCCCTTATTTATAAATTATATTTAGATATTATATTAAAACATAATTTTTAAGCGGGTTGTCAACTCAGGGTGATGAATTAGCAGTTAGCCAAGCCAGCGCGCCCAGCCCGGCAACCCGACCGCTGGCGAAACAAGCAGTCAATAAATAGCCGCCCGTGGGTGCTTCCCAGTCGAGCATTTCGCCTGCGCAAAATACGCCGGGCAGGGGGCGCAGCATAAGGTGTGAGTCGATGTCGTCAAACAGCACGCCGCCCGCGCTGCTAATGGCCTCATCCATGGGGCGTGGCGCAACTAGAGTGATTGGCAGTGCCTTGATGGCCTGCGCGAGAAGCAGAGGATCGGCCAGGGTTTCTGCGGGCAAGACTTCATGCAGCAAAGCAGCCTTTATCCCCTTGATGCCCGCCCGGCTTTGCAGGTGACTTGCTAACGAGCGCGCACCGCGCGGATGGGCGACTTCGTCTGACACACGCGCCAGGGATTTATCGGGCGCCAAATCCAGTGCGATAGTAAGCGCGCCTTGCGCTGCAATCGTGTCCCGCAAAAGGGCGGAATGGGTATAGATCAGACTGCCTTCAAGCCCGGTATCAGAGAGCATCAGTTCGCCTTTGTGGCGGTGCGTTTGCCCTGTGGCATCGGTAAATTGCAGCGCGATGGTTTTGAGCGGCTGGCCGGCAAAGCGGCGGCGCAAATGGTCACTCCATCCAGTGGCGACATCAAAGCCGCAGTTTGCGGGGCGCAAGGGAGAAATTGGGACATTCAGTTGCTCTAACAGAGGCACCCACGCGCCATCCGACCCCAGGCGAGACCAACTGCCACCCCCTAAAGCGAGCACAATGGCATCTGCCTCAAAATCGACGTCACCCTGTGGCGTTGAAAAATGCAGTGCGCCGCTATCCGTCCACCCCAGCCAGCGATGGCGCATATGAAACCTTACACCAGTTGCGCGCAAGCGATGCAGCCAGTGACGCAACAGCGGGCCGGCTTTCATATCCGCAGGGAATACCCGGCCGGACGAGCCAACGAATGTCTCAATACCCAGTGCCTGAACCCACTCGCGCAAAGCGAGTGGAGGCAAGGCTTCCAGCAGTGGGCGCATAACCGGGGCACGCGCGCCATAGCGCGACAGAAAAGCCTCGAAGGCTTCCGCGTGGGTAATATTCAGCCCGCCTTTGCCTGCCAGTAACAACTTGCGGCCGACAGAAGGCATGGCGTCAAACAGATCAACCTGCACCCCCGCTTGCGCCAAGACTTCGGCAGCCATCAAGCCCGCCGGTCCGCCGCCGATAATCACGGCACGACGGTGATTTCCGTTAAGTGAAACGGCGGACATGATGATGAAAGCGGGTTAAATCGTGAAATTTGTGCAGTTGAACGCCGTATCACCAGCGCCGACTTTTTTCACAGGTGCGTGATTTCAGTCGGCGCGGATAGGCCGCAGATAGACTATTGATCAGCGTGCCCGCTGTGCAGGGCGCGCGTCGCGACTGCCGCTAACCCGAGGTTTACGCGGGCCGTAGTTGCGCTCGTTTGCGTCTTTGCCTGCGCCACCGCCGGTACCCCGATTCGTCGCTGAACGGCCTGGACGATTATTCGATGAGGCAGGTTTATGCCCCGGCGAGCGGGTCGAAGGTGCGGGGGAAGGGCGCGTTTGTTGCGGCTCAAACCCTGGCAGGATTGATGTATCCAGCTCGCGCTTGAGCAGCCGCTCGATGTCGCGCAGTTGAATGCGCTCATCAATGCTGACCAGCGACAAAGCCTCGCCGCTTGACCCGGCGCGGCCGGTGCGACCAATGCGGTGGATGTAGTCTTCCGGCACATGCGGCAGTTCGAAATTCACCACGCGTGGCAGGCTGTCAATGTCGATACCGCGAGCAGCGATGTCGGTGGCGACCAGCGCGGCAATCTTGCCGGATTTGAAGTCGGCCAGCGCGCGGGTGCGCGCATTTTGCGATTTGTTGCCATGCAAAGCAGCGGAGCGGATGCCCGATTGGTCGAGCTTTTTGGACAAGGCGTCGGCACCATGCTTGGTGCGGCAGAACACCAGCACCTGATGCCAGCC
>DATCQI010000036.1:0-3238 GCA_036569545.1 Rugosibacter sp. | reverse complement strand
CGCGACCGATCAGGGCCTGTTTGTCCGGATAGCCGAGTAGTTGCCATGCGGCCCGATTGCAATCCACGATGAGACCATTTTTTTTACATAGAAAACAAGGGTCGCCCATTGTTTCGAAAAGCATGCGAAAAACCGAATCTTGCGGGGTGTTTGTTTGCGTCATTCTGCTCCTGAATATTTTTGTTTCTTTTGCTGCAACAGTACAGCTGAGGTTTAAGCCAAGTTGCAACTATATACTTTTAAAAACCATACGAGTAACTATCAAAAAGGCCCCCAATTCCCCTCGCGTAGGGAGGGCCAAACTTCTATCAGAAAACTGGATAGCGTATTTCATCGCGTGACTGGCTTGTAGCGTATCCGTTTGGGCTTGGCACCTTCTTCACCCAGGCGTTTCTTCTTGTCATCTTCATATTCCTGGTAATTGCCAGTGAAAAAGCTCCACTGCGATTCACCTTCTGCGGCCAGGATATGGGTGCAGATACGATCTAAAAACCAGCGGTCGTGACTGATGACTAAAGCGCAGCCGGCAAATTCAAGCAGCGCGTCTTCTAGCGCGCGCAGGGTTTCCACGTCCAGATCGTTGGAGGGTTCATCGAGCAGCAATACATTTCCGCCAGTCATCAGGGTCTTGGCCAGATGTAGCCGCCCGCGCTCGCCGCCGGAGAGATTGCCAACCAGCTTTTGCTGATCGCCGCCCTTGAAATTGAAGCGGCCGATATAGGCACGACTGGGCAGCTCGACTTTGCCAATGGTCAGGATATCGGCACCATCAGCGAGTTCATCAAACACGGTTTTTGTGCCATCGAGACAATCGCGACTTTGGTCGACATAGGAAATTTTCACCGTGGGGCCGATAACCACGTCGCCGGTATCGGGCTTGTCCTGACCAGTAATCATTTTGAACAGAGTCGATTTACCTGCGCCATTGGGGCCGATGATGCCGACAATCGCGCCGGCAGGCACGGTGAATGAAAGGTTATCAATCAGCAGTCGGTCACCAAAGCCTTTGCTGACATTGTGAAATTCGATCACCTTGTCGCCCAGTCGCTCGGCGACGGGGATGAAGATTTCATGGGTTTCGTTGCGCTTCTGGTATTCCTCGTTGGAGAGCTCATTAAAGCGTGCGAGACGCGATTTGCTTTTGGCTTGGCGCGCCTTGGGGTTGCTGCGCACCCATTCGAGCTCTTCTTTCATGGCCTTCATACGGGCGTCCTGCTGCTTGGATTCGGTTTCCAGCCGTGCCTCTTTTTGCTCCAGCCAGGAGGAATAATTTCCCTTCCATGGAATCCCATGGCCACGATCAAGCTCGAGTATCCATTCGGCGGCATTATCTAAAAAGTAGCGGTCATGGGTTACCGCTACCACGGTGCCAGGAAAGCGCGTGAGGAATTGCTCCAGCCATTCAACCGATTCTGCATCCAGGTGGTTAGTCGGCTCATCCAGCAGCAGCATGTCGGGGCGCGAGAGCAACAGTTTGCACAACGCCACGCGGCGTTTTTCTCCACCGGAAAGCTTATCGATTGTGGCATCCCATGGCGGCAGGCGTAGTGCGTCGGCGGCCAGATCCAGCTGGTGCTGGGTATCGCTGCCAGAGGTTGCGAGGATGGCTTCAAGCCGCGCCTGTTCTTCAGCCAGTTTGTCAAAGTCGGCATCCGGCTCGGCGTAGGCGGCATAAATAGCTTCGAGCTTGGCTTGCGCGGCCATCACTTCGCCCATGCCTGATTCAACTTCTTCGCGTACGGTTTTGTTCGGGTCCAGCTGTGGTTCTTGCGGCAAATAGCCGATGTTAAGATTCGGCATGGGCGTGGCTTCGCCGATGATATCTTTATCAATGCCTGCCATGATTTTAAGCACAGTTGATTTGCCAGAGCCATTCAGGCCCAGTAGGCCAATCTTGGCGCCAGGAAAAAATGAAAGAGAGATGTCCTTGAGAATCTGCCGTTTGGGTGGCACGATCTTGCCGACGCGATTCATGGTGAAAACGTATTGAGCCATAAGGGTTTCAGGTACTGAGCGTAAGTGAAAAATTAAGCAACGGAATTATTTCTAACTACATCGGTTTTATCAGGCGATGAAGTAAGGACAGGGTGATTTTTCGTATGTACTGAGGCGAATTATTAAAAATCACCACAGACTATTAACTTCAACTGAAAAAGCCTCAATCAGTAGTTGATCCCCATCAGTTTTAATAGGGTAACTAGCAAGATTGTAGTCCGTTCCGTTGATTCCCTTCCCATTCTGCAAATCAAATTGCCACATATGTGCAGCACAGGTAAGCTGGTTATTGCTCAGGTAGCCATCAACCAGGGAGCGTCTTTGATGAGGGCACAAGCCTTGATAAACCTTGATTTCATCTAAAGTATTGCGCACAACAATGACGGGTGAGCCGTGGCTTGTCACAAACTCTTGAATCTCATTAACCGGTAATGCACTAACCAGACAGATTGCCTCCCAACTCATTTTGTCTCTACCTTAAAATTAAAGAAACCGGCCCAGCGACATCATCGCTGGGCCGGTAACAGGGTCTTGCGTATTTTACCGACTATTTTTTTCCGCCGTAACGAATCTGTCTGCCGCGATTATGTTTTGCGGCCATACGACGCCACATCAAGCAATAGCCGTCAATACGGGAAAGGTTTTCTTTTTCGCCAAACGCGTAGCCAGCTTCAGAGTAAGCACGTTGCGTGCCTTCATTGGCAAGTACATCACTTTTATTAAAACCCTCATATTCAAAGTAAGACCATCGTGTTCTCACGTCATGTTCAGCCTTGAGCGCCTCCCCCTCGGAAGACACCTTCTTGCCCCACGCCATGATGTAGCGGTGATGTGTTTCGTCGATCGGAACATACCATTCATAGTGCATGTACTCGGCTTTTAAAGATCCTGGTTCAGCACCCCAAGGGCCGAGACCTAATCCGCACGGGAGCACGAGCGTTGCTACCATTTCCCCGAAAGGAATACTGCCTTGCTCTGTTTGAGGATTGAAGGCCGAGCGGACATAACCCACTTCGCCTTCGCATTCAATTTTGTATTCAAATACAGGAATAACCTCCCGGAAAACGTCTTTAAACCCTTTAGGTCCCGGCCCTTCAAGTGGAATATAACCTTCGTAAGGGTTATCGCCTTTCGGCATTTCAACGAGTGGCAGCGGTTGCTTCCAATACTTGAGCAAAAAGTCATCTTTATGCATGAAGACATGGTTGAATTCTGACGCGGAGTCAGCGGCGATGCGCCAGTT
>DATCQI010000035.1:0-3850 GCA_036569545.1 Rugosibacter sp. | reverse complement strand
GTGGTGGTGCTGGACCGCACGCCGTTCTACGCCGAATCCGGCGGCCAGACGGGTGACCGGGGCGAACTGCATGGCGGCGGGGCGATTTTCAGTGTGGAAGATACGCAAAAAATTCAGGCCGATGTGTTCGGTCATCATGGTGTTGTCACCACCGGCACGCTAAAAGTCGGCGCTGGCATGACGGCAAATGTGGACGTTGCAGCGCGTGCGCGCACGGCGCGTCATCACTCGGCCACGCACCTGCTGCACAAGGCCCTGCGCGACCGGCTCGGCCCACACGTGCAACAAAAAGGCTCGCAAGTGGATGCCAGCAAAACCCGTTTTGACTTCGCTCACACCCAGCCCTTGAGCAGCGCGGATATTGCGCACATCGAACAACAAGTAAATGCGGAAATTCTCGCCAATGCCGCGACCCAAGCGCGCGTACTGCCGCTGGAAGAAGCGAAAAAAACCGGGGCCATGATGCTGTTCGGCGAGAAATATGGCGACGAAGTGCGCGTGCTGGATATCGGGTGCAGCCGCGAGCTCTGCGGCGGCACGCATGTGGCGCGCACGGGCGACATCGGCCTGTTCAAGATCACGCTGGAAACCGGCGTCGCCGCCGGCGTGCGCCGCATCGAAGCCGTGTGCGGTGATGTGGCTCTCGCGCAAATGCAAGCTGATCAATTCTTGCTCGAAACCGTAGCCGCTGAAATCAAGGCACCGTTACCAGAAATAGCTGAACGCGTAGTGCAGATGCTGAACCATGTGAAGCAACTGGAAAAGGAAGTCGCCCGCCTGACCTCGAAACTCGCCGCGCACCAGGGCGGTGATCTGGCCGCACAAGCCGTCGAGATTAATGGTGTGTGCGTACTGGCCGCCACGTTGGATATAGCGGATGTAAACGCCCTGCGTGAAACCATGGATAAGCTGAAAGACAAGTTGAAGTCCGCCGTGATTTTGCTCGCCGCCGTGAGCGAGGGCAAAGTGAGCCTCATCGCTGGTGTAACGCCTGATTTGACCAGCCGCTTCAAAGCCGGCGAGCTGGTGAACTTTGTTGCCGCTCAAGTAGGCGGCAAAGGTGGTGGTCGCGCGGATATGGCGCAAGCCGGCGGAACTAATGCTGCAGCGCTACCTGCCGCATTAGTCTCGATTAAAAACTGGATCGAAAGTAAATAAGCACTGCAACCAAATTATCCCGGTGCAGATCTCCGGGATAATTACCGCACCATTTCCGCTTCAATGGCCGCTAACAAAGTTCGTATTAATTTCTGGCCAGGCAGCTTCTAGTGCATCTTTGAATTCTTTCTGGATGCGCTTCAACGCTTTTTTCGTATCCGCTTCAAAGCGCAGTACCACCACCGGCGTGGTATTGGAGGCCCGCACCAAGCCAAAGCCATCGGCATATTCGGCACGCACGCCATCAATAGTAATCAGCTCGCGCGCAGTGGGAAATTGCCCGCTTTTTTGCAGCTTGGCGACCAACGCATGCGGCTCACCCTCATTCATCTTGATATTAAGCTCGGGCGTAGATAGCGCATTGGGTAAATGTTTTAGTGGCCAGTTGGCATCCTTCCAGCGCGAGACAATTTCGAGCAGGCGTGCGCCGGCATACAAGCCATCGTCAAAGCCATACCAGCGCTCTTTGAAAAACATGTGACCGCTCATCTCCCCTGCCAGTGGCGCACCGGTCTCTTGCAGCTTGGTTTTGATCAGCGCGTGGCCGGTGTTCCACATCAAGGGCTTGCCGCCTTGGAAACGAATAGATTCAGCTACCCAGCGCGAACATTTCACATCATAAATAATTTGTGCGCCGGGGTTGCGCGTCAGCACGTCAGCCGCAAACAGCATCAATTGACGATCAGGAAAAATAATTTCGCCGTCTTTGGCAACCACACCGAGGCGGTCGCCATCGCCATCAAACGCCAAGCCGAGTTCGGCATCCGTTTCGCGCAACACGCGCTGTACATCCCGCAAATTTTCCGGCTTGGACGGATCCGGATGGTGGTTGGGAAAGTGGCCATCCACTTCGCAAAACAACTCGATCACTTCGCAACCAAGACGGCGAAAGAGCTCTGGCGCAATCGCCCCAGCTACACCATTGCCGCTGTCGATCACGATTTTCATCGGCCGTGCAAGCTTGATATCACCGACAATGCGGTCGAGATAGGCGGTGCGTACATCCGCCTGGCGTATGGTGCCACGGCCTCCAGTGCCGTGGGCAAAGTCGGCGCTGGCGATACGGCGGCGCAGATCCTGAATCATTTCGCCATACAGCGTTTGCCCAGCCAGCACCATTTTCAGGCCGTTGTAATCGGGCGGATTGTGGCTGCCGGTAACCGAAACGCAACTGCTGGTGCCCAATTCATGCGTGGCAAAATAACTCACAGGCGTGGGCACGCAACCAATATCGATAACATCGACGCCTGCCTGTGTAATGCCGTCGGCCAGCGCTGCCAACAGTGCAGGGCCCGAGAGGCGGCCATCCCGACCGACGGCAATGGCCGCGATGCCATGGTCGCTAGCTTCGCTGCCCAGCGCCTGGCCGATCAGGCGCACAGTCTCTACCGTCAGCGTTTTATCGACGATGCCGCGAATGTCATAGGCTTTGAAAATTTCGGGGGCAGGGTTTTTCATCTTGAATAAATTCCGGTAGAGGGAAGCTCAAATTATGGCATGCGCAGGTTATATGCAGTGTAACGATCAAAATAAGCCAGCAGGCGTTGCGGCAGCCACGCCATGTTGCCTGGCCACGTCCCTTGCACAAACCCCACGTGGCCGCCTTGTGCAAGAAAATCCGGCGTCACCTCTTGAGGCAAATTCTTCGTGGTGGGCATGACACTGAAGGGCAAAAACGGATCATCCAAGGCATGCAGCAGCAGCGTGGGCGTATTGATCATGTGCAACAATGGCCCGGCGCTTGCACGGGCGTAATAATCCGCGGCATCTCGAAAACCATGCAGCGGTGCGGTGACCGCTTCGTCAAATTCACGCAGCGTGCGGCTGCGCTTGATGGCAGCGACATCGACCAGGCCAGGAAATCGCGCTGCTTTTTCAAGCGCTTTGGGCACCAGGCTACGCAAAAAATAACGGGCATAGCCCCGCTTGAGTCCCCGTGCAAGTTCATTTTCTGCCGCCGCTAAATCCACCGGTGCACTCACGGTGGCAGCGGCGTTAAGCAGGCGAGATACTTCGGACGCATTTTCTGCCAGCCATTTGAGCAGGGCATTGCCGCCAAGCGAAACGCCAGTCGCGAACAGTGCTGGCCAATGCAGTGCATGTATCCGTCGCAAAATCCAGTCGATCTCTGCGGCATCCCCCGAGTGATACGCGCGTGGCAAACCATTGGGCTCGCCAGAGCAGCCGCGAAAATGCACCACGACTCCATGCCAGCCCCTCGCATGTATGGCACGCATCAGGCCGCGTGCATAAGGGCTGCTTGAGCTGCCCTCCAACCCATGGAACAACACGACACAAGGCTGACCGGGCACACCTTCCACCCAGTCCAGATCAATGAAATCGCCATCCGGCGTATCCCAGCGTTGCCGACGATAGGGTGGCAGCGGGCCTTTGATGAGCAAAGGCCAGAGAGTCTGCAGATGCGCACCACGTAACCAGCACGCGGCTTGAAAACAAGGTGAGCTGGTGGTGGGTTCTAAAGAATTTAAATTTATCAACCGGGCTTTCTTGAATTCCTGTTAACCGTCCCATGCGGTAAATTCACAGCCATTCAATGCAATATTTTCGGCACTTCGTGCTGGCTGTCTGGCGGCGCAGGCGAGGCATGATGTCCCACCATGCGCCAGCCCAAGGCACCTCGAATATAGGTATTGGTCGCTGCAACTGGCGCGGCGATACTTTCGTCACCCGC
>DATCQI010000034.1:0-7098 GCA_036569545.1 Rugosibacter sp. | reverse complement strand
CGGGTTTCCGCATAGGGCGGAATGCCCAGGTAATGGTTAACTGCGCCTTCACCGGCATTGTAAGCAGCTGCGACAAGGGCGACATCACCCTTGAAATAAGCCAAAAGCCAGCGCAGATAAGACAGGCCGCCACGTATGTTTTGTTCAGGGTCAAAAGGTTTTTTAACGTTGAACCGGGCGGAGGTATCAGGGATGAGTTGCATGAGTCCCTGTGCATTTTTTGCCGACAGGGCGTTAGAGTTTAAATTGGATTCGGTGCGAGCGACCGCATAGGCGAATTGCGGTGAGATACCGTATTCAGGCGCAAGACGGCTGATGAGCCCGGCCAGGCGGCGTTGTTTTTCATTGGTAAAGACCCACTCAGCCATATTGCCTGGGTCATTGAAAGCAATTTTTTCGCGTAGGCATTCAGGTGTTTCAGTGACTGGTTTACCGACAAACGGCAACATTTTCCGGGATGGTTCATGTCCTTGATCTGCGGCCAATTTGAAAAAATACGCTGCCAAGCCGTCGTTGCGCGGCACGCCTCGACCATTCATGTACATCCAGCCGAGACTGTAACGTGCTTCAGGGTCACCGGCCTTGGCGCCCTGGCAGTAAAGGGCAATGGCCTTTTCCGAATTCTTTGGCACGCCTTCACCATGTTCAAAGGCGAGTGCTTCTTCGCGTAAAGCGCGCCATCTTTCAGCCGTTTTTTCTTGTGCCGCAAAAGTCGGCGCTGGTGATGCGGTGAATAGTAGACAACCCGCCACCAAGGAGGTGGTTAGATGCTGAAAATAAGCTCTGGCAGAGGGTTTTGCTACGTTCATTGTGTGGGGTTACAGACCCTTACTCAGTTCGACAACTTCAGCATGCGCTGGAAATTTTTCGCCCAGTTTGGCTAGCACATCCAGGGCTTGTTTGGCTTCGGTTTTCTTGCCTGCCTTGATGAGGGCTTTGGCGTAACTCAAGCGAATGTCTGGGTTTTGCGGTGCAAGCGAAACTGCTTTTGCGAGAAGTTCCACCCCTGGGGCAAGCTTGCCCTGGGTGACATACAGTGTGCCCAGGGTTTCCATGATCGCCGGTTGATTGGGCGCCAGTTTGTTGGCTTCTTCCGCATAGGTGATTGCTTTAGGATCTTGCATTTGTCCTAGCGACCAGGCCAGATTGTTCAGCACGACCGGATCTTTTGGCGCGACTGCCAGAACGGCACGGTAGTGGCTGGCAGCAGTTGCGTAGTCTTTGCGCTTATTTGCAATGTCGGCAACAAACATGCGAAAGCCTTGATCCTTGGGATGAGTCTTGATCCAGTTGTTGGCCGTGCTGGCGGCTTCAGCAATTTGACCATTCTGTAACTGGACTAAATAAAGCCGTCCGGCCAAATCCCCTGTGGGTGCATTTTGGAGGCCCTCACGATAGGCTGCGGCAGCTTCTTTTCCATCTTTTTTAGCAAGATGGATGTCGCCTGCAAGAATGTAGCCGAAAGGCTCCTTGGGTTGTGCTTTCTTTATGGCCTGTGCTGTGGCGAGTGCTTCAGTAAAACGACCCTCGGCCATATCCAACATGATCTGTGCGCGCTTTAACAAGAGTGATTCAGGTTGTTTTTCAAGTCCTTTTTCCAAACTATCGCGAGCTGCTTGTTTATTTTTTGCGGCTAATTGAATTTCAGCGATGCGTAAGTAAGGTTGTGGGTTGTTAGGCAATAGATTGGCAAGTTTGTTGTAGGTGGCAAGTGCCTGGTTGGTATCTCCGGATATCTGGTAAACACGTCCCGCCACTTCGAGTATTTCGGGGTTTTCAGGAAATGCAGCCAAGGCCTCTTCGGTTGCTGCGCGCGCTTTATCCTTGTCTTTTGAGCCTATCAACAGGCTGATAAGCGCATAACGTGGTGCCGGATTGCTGGGGTCGGCAGTAATGGCTTTTTTTATCAAACTGGAGACGTCATCCAGGCTGGCCCCTGTGCGTGCTTTTAACTGAGCTAAAGCAAGCATGGCAGGCACGTTTTTCGGGTCTTTTGCCAATACGGTTTCATAGCGCTGACGGGCTTGATCCAGTTTGTTGTCAGCCAAGTCCAATGCGACAAGATTAGTGACAGCAGGAAGATAGGTTGCATTAATTGCCAAGGCTTTTTCAAAGCTCTGGCGTGCGCCCTTGATGTCTTTTTTGCCCAGCAGCGCTTGACCGCGCAGGTTATGTACTAGTGGTGAGCTGGCTTGCTTTTTCTCCAGATTGGCAATGAATGAGAGAGCGCCATCAAAATTTTTCTGGCGCATCGCCGAAGCGATTAATGCCATATCGGCTGTTGTGCCAGTGTCAGTCTCTGCAATGTGTTGCAGATCGGCAAAGGCTTGCTCAGTGTGCCCTAGCTGCATTTGAGTGAGAGCTAGCGCGGTTTTGGCACGATTGTTCTGGGGGTTGATTTGTGCGGCCTTGCTGAAAAACTCGGCTGCTTGTTCTGTGTCTCCCGTTTGCATATAAACCTCACCTGCCAAGGTGAGCCATTCGGGGGCGATATTCTTGGTGGTTAATACCGGTTGCAGGGTGGCCAGTGCTTTGGCTGGCTGGCCACTACGCTGAAACGATTTGACCAGGATACGACGGGCATAATCCAGCTGCGGTACTTTTTGCAGGGCTTTACCAAGATATTCCTGTGCCTGGATGTCCGAGTGTTTCAGATAAGCGATTGCGCCAGCGAGTTGTAAACCCTGGGGATTATCAGGCTGAATTTTCAACAGGGTGTTTATCGCGCTGCCTGCTTTCGAAATATCTTTTTTGCTGAAAGCCAGAACCGCTTCGAGATATACCGTGAGTGGTTGTTTGGGTGCAATTTTTTGCATCTCTAACAATTGCTTGCTGGCTTCGTCCAGCTTGTTGTCCTGCAGTTCAAGCATGATGATATTGGCATGAACAGATGCCATATGTGGCTTGATTTCAAGCACTTTTTGGTACGCAAGAAGTGCTTCAGCAGGTTTTTGTGCAGCACGTTGCAGATCACCCTTGAAATGCCACGCATCAGCTTCGCGTGGATTTTTGCTCAAAACGGCATCGACCATGCGGTTAGCTTCGGTAAAGTTCCCCTTGATCGCTTGCAATCGAGCCAGCCCCAGCTGGGCCGACATATTATCCGGCTTGGCTTCGAGGGCTTCATTGAAACTCTTTTGTGCCATGTCGGTATTACCCAGCAAGGCGTAGTTTTGACCCAAGGCAATTTTGAGTTCAGCCAATTCTTCAGCATTGGCTGTTGGTGTGTTCGCTAGTTCTTCAATGACTTTGTCGGCCTTGCCCTGCGCCATTAAACTGCGAGCCAGCAAAGGCGCCACTTGTCCTGGCGCTGCTTTGAGTTCAAGGGCTTTGCGGAATTCAACTTCAGCGGCAACAGGATCGCCACTCTCAAGCAGCGCCCGACCGAGCAACAATCGTGCTTCAGCAGAATTCGGGTTTTTGCTGAGTAGATTCTTGATTTGGATGATGGCCGCAGAAGGATTATCTTTTTCCAGATAGTCTTTGGCTGACGCCATCATTTTCTCTGGCGAGACATCACTACAGCCCATCATGATCAGTGTTACCGAGGTAATCACCAGATAAGTAAAGCGAGAATAGTTTTTAGTGTGCATATCAACAGGTTCCTTTTGCGACGAATTGTTGCCAATGTAAAAAATCTTTTTGGTGAGTTTTGCCCAAGAGTGTCGCCAGACTTTTAAGCGGTTTTCATTTTCCATCAGGTCTTCAGCCCGAGTTTATGCATCAAATCATACAGAGTCGGGCGGCTGATGCCAAGTAAATCGGCCGCCCGTGCGAGATTGCCATTACTTCGGCTGACGGCAGCAATAATGGCTTGCCGCTCAGCGGTGTCGCGTATTGTGCGCAAATCAAGCGGCGTGGCATCTTCTGCAGATACTTGATCAAGCCCTACATCCTGCGCCGATAAGCTGTTGCCTTCTGCCATGATGGTTGCGCGTTTAAGACAGTTTTCAAGTTCGCGCACATTGCCAGGCCAAGAGTAGGCAGATATCGCGCGTACTGCTTCTTCACTCAATGAAAGCGAGTTGCGATTTTGTTCATTGGCAAACTTGCGAACGAGGGCATGGGCAAGCAATGCTGCGTCGCCGATGCGATCCCTGAGCGGCGGGATCATGAGGACAATTTCAGCTAAGCGATAATAAAGATCTTCTCGAAAGCGACCTTCGAGAATCAAGGTTTTTAAATCCTGGTGCGTGGCGCAGACAACGCGCACGTCAATGGGAATTTCCTGCCGCCCGCCAACCCGTTCGATGACTCGTTCTTGCAAAAAGCGCAGGAGTTTGGATTGCAGGGAAAAAGGCAGGTCACCAATTTCATCCAGCATCAGCGTGCCTTTGTGGGCCAACTCGATTTTTCCTGGGGTAGTTTTTGCTGCCCCAGAGAAGGCTCCTTTTTCATAGCCGAATAACTCGCTTTCGAGCAGGTTTTCTGGAATCGCTGCGCAATTGATTGCAACAAATCGGGCGTCACTCCGGGGGGACGCGTTGTGGACGCCACGTGCCAGAAGCTCTTTGCCTGTCCCGCTTTCTCCCAGCAGCAAGACGGTGGCACTGGTGGGCGCTACTTTTTCTATCGTGCGGCAAATGCGCAGCATTTCCGGGTCGCGCGTAATCAGGGTACCTAACGCATCGGGTTGCTGCATCGTTTGCAGACGTCGATTTTCTTGCTGCAAATCATAAAACCGGAAAGCCCGCTCAACGGTCAAGTTAAGTGTTTCCGGCTCAAACGGTTTAACGAAAAAATCATAGGCACCCAGTGCAATGGCGCGCAAAGCATTAGCCTGCTCATTCTGCCCAGTGACGACAATTATTTTTGTATCCGGGGCGATAGCCAGGATTTGTTCCAGCAGCTTGAAGCCTTCCGAGACAGAATCCGCATCGGGGGGCAAACCCAGATCCATGGTGACTACCGCGGGCGTGTAACGACGAATTTGTGACAGGGCGCTTTCGCGGTCGCCCGCGAGTAGCACCTCGTACTGATCAAACGACCAGCGTATTTGTTTTTGCAATGCAGGATCGTCTTCTACAACCAGTAATTGGCGTAATTTTTCCGAGTTTTTTTCAGTGCTCATTTCATCTCCGGTTGCTGCAAGTCAGACGTTGTTTGAATTTCAAGCAAGGGTAACCTGACGCGGAAGCGGGTGCCGACATGTTCTGCGCTTTCAACATGAATTTCCCCACCTAATTCTTGTATATATTGACGACTTTCATAAGCGCCTATGCCCATGCCTGCCTGTTTGGTTGTTTGAAAGGGCTTGAAGAGACGTTCGCGAATGAAATCAGCCGACATGCCTTGCCCGGTATCGCCCACTTCAATTTGCGCCATGCCTGCTTCACGCCGGACGGCCATCCAGACTCGCCCGCTGGCAGGAGTCGCATCCAGCGCATTTTGCACCAGGTGGCCGATAACTCGCTCAATTCGTTGCTCATGTCCGCGGATAGAGACGGCATCATGAATCTTGAGGTCAACCGCAGGCAAGGCATCTGCCCTTGATTTTTGCACCCGGCGGGCAATCTCGTCGAGACTCACGCCGCTAAAACTGTCGGCAGGCGTTGCCCCTTCGCGTAACTGGAGCATCAACTGGCGCATGCGATCGACTGCGTGATTAACCGTTAGCAGCATATCTTTCTGAAATTCAGCATTGCCCGCGTGCCGTTCGGCATTGCGCACCATGAGCGATAGCTGCGTCAGGATATTTTTCAGGTCATGTACAACAAAAGCGGACATGCGATTGAATGAATCGAATTTGCGGGATTCGAGCAAGGCTTCGGTAGCCTGCATCTGGGCGAGAAAAGTCGCTGCCTGGCGGCCGGCCGTTTTGAGCAGATCATTCACTTCCCAGTTGAGGTCTATCGGTGTTCGTGACGTGGTCAGGAGAACAAATCCCACCATGCCAGCGGATGTGCGCAGGGGGATGACCAGCCAGGCATTGGGCATTTCAAGCAGCCATGGGGGCAGCGTTAAATCGCCATAACGTCCCGGACGTGAGCGAAACTCTTCCAGGCTGAGCACCCATCCCGTGACATCCAGTGAGGTAATCATTGAGCTGTTGCTGGGTTCGATAACGTTCGATGGCGGAAAATTCCAGCGTGCGGTTTGAACAAACTGGTTTCCCGAGGCATCTTTAGTCCACAGCGAGCCCGCCGGACTTTCAACCATCTCGCCCAGGCCGCGAATCACCTGCTGTCCCAGCTGCAGCACGCTGTTTTCGGAACACAGCGCATTGGTAAACTTGAGCCATTCTTCCCGGTAGTCATATCGATAACGAAAGAAATTCTTCCCGATCACCACTTTGATGCGTGAGCGGATTGACCCGGAAAGCCCGAGCAGCATCAACAAAAGCAATGCCGCAAACAAGACGGCCATCTGCAAAGCGCCTCCCCAGCTGCCCCCGAGATAGCGCACGTAATAACCCGCCGCAGAAGTAGCCAGAAGGTAGAGCCCGACCAAGGCGAGCGTGGCGGTTTGAAATACCGCTGTTTTGGATAGCGTCACGTTAAGCGGACGAGAGCGGGTGCGGTAAACCGTAAGAATCACCAACGGGATGATGAACACATAGGCAAAGCCGCGAATGGCAAAAGCGTCTTCGTCTATCTGCTTGAACATGACGGCTGTCGAATAGTAATAGAGGTCAAACAAGAAAATAGCCACCAGTCCGATGGCTAGCGGCTTGATGTTCCAGCGCGAATCCTCGGTTGTATTTCTGTACAACTGCTCAACCAGCACAATGCCAAATATGACCAGTGCCAGCCCGGCGTAATGTGCCGTGTGTTCAGCAACGAGAGACAGTGGATCAATGAGTCGGAAACTCTGGCTAAACAAGCTGATAAAAACGAGCGTGCCGCCGACGAACATCAGGCGAGTTGGACGCCATTGGGGCGGCGGGCTGCGATCGGTCGAAGAGGGCAGCAGGAGCAGAGTGAGCAACATGAACCAGGCGCCGTAACGCAGAGCATCCAGCGCTTCATGAATGGGCGGCAGCGCAGCGGCATTAAGCAGATGAACGCCAGCCCCTGTGGCTGCCCATAGGCTGGAAAGTACGACCGCCGATATCAGTGCATAGCTGGTGTGGTTTGGCGCTGTTGTACGGCGCAGACG
>DATCQI010000033.1:0-9911 GCA_036569545.1 Rugosibacter sp. | reverse complement strand
CCGCTTTGCAGGGCGTTGCGCTCGGCTTGCTCGGCAGCGTCCAGCGCAATGCTTACCGAGGCGAGCAGCTTGGCGCGGTGGTTGTCGATGCTGTCAAAAGCGCCCGCACGGATGAGCGATTCGATCACGCGGCGGTTGACCACGCGCTTATCGAGCCGGCGGCAAAAATCAAACAAATCGGTGAAGGGGCCGTCGGTGGTGCGGGCTTTCAAAATCACGGTGAGTGCGGCCTCGCCTGTGCCTTTGAGTGCACCCAGACCATAGCGAATGGTTTTGCTGTCAATGGGATGAAAGCGCACGCCGCTGGCGTTGATATCCGGCGGCAAAAAGGTCAGGCCGTTGTCGATGGCGTCTTTGAAAAAGAACTGGATTTTGTCGGTGTTGGCCATTTCTGACGACAACGTGGCCGCCGCAAATGCGGCGGGATGATGACACTTGAGCCAGCCGGTTTGATAAGCCACCAGCGAATAAGCGGCGGCGTGGGACTTGTTAAAACCATAACCAGCGAACTTTTCCATGACGTCGAAAATTTCATTCGCCTGGGCTTCGCCGATATTGTTTTTTCCTGCACCTTCAACAAAGACGGCGCGTTGCTCGTCCATTTCCTCTTTTTTCTTTTTTCCCATCGCGCGGCGCAAGAGGTCTGCGCCACCGAGGCTGTAGCCTGCTACAACTTGCGCGGTCTGCATCACCTGCTCTTGATACACCATGATGCCGTAGGTAGTGGATAACACGCGTTCCAGGCTCGGGTGCGGATATACCACGCGCTCGCGGCCATGTTTGCGCGCCACAAAATTGGGGATGAAATCCATCGGTCCCGGGCGATAGAGGGCATTGAGCGCGATTAAATCTTCCAGTCGGTCAGGCTTGGCTTGCACCAGCGTTTCTTTCATGCCGCCGGATTCAAACTGGAATACCGAGGTGGTGTTAGCACTTTTGAAAATCGTGTCGTAGGTGGTGCGGTCATCCAGCGGCAGCGTTTCCAGATCAATGGCCACGCCTTCTACTTCCTGCACCAGACGCACGGCTTCATCAAGGATGGTAAGTGTGCGCAAACCCAGAAAGTCAAATTTAACCAACCCGGCTTTTTCAACATCGTCCTTGTCGAATTGCGAAATGACAGAGTCTGTGCCGGCTGCGGCATACAACGGGCAAAAGTCGGTGAGCTTGCCCGGCGCAATCAACACGCCTCCTGCGTGCATGCCGACGTTGCGTGTCAAGCCTTCGAGTTTGATAGCCAGCGACCACAACTCGGCAATTTCTTCTTCGGACTCGATGCGCTGACGTATCAGCGGCTCTTTATCCAGCGCGTCTTTGAGGTTGATGCCGAGTTCATTCGGGATGAGCTTGGCAAACTGATCGACAAAGTTAAAGCCCAAATCCAGCACGCGACCCACGTCGCGAATCACGGCTTTGGCGGCGAGCGTGCCAAAGGTCGCAATTTGCGACACCGCATGCGCGCCGTATTTTTTCTTGACGTAATCAATAACCCGGTCGCGGCCTTCCTGACAAAAGTCGATATCAAAGTCAGGCATCGAGACGCGCTCAGGGTTCAGGAAGCGCTCAAACAGCAGCTCATAACGCAGCGGGTCAAGATCGGTAATGCCGAGGCTGTAAGCGACCAGCGAGCCGGCCCCTGAACCGCGGCCCGGCCCCACGGGCACGCCATTTTTCTTGGCCCAGTTGATGAAGTCGGCCACGATCAGGAAGTAGCCGGGAAAGCCCATCTGGATAATTGTTTTGATTTCAAAATCCAGGCGCTCAACGTATGTGGCGCGCTGTGCTTCACGCTGGATTGCATCGGGGTAGAGCCGTTCCAGTCGGTTCACTAAACCCGCGTGGGATTCGCTGGCAAGAAATGCCTCCAGCGGCTCGCTATTGGGTGTAGGAAAGTCCGGCAAGCGGCTTTTGCCTAGTTCCAGCGTCAGATTGCAGCGTTCTGCGATGTGCACCGCGTTTTCAATCGCCTCGGGCAGATCGGCGAATAATTCCACCATTTCGGCCTGCGTCTTGAAATAGTTTTCCGGGCTGTAACTTTTGGGCCGACGCTTGTCGCCCAGTACATAGCCTTCGGCAATGCACACGCGGGCTTCGTGGGCCTTGTAGTCATCTCTATCCAGAAACTGAACCGGATGGGTAGCGACCAAGGGCAAATCGAGGCGTGCGGCAAGGCTTGCACTGGCTTTAACCAGCTGGTTTTCCGCCGAGGTGTTGTCGCTGTCGTTGTGATAGGCCGCTTGGCCGCTGCGGCGTTGCACCTCGATGTAATAAGCGTCAGGGAAAAGTGATGCCCACAGGCGTGCACGGGCTTCGGCCTGGGCGGTTTTGCCGGCAGCAAGCCACTGGCCAATATCGCCCGATAGTCCGCCAGAGAGCGCAATCAGGCCGCTGTTATCACCCTGGCTTATGTTGGTGAGTGAAATCTCGGCGCGGCCATGACGACGTGGCGCAAGATAGGCCGTGGAGAGCAACTCGCACAGGCGTAAATAGCCTGCCGGGTTTTTAGCCAGCAGCAACAGCCGCGCAGGGATGCTGCGGGTTTCCGTGGCGAGTGCGGTTTCATCATCAATCCAGACATCACAGCCGATAATGGGTTTGACGCCCTGGCTGCGTGCGACGGAATAAAACTTGACCATGCCGAACAGGTTGGCCAGATCGGTTAGCGCCAAGGCGGGTTGCTGGTCTTCTACCGCGCGAGCAATGGCCTCATCAAGACGCGTGATGCCGTCGCTGATGGAGTATTCGCTGTGCAGGCGAAGATGAATGAATTGGGGGGAGGCGGACATAGGCGAATGATTTTAACGCACAGGCTGTGGCCTTACCGCGCAATCCGGAAAAGGATTTCTACTTCCGGGTAAATGCGCCGACCTCATGCACGCACAGCAGATATTGAGGATAATCGCAGCATCATGATATCGAGATTTTTTTGCCCTGATCCCTTAATTTTTGGCGCGACAGTCGAGTTGCCTGCCGAGGTTGCCCATCATGCGGTGAATGTTTTAAAAGTCGGCGCTGGTGACACGGCGATTCTGTTCGATGGGCGGGGCGGCGAATGGCAGGCGACGCTTTCGCCTGCAGGTAAATCGTCCAAACCCGTGCTGTATGCGACGCTCACCGAGTTTTACGAGCGCGATAACGAGTCGCCGCTGCATATCACGCTGGTGCAAGCGCTGCCCGCCAGCGACAAGATGGACTGGGTAGTGCAAAAGGCGGTGGAACTCGGTGTCGCGCGGATTCAGCCGATCATGACCCAGCGCAGCGTGATGCGTCTTTCCGGCGAGCGTGCGGCACGGCGCTTGACGCATTGGCGCCATATCGCCATCGCTGCTTGCGAGCAGAGCGGGCGCAATCGCGTGCCTGACGTTGCGCCCATTATCGAGTTGCCGCGTTTTCTGGGGCAGGCAGCCGAGAATGCAGCAGAATTGCGCTTTATCTGTGCCCCTGGCGCAACGCAATCGCTGCGCGAGCGGCAGGCGCCTGCCCTGCCAATCATTTTGCTGATTGGCCCGGAAGGCGGCTTTGATGAGAGTGAATTATCAGCCGCCACCACCGCCGGTTTTCAGCCCATTCGGCTGGGGCCACGCGTGTTGCGCACAGAAACGGCAGGGGTTGCCTCGCTGGCGGCGATTATGGCGCTTTGGGGCGATCTGTAAAGGCAGGGCAGGGAGGCATATGTTTGAATCCGCAGAAATAGGCCACACGATCGACAAGAAAACCTGGCGCAAACTGGTGCCGGATTTGCGCGTTGCGTTATTGGATGCGCAGTTCGATCTGAAAGAGACGGCAAAAATTCCTGTCATCATTCTTGTCAGCGGGCAGGATTTTTCCGGCAAAGGCGAGACCATCAATGTGCTGTATGACTGGATGGACCCGCATTTTTTGCAGACGCTGGCCTTTGCAGAACCCACCGATGAAGAGCGTGATCGTCCGGCCATGTGGCGCTACTGGCGCGCGCTGCCCCCCAAGGGGTGGACGGGAATTTTCGCGGGCTCGTGGTATTCCGATCCGATTCGGCAGCGCTTGAAAGGCAGCTTGCCCTTGACTGATCTGGATGCGCGCATTGACCAGATCAACCGTTTTGAAGCCATGCTGGTGAATGAGGGCGCGCTGGTACTGAAGTTCTGGTTTCATCTCAGCAAAGCTGCGCAGAAAAAACGGTTGAAGGCGCTGGAAAAAGATCCGCACACGGCGTGGCGTGTGACGCCGGGGAGCGCGCAACGTTTGAAAAGTTACGATCAGCTGCAAGAAGTCGCAGGCCATGTGCTGCGCATGACCAACACCGCCTGGGCGCCGTGGATCATTGTGGAAGGCGCGGATGACAACTACCGCTCACTGACCGTCGGCCAGGTGCTGCTCGATTCGCTGCGCCAGCGACTGGCTACGGGCGACAATCAGGACACCCCCGTCGCGCCGCAGACGCGGCCCAGCGTTGATGGCCGCAGTGTGCTCTCGGCGCTGAACCTCAACAAAAAACTGAGCGATAAAGCCTATGCAGATCAACTCGCCCATTGGCAGAGGCGGCTGGCTGAATTAAGTCGCGATCCCCGGTTTAAGATGCGCTCGCTGATTTGCGTGTTCGAAGGCGTGGATGCCGCAGGCAAGGGCGGTGCGATACGCCGCATTGCGGGCGCACTCGATGCGCGCAAGTTTCAGATCATTCCTGTTGCAGCGCCAACAGAAGAAGAACGTGCGCAACCTTATTTATGGCGGTTTTGGCGCCACGTTCCGCGTTGCGGGCGCATCACGATGTTTGATCGCTCCTGGTATGGCCGCGTGCTGGTCGAGCGGATTGAAGGTTTTTGCTCTGAACGTGATTGGTTGCGCGCCTATAGCGAGATTAACGATTTTGAGCACGAGCTATCTGCGGCGGGTGCGATCGTGGTCAAGTTTTGGTTGCAGATCAGCCAGGCAGAGCAGCTCACACGGTTTAAGGCACGTGAAGAGACGCCATTCAAACGCTTCAAGATCACCGATGATGACTGGCGCAACCGCGAAAAATGGCCACAATATCAGCAAGCCGCTTGTGACATGGTGGAGCGCACCAGCACGGGGATGGCACCATGGACGTTGGTTGAGTCGAACGATAAAAATTACGCCCGTGTGAAAATCCTGCAAACGGTATGTGAGCGCCTGGAAAATGAACTCGCGAATGAGCAAAAACAGAAAGTCGTGGGAGAATATGGATGACAGGTGAGTTTCCTCACAAGAAAAATAGTCAGTCTGTAAAAAAATCTCCTCGCAAGAAAGGCAAAAAATGACATTGGATAGTCGTAGCGCACAACCCGATACCGATGCGCGCTTAGTGGCTTGGGTGCGTCAGGCCGCACCCTATATTCATGCGTTTCGTGGGCGTACGTTTGTCATTGCATTTGGCGGCGAGGTGCTGGAATCCGGTTCGGCGCAAGCGCTTATTCATGATATTGCGCTGCTGGACAGCATGGGCATACGGCTGGCGCTCGTGCATGGCGCGCGCCCGCAGATTGATGCTGAAATGCGCATGCGGGGCCTGGAGCCGAAGTTTCATAAAGGTTTGCGGGTGACCGATAGCGAAGCGCTGGAATGTGTGAAGCGCGCCATGGGCGTAACGCGGATTGAAATTGAAGCGCTACTCTCGCAAGGCTTGCCCAATACACCGATGGCTGGTGCTTTCTTGCGGGTGACGGGCGGAAACTTTGTCACCGCGCGGCCGGTGGGTGTGGTGGATGGCATTGATTTCCAATATACGGGTGCCGTGAGGAAAGTGATCGCCGAAGAAATTCAGGCTGATCTGGCGCAAGAGAATGTGGTGCTGATTACGCCGATTAGCGCATCCCCCACGGGGGAGATTTTTAATCTGGCCTGGGAAGAAGTGGCCGAAGCGGTAGCTGTGGCGATTCAAGCAGACAAGCTGATTTATCTGTGCGATGCAGTCGGCTTGGTGAGCGTGAAAGGTGCGTTGATTGATGCGCTAACGGCAGAAGAAGCGCAAAAAATTACGGGGAAATATTTGCAGGCGCAAGCGCCAGAGATTGCCCGTGTTTTGCCCAGTGCAGTGCGGGCGTGTCGCGCGGGCGTGGGGCGGGTACATTTTCTTGATCGTCAATCCGATGGCGCGATGCTGATGGAATTCTTTACCCGCGATGGCGTAGGCACGGTGATGACGCAGGCACCGCTGGCGCGTTTGCGCGATGCCACGATTGATGATGTGGGCGCGATTCTGCAGTTGATCGAGCCGCTTGAGGCGGATGGCACATTGGTCAAGCGTGGCCGTGAACGGCTGGAAATGGAAGTCAGCCGGTTTTCACTGGTGGAGCATGATGGCGTGGTGGTTGGTTGTGCGGCGCTCTATCCTTTTGCCGATGCAAAATCGGCCGAGCTGGCTTGCGTTGCCGTGATGCCTGATTTTCAACGGAGCGGGTATGGCGATCAATTGCGCCTCTATATTGAGGCGCGCGCCAAAAAGATGAAGTTAAAACAGATTTTTGTGCTGACCACGCGTACTGCGCACTGGTTTATCGAGCGCGGTTTTGTCGAGTCCAGCGTGGATGCGTTGCCCGCTGCGCGGCGTGAGGTTTATAACCTGCAACGCCGCTCAAAGATTCTGGTGAAGACGCTCTGATATTTTAACGGTGCAGCTGACTGCGAATCTCGGAGTAAACTCGCAAAACAGCTTCATTCAAAGCAACGATACTTTAAAGGAAACGGTATGACACGGATGGTTAACTGCATCAAGCTCGGCAAAGAAGCCGAAGGTATGGATTTCCCCCCGATGCCGGGAGAACTGGGCAAAAAACTGTATGAGAGCGTATCCAAAGAAGCCTGGCAGGCGTGGATCAAGTTGCAAACCATGATCATCAATGAAAACCGCTTGAGCCTGGCTGACCCGCAACATCGCAAATACCTGGTCGAACAAGTGCAAAAGCATTTCTTTGGCGATGGCGCGGATCAAGTCAGCGGGTATGTGCCACCGGCAGCATAGGCTTTGCGTCGCGCCGTCTTGCCAGCGCCGACTTTTGCATCCTGTAACGAATTATGAATCAAACAAGCGGCGTTGATTATTCAACGCCGCTTGTTTGATTGAGATTTTTTACTTGGCGAGCTCTTTTTCCAGCGCTTCCAGCCCGATATGGCGAACGTCGCGGCCTTTGACCATATACACGACGTATTCGGCAATGTTCTTGGCGTGATCGCCAATACGCTCAATGGCACGGGCGACAAACAGCAAATCCAGCGAGCTGGAAATGGTGCGCGGGTCTTCCATCATGAAGGTAATGAGCTGGCGCATGGTGGCTTTGAAGCTGGCATCCACTTCGCGATCCTGGCGTGCAACATCATAGGATACCGTCTCATCCACGCGGGCAAAGGCATCGAGAGATTTTCTGAGCATGGCCACAGCAATATTGGCGGTAGAGCGTAACTCAATATGAGGCACAGAGCGGAGATTATCCGAGTGTAATGAGCGTGCCATTTTGGCAATTTTCTTGGCCTCATCACCAATGCGTTCAAGGTCGGTGATGATCTTTACCACCGTCATGACCATGCGCAGATCAACCGCTGTGGGTTGCAGTCGGGCAATGATGTGCGTGCAGGCTTCATCAAGCTCCACCTCATGCCGGTTAACCAGATGATCATCTGTAATGATCTGCTCAAGTGCTGTCAGATCGCCACTTTCCAGTCCTTCCATGGCACGCAGGAATTGTTGCTCTACCAAGCCACCCATAGCCAGGACGCGGCTACGCAGATCTTCAAGATCGGTATCAAATTTTTTGAGAATATGTTGTTGTTGACTCATGTGGCCACCCTGGATTTTATTTTCACTATACGCAAGAACTGTGAAGGAATTGTTTCAGCTTGGTTTTCCCAGTCTATTTTTTTAGTGGAATCATTGTCCACTAAATTTTAGCGATAGTCTATCGTTTCACCACTTCAACCGTACTGGGCGTGGCAAGCAGCAACACATCAGCACCCCGACGGGCGAAGAGACCATTGCTGACAACACCGGCAATACCGTCAATCCGGCTTTCCAGCGTGGCGGGCTGGTTGATGTGCAGGCCAAGCACATCGAGTATCAGATTGCCATTATCGGTAATGAAGCCTTCCCGCAGCTTGGGCGTGCCGCCTAACTGGCTCAGTTGTCGCGCTACATGGGCACGCGCCATCGGGATGACTTCCACCGGCAGCGGGAACCGCCCCAGGGTGGTTACGCGCTTTGAGGTGTCGCAGATGCAAACAAACGTATCCGCCACCGCCGCGACAATTTTTTCGCGCGTGAGCGCGCCACCACCGCCCTTGATCATGCAAAGGCTGCCATCAATTTCATCGGCACCATCGACATAAATGCCGATGTGTTCGACATCATTTAAATCGAGTACGCGAATGCCATGGCCTTCGAGTCGCTGGCGCGTGGCTTCGGAACTGGCCACGGTGCCACCGAGATGGCTTTTAAGTACGGCGATCTCATCAATGAAGCAATTGGCGGTGGAGCCAGTGCCTACGCCGAGGATCGCCCCGGCGGGCAAATGCGCCGCGACAAAATCGCGTGCTGCGCGCGCCACGGCCTGTTTCATTTCATATTGGGTCATGGTGTGCATTGTTTGCTCAGCGTGCTCTCATCGTTTACGTGGTGGCGGCAAATCAGTGCAGCTGCCATGCGCGATTTCTGCCGCCATGCCAATGCTCTCGCCCAATGTGGGATGCGGGTGTATGGTTTTGCCAATGTCTGTTGCGTCCGCACCCATCTCGATGGCCAGTGCCACTTCGCCAATCATGTCACCCGCATTGGGCCCGACGATGCTGCCGCCAATCACGCGGTGGGTTTCTGCGTCGAACAACAGTTTGGTGAAGCCGTATTCCGCCCCATTGGCAATCGCGCGGCCTGAGGCCGCCCACGGAAACTTGGCCACGGTGACTTTGCGGCCGCTTTCTTTGGCTTCGTCTTCGCCCACGCCAACCCAGGCGACTTCAGGATGCGTGTAGGCTACCGAAGGAATCACGCTGGCATCAAAATAGCTCTTCATTCCAGCGGCAACTTCTGCGGCGACATGCGCTTCATGCACGGCCTTGTGAGCGAGCATGGGCTGGCCGACGATATCGCCAATCGCGAAAATATGCGGTACATTGGTACGCATCTGCTTATCGACCGGAATAAAGCCACGGTCTGTCACGGTGACGCCCGCGTTGGCCGCATCAATTTTTTTGCCATTGGGCGTGCGGCCGGCGGCTTGCAGAATGAGATCATAGTGTTGCCGTTCTTTAGGGGCATCTTTGCCCGAGAAGGTAACGACCAAGCTGTCTGCGTGTGGTTCGACCGAGACGGTTTTTGTTTTAAGCATGATGCGGTCAAAGCGACTGGCGTTCTGTTTTTCCCACACCGCGACGAGGTCGCGATCCGGCCCTTGCATCAAGGTCTCTTGCATTTCAACTACATCCACCTTGGTGCCCAGGGTGGCATATACCGTTGCCATTTCCAGCCCAATGATGCCGCCACCAATCACCAGCATTCTTTTTGGTGTGAAGGGTAATTCGAGCGCACCGGTGGAATCAACGATGCGCGGGTCTGTCGGTGAAGCGGGAATAAACGGCAAATGGATGGACGAGCTGCCGGCCGCGATGATGCATTGCTTGAACTGGATGACAAGCGTCTCGCCCGTAACTTCACTCCCGCTACCGGCAGTGGTGGAAACTTGCATGTGGAAGGCGTCCAGAAAACGTCCCGTTCCGCGCACGACATCTACCTTGCGCATTTTGGCCATGCCCGCCAAGCCGGTGGTGAGTTTGCTCACCACGCCTGCTTTGTGTGCACGCAGGCGATCAATATCCACTTTGGGTTGTGCAAACTCGACGCCAAGCGTGCTCGCGTGCGCAGCCTCATCCATTACCTGCGTCACATGCAGCAGGGCTTTGGAAGGAATGCAGCCGACATTCAGGCACAC
>DATCQI010000032.1:0-5127 GCA_036569545.1 Rugosibacter sp. | reverse complement strand
TACCCACGCTGCAAGCGCTGCTTGGGCCTGTCTGCCGACGGGTATGGTACGGGTTTTTTGCCGTTTGCCGGTGACGGTAACTTCGCCGGCTGTCAGATCCAATCCACCCGGCCAATCCAGGCTGACCAGTTCGGCCAGACGCAGCCCGGAGGAATAAAAAAGCTCAAACATCGCTGCGTCGCGCACTTCCAGATCATCGCCGGGTTCGGCATCAAGCAGCGCGGCTATTTGGTCTGTGCCAAGCGCTTTAGGCAGGATGCTGGGGCGCTTGGGTGCTTTGAGCGACTCTGCCGGGTTGTGTGTAATTGCACCGCGTCGGAGAAGCCAGGCATAAAAACTGCGCCACGCCGAGAGTGTTCGCGCAATGGAACGCGGGGCAAGATTCTGCGCGTGCAATTGCATCAGGCCGCGCCGCAATTGTGCAGTAGTGAGTTTGGCCAGAGTGATGCTTGGCGGGATATCCGTCGTGGCTTCGAGTGCGAGCTGCTGGAGGCGAAAAAGATCACGGCGATAGGCATCCAGTGTATGCCGGCTGGCACGCCGTTGAATGGCGAGCTCGGACAAAAACTGTTCAGCGATGGGATGCATTTCATCCGCCATTATTTTTTTCTGGCTAGTCAGAAGGTGTATCGCCCAAGACTCGCTGTAGCGCAGTTGCGACCATCTCGCCAATGCGCTCCAGATACAGCGTGCCCAGCGTGGGGTAAAAGCGGTGAGCTTCTTCGCTGGCCATCACCAGCAGACCAAAACAGGCACCCTGCCTATCGCGTAGCGGCACTTGCGCCATAGACCGCAAATGCGCAGCAGCTTCGCCAAACCAGGTGACGGATTCCTGCTCGGGAGCTGGTCCGCAAAGCGGCAGTTTTAAATTTACAGCAAAGGCTTGGGTAGTCTCTGTTCCTGCTTCTAATAAGCTACTGGGCAGATTCCATATGCGCAAGGCAACGTGGGGCACAGCGAACGCACCTCCCAGATAAGAGTAAATTGCGCGCACCAGCGTAGCTTCGTCCTGTGCGGCAATCAACGCTACGGCAAGGTCATGCACCTTGCTGGAGATGGCATCATTTTCATTGCCAAAGGTGATGAGTTCGGCGAGCTTGGCTTCCAGTGTGCGCACTTTGTCGCGTAGCGTGAATAGTTGTTTTTCGGTGATGGAAATGGCGCGTCCGGTATGCGGATCGGGCAGGGTCATGAGTGCTAATACGTCGGTATACGCATCAAAAAACTCAGGATGGTTATGCAAATAGTGCGCAACTTCTTCAGCGTTGATTTCGTTGTTCATTTATTTAGAGTCCTCAGGTAGATCAATTTCACCAGTAAAAACAGTAGTCGCGGGGCCAGTTAATAGAACAGAATCGCTGCCATTCCAGGCGATCTTTAATTCTCCCCCGCGCGTGATGACGCGCACGGGGGAAGCCAGCAGTTGGCGGCGTATGCCCGCAACGACAGCAGCGCAAGCGCCTGTGCCGCAGGCCAGAGTTTCGCCTGTGCCCCGCTCATGCACGCGCAAGCGTACCGTGTGTGCATCCAGCACTTGCATAAAGCCGGCATTCACCCGCTTTGGAAAGCGCGGGTGGGATTCAATCAACGGCCCTAGTTCGGCTACCGGCGCAGTATCAACGTCAGTCACCACCTGTACTGCATGCGGGTTGCCCATCGAGATGACACTGATATCGACCGATGTGCCGCCTGCAACAAGCGTTTGCACGATGGCATCACTCTCACTAGCAAAAGGAATTTCCGCAGGCAAAAAACGTGGCTGACCCATATCGACAGTCACCTCCCCCGTGGCTTCGAGTTGCGGAGAAATAATGCCCGACAGGGTTTCAACACGAATTTGCCGTTTAGTAGTTAAACCCTGTTCGTGCACAAAGCGCACAAAGCATCGCGCGCCGTTGCCGCATTGTTCCACCTCGCCACCATCAGCATTGAAAATGCGATAACGAAAATCGACATCGGGCCGGGTAGCTTTTTCAACCACCAGAATTTGGTCGCAGCCAATACCAAAATGGCGATCAGCGATGAATCGTATCTGCGGCGTAGTTAAACCAAGCGTTTGCCGGATGCTATCCAGCACGACAAAGTCGTTGCCTGTACCCTGCATTTTGGTAAAGCGAATTTTCATGAGATAGATGGTAGTCGAGATAGTGTTGCGTAATCGGTGGAATTGAGCAGGCTAAGCAAATGTGCTTGAGTTAATTTCGAGGTGAGCCATAAAACCCTACCTCGCCTGGCGGGCGGGTTTTGAAGCGTTTGTGCAGCCAGTAATATTGCGCGGGTGAGCGCAGGATTTCAGTTTCCAGAAACGCGTTCATGCGCCGCGTATCTGCAACTGGGTCATCCGTCGGGAAGTTTTGCCATGGCTCGCCGATTTCTATTTCATAGTGGTTTCCCACCATCCGTGTGATGATCGGAATGACCGTTGCGCCGGTGAGTTTTGCCAGCCGTGACAGGCCGGTAATGGTGGCGGCGGGTACACCAAAAAAAGGCACGAACACGGCATCTTTGGCACCGTAATCCATATCGGGCAGATAGTAAAAAGGTCGTCCATCGCGTATCGGCCGAATGACCAACTTGACCCCCTCTTGGCGTGAAAAAAGCGTGGTTTTGCCAAATCGTAAACGTCCGCGATGCAAGGCGGCATCAAAGGTGCGATTTTTCGCTCGTGCATAAATTGTCACCATGGCGTGATCCATGGCCAGTCGTATCCAGCCAGCATCCAGGCCCACAAAATGTGGTGCAAACAAAATGACAGGCCGACCATGACAGGCCGCTAAACGTTCACCATGCGTGATCTTGACCAGGCGGCGAATACGGGCGGCAGAAGCCCACCACCACAGCCCAAGCTCCAACATGTTGCGTCCGAAATAGGCAAAGTGCCGTCTCGCCAGCGCCGACTTTTCAGCGGTTGACAGGTGAGGAAAACACAGCCCCAGATTAGTTAGCGTGATGTGTCGTCGCTCGCGCACAAAAAAGTAAAACAGCCAGCCTAACCCGCGCCCCAGGCGGGAGAGCACGGGCAATGGCAACCAGTGAAGAAGCCACATTATCGCCAGTAACAGATGTGTCATGGGCGACTGACTCCAGGCGGAACCTTATAGCGGTTGTAACCCCACAAATATTGCTCTGGACACTGCCGAATCAAGCCTTCGATCTCGGCATTGATTTGTGCTGCCCGCGCAGCAATATCGCCCGCCAAGGATTGCGATAGGGGCAGAAAATACAAGTGATAACCCGCGCCATACGGCAGGCGCTCAGCATAGGTGAGTATTACCGTCGCGCCGGTTTCTGCCAACCGTGCAGCAAGTGTGATGGTGTAAGCAGGACGACCAAAAAATGGCGCCCAAACGCCCTCGCCCACGCCTGGCACCTGATCGGGCAGCATGCCCACTAGCTCACCTTGTTTCAAGGCTTTCAATAAGCGCCGCACACCGGACATATCCGCCGCCGCAAGATTGAAGTTGCTGCCCCTACCTTGGCGCATCAGAGGTTCTAGCCAGGCTTGTTTGGGTTGCCGAAACATCACGGTTAGCGGTTTGCGCGCGGCGATGTATTGCGCGGTAATTTCAAAACAACCCAAATGCGGTGTTAAAAATAAAACGCCTTTGCCGATGTTCGCGGCCGTTTCTACCAGTTCCCAGCCGGCCACCTTGGCAATGCGGCTGACGACTTCATCTTGCGGGCGCAGCCAGATTTTGGGGAGCTCTAAAAAGCCTTTGCCAGCCTCGCCAATAGCTGCGCGCTTGACAGAAGTCAGCCCCGCCAAGGCAAGATTTTGAGCCAGGTTGCGACGGTAGGTGGGCGATAAAGCCCAAGTGAGCCAACCGAGCAGCGCACCCAAATTATGCAAGAGCGGTAGGGGGAGATAAGCACAAAGACGGAACAGTAAAGACATATCGGTGGTGATAGGGTGAGCGATAACGAATAAGTATTCAAGGCGAATTATCGGCGAATTATCTGACCATGATGTTTTATACCGCCGTACAGGATGAATTATCCCGGTACACCGTTGACAGCGGACTAGATTACAATGACAACTTCCGCTGAGTTAAATGACAACTTGTGAAGCGGAGAAAGTCTGAGCATAAAAAGCTTGGGCTGGAAAATAAATTTCGCTAAAGCGTCGCTTGCTCATGCCCCAGGAGCCTGCCTCGCCAGCATCGCGGGGCATTTTTTAGGAGCAAACACATGAGTCAGGCTTATTTTTTCACGTCAGAATCCGTTTCCGAAGGTCATCCCGATAAAGTCGCCGACCAGATTTCAGACGCCATTCTTGATGCCATTTTGGCGCAAGACCCCCACTCCCGCGTCGCGGCTGAAACCTTATGCAATACAGGATTGGTTGTGTTGGCCGGTGAGATTACGACCAAAGCCAATGTCGATTACATCCACGTTGCACGCGAAACGTTAAAGCGCATCGGCTACGACAATACCGAATCCGGTATTGATTACAAGGGCTGTGCTGTGCTGGTGGCCTATGACAAGCAGTCGCCCGACATCGCCCAGGGTGTAAATAAAGCCTATGATGATGATCTCAATCAAGGCGCGGGCGATCAAGGCTTGATGTTTGGCTATGCGTGCAACGAAACACCTTCGCTGATGCCACTGCCGATTTATTTAGCGCATCGTCTGGTGGAACGGCAGTCACACTTGCGCCGTGATGGCCGCTTGCCCTGGTTGCGTCCAGACGCAAAATCGCAAGTAACCATTCGCTATGAAAACGGCCGCGCGCATTCGATCGATACCGTGGTGCTGTCCACTCAGCATGCGCCGGATATCGAGTTGCCGCAGATTCGTGAAGCGGTGATAGAAGAAATCATCAAGCCGATGCTGCCTAAAGAATTGATCAAGGGCGAAATTAAATATCTGGTGAATCCCACAGGTCGTTTTGTAATTGGCGGGCCACAGGGCGATTGCGGTTTGACGGGCCGTAAGATTATTGTGGACACCTATGGCGGCGCCGCTCCGCACGGCGGCGGTGCATTTTCCGGAAAGGATCCGTCAAAGGTCGATCGTTCTGCTGCTTACGCTGGCCGTTACGTTGCCAAGAACATTGTAGCCGCCGGTTTGGCGGACAAATGCTTGGTGCAGATTTCCTACGCGATTGGTGTCGCAGAGCCTACCTCG
>DATCQI010000031.1:0-14538 GCA_036569545.1 Rugosibacter sp. | reverse complement strand
GCTTTCAGTGAGATCCAGCAATGTCGCTTTAATCTCGCGCAGCTCGCTTTCGATACGCGTGCGTGCAATGGAAATTTCTCCCGCATCGTTCACCCATTGATCGACCAGATCAGCGCGTACGCGCAACACAGACTGGTTGCCGTTGGCAGCGAGTGCGGCTTGTGGCACGCCGAATGGCGCCATCACTTCTTCATTGAGTACGGCAGCCTGTCCACTGTCATCAGACGAAAAATCCGACGTAAAGTCAGCCGCCTTGGCCAGCCCGTCATGACGCAACCCATCCAGCAAACTCGCCGCATGATCCAAAGAGACTTCCAGCCCGTCAATAATATCCGGCGATACGTGTTTTTTTATCAGCGCGTCTTCGATGCGCGTTTCCATCGTATGCAGCAAATCGCCACATGCCATAGCCCCGGCCATGCGCGCGCTGCCTTTCAAAGTGTGTAGCGCGCGCGCCAGTGCGTGCGTCACATCAACATCACCTGGAGCCGCACGCCAGGCGCGCAAATGCTCACCAATTTCACGCATGAGGTCAGTGCTCTCATCAAGAAAAATAGCCAGCAGATGACTATCTATTTCCTCTTCGCTTCGCTGAGCCTGCGGATGAGTTTGCGTCTCGTTCATCACCTGCACTACAGCTGATGGCTCAGTGCCTGGAGCATCCTGCCCCTTGAGCGTCGGCGTCATGGCATTAAGCGTAGCGGCCAGCGCACTCTCTTCTCCCGGCATGCGGCGCTCTGCCACCGCCCCCAGCATGCCAGCGAGCGCACCGGCACATCGTGCAAACACAAAGCGTTGCGTATCACTCGGCGGGATGGCAAGTTGCTCAAAACGCATAAGTGCATTTTCCAGCGCATGTGCCAAATGATGGACAGGTAAAAAGCCGGTGGCTGCTGAAATGCTTGCCAGCGTGTGCGCAGCGCGAATCACCTCCGGACGAGGCACGGTTTCCTGGCCCAGCTGCGCTTGCAGTGTGGCGGAATATCCGCGTGCTTCGTTCAGATACAAGCTATACAGTGCGGGCGATACATCGATCGTTCCCACACGCACGGGGGGCAACTCAGGAAAAGCAAATACCTCAGCCGATTCGGCGGCCCGTGGCAAGGCGGTTTGTGCCGTGATTTCTGCTATCGGTTCCGCTGTTTCTGCTGATGGCAGAGACACCATGGAGGATACGGGTTCCGCATTTTTTTCTGATATGTCAGCACTAGGCGCCATCGGACTGGCCGGCACAGCAAAAGTCGGCGCTGGTGATACGCTGTCCAGTACGCTTTCTTGTGCCACTTCGCCAAGTACTGCACAGCGCTGCAACAGTTCGCTCACCCCCTGCGGTGCACTCGCATTTAAACCCTGCGAGTTAATCCATTGCTGAAATACATTGACTGCCTCGTCGAGCATGGCGAGCAAGTCCGGCGTGACAGCACGCGCTTCGTCCAGCCATCGATTCATCACTTGCTCAACCGACCAGGCCGCTTCGCCCAGATTATGCAGGCCCACCATGCGGCCGCTGCCTTTTAGCGTGTGAAAGCCACGCCGTAAAATCACCAGGCACTCTTTATCATCTGGCGCAGCGTGCAACTGGGGCAAATAGGTAGAAAAAGTGACGAGTATTTCACGCGCCTCTTCAGTGAAGATATTGCGCAGTTCCGCATCGAGTGCATCGGCTTCAGCATCCGATGGTATATAACTTTCAGGAGTAGTTTTTGCACTGTCTTCTGTCCCAACATCCTCGGTTGCCGTACCAAAAAAAGATTCTGGATTAGCGGGCCCCACCGCGAGCTGGCCAACAAAAAACCCGATCGACAACAGCTTTTGCGCGACCCGATCAAAATCTTCTCGCGGAGGAATAAAATCTGGCCTGGCAAACTGTTCAAACGTAGCGGCACATTCATCAAGCACGGCAATAGCTCGGGTTTCGTCCAGCGCAACTAACGCATCTTTAACCTGTTTCAGCGGAGTCTGTAGCTCATTCAACTGATCTTTCCGTGCAGGATCGCGGAAGAAACTATCCAGCACCTGCTCAATGACGCCCAAATTGAAATGGATTTCATTGGCGACAGATTCAAGCAACAACCGCCCTGGAGCGCGTTGCGGTATGGCATCAACCAATGCGGTATCGGGCGCCTCCAGTACTTCACCAGAAGCGGCCTTTGACAGCCGAGCAACTACCACATTGACCTGCTCGGCAAAGTCATTCCCAAGCAAAGAAAAATGATCCAGGGCGGACTCTGCCAAGCGTAATGCGCTGGTCATTTCCATAGCCAGCACATCGTTATGCCGCATTGGATTACGGCGCAATAAATCCGCCTGCTCGCAGATCGCAGCCGTCAGTTGCACATAAGAAAACTCATGCGTTGCCGCCGCCTCATCGGCCAGCCACGTGACATGCTCATGAAACGGTAGCAGCCCAGCAATTGCCCCATCACATAGCTGAGCCCAGTCTTGCTGTGCAGCGGCAACCAATTCACGCAAACGATGGATATGCTCGTCTCGTCTACCGACGGTTATAGGCGCGGCGGGTATCAGGCTTTCCAGCCGATAAGCGGCCTGCACCACCGCTAATGCAGCATGGCCTTTGGTTGCTGTGGCAGCCAAATACAGTGCTTCGCGCAAGAAAGGCGCGGGCACTTCATTCACACCCTCAACCAGTTTTTTGATTTGCGAGGCAAGGCGCAATAAAAAATGTCTGGCCTCGACCACATCCGGCAAGCCCTCCGCACCAAGAGCATCCAGCACACCGAGCGAAACCCACCAATAGGCACGCGAGGCAGGCGTCGTGCGTGTGAGTTCGATCAGGGTCAGCGAGGCTTTCATTTCGCTGACCCCTTTCGCGTCATTCTTGATCCATTTCAGCAAGCCCCGTTCAAACCCCATGCGCGCAGCACGCAAGCGTAATGCCAAGGGCTCACCTGTCAACGGCTCAGGTTCGCGTTCCCGCCGCGGGGGGCGCTGTGTCAGATCAGGGGAAAAAAACTCGCTGGGGGCGGGCTCTGGCAAGCCCTGCTGCATGACCAATGCGCGATAGCCGGGAAACAGTTTTAGCGATTGATGCGCGCCGCCTGCCATCAGCTCATCAAGATACAGGCTTAATACCGCAATACCTTCTTGAATCACTCTCACAGCCGCCGAAGGATCAGCCACCTTCTGGTCATTGACCGCCTGCAGTAATTGTTCAATGGCTCGTGAAAATTCAGTGATGCCGTCCAGTCCGACAATAGCCAATGCCCCATGCGCCTGATGCAGGCTGGCAAAGGCTTTCTTTAAAAGCGAGTCTTCCGGATGCGTTACATAAGCAGCGAGCTCGGTCTTGGTCAGATCGAGCGCCAGATCAATTTCGCCTTTCACCCAGGAAAGCGGTCCGATATCTAATGCCATGGCCATGTGTGTTTACCTATACCTTGAACCCGGCAACCGAGCCCTTCAGTTCAGTTGCCAATTGCGCTAATTCGGATACCGCCAACGCAGTTTGCTGTGTGCGCGTGGTGGTTTGATCGGTAATTTCGAGAATATGCTGCATCGATGTTGCGACCTGCGTTGCACTTTTTGCTTGTGATTGGGTTGCCAAGGCAATGGCCTCAACTCGTTTTGCAAGATCTTGCGAAACAGTAGAAATTTCTGCCAGTGACTGGCCGGCTGCGTCAGATAACCGTGCACCCGCAACCACGCCTTGCGTTGAATATTCCATGGCAGCCACCGCATCGTGAGTATCCGTCTGAATCGTCTTGACCAATGCAGAAATTTGCTTGGTCGCTTCGCCCGAGCGTTCAGCCAACCGCTGCACCTCTTCGGCTACAACGGAAAAGCCGCGTCCGGCTTCCCCTGCGGATGCTGCCTGAATCGCAGCATTCAAAGCCAACACGTTGGTCTGCTCGGTAATATCCGAAATGAGTTCAACGATCTCGCTAATCTCCTGAGATGATTCACCCAGCCGTTTGATCCGCTTGGCGGTCTCTTGTATCTGGCCACGTATGTCGTTCATGCCGGTAATTGAATCCGCCACGGCCTGCGCACCTTTTTTTGCAACCGCAACCGATACACGGGCGACATTAGCCGACTCCTGGGCGGAGAACAATACACCCTCCATCGAATGCACGGTTGCCAGCACCACCGCGCTGGCATGCCGAATTTCGCTCGCTTGCGCATCGGTTGCATCCAGCAGTTCGCTGGAAATATTCTGTGCCACACCGGTTGTACGTGTCACTCGCTCAGAAGCATCGTTGATTCGACGCACCAAAACAGCCAGCTCTTCAATAGCGAAATTCACCGAGTCAGCAATCGCACCGGTCATGTCTTCATTAACCGTTGTACGTACAGTCAAATCACCATCTGCCAAATCGCTCATTTCATTGAGCAACAGCAAAATAGCGTTTTGCATTTGCTCCTGCTCGGCTTCTGCAATACGCCGCTTGCGGTCCGCCTCAACACGACGACGCGCACTATCCCGTTGATAAAGCCTGACCATCAACAACAAAGCCAGTAGCGCCAGCGAACCCGACACGGCCGCAGCCAATATCATGAGTTTGGGAGTAGTGTATTGATATTGGTAAGCGAAAATCAATTCATCGACCGATGCGGCCAATGACCCGGCCTGCTGCTTGATTTTCATACCGGCCAAGCGGGCCTCACGCAATGGTTTGAGGTCATTGGGCAACAGACTGCTGCGTATTTGCAACAAATCTAACTGACTTGACAGGACGCTCCCGCCCGGCGCTAACGCCCCCGCAGCTTTTATTTCAACGCTTAAATCGGCTAATGCATTTTCGTCGAAATCTGCCGCCAGCGGCCACCGCGCGAGGGAGTACACAATGTGTCCGATCAACACTGGCAAACGTCCGCCGAGTGCTTCGGCTTCGGTAAGCATTGCAGGCCCGTGCGCAAGCGAATCTGTGAGCAAGTCACCCATCAACAGCATGGTTTTTTGCTGGCCCAGCAGCGTTGCGATCAGAGCATCAAACTCATGCCAGCGCTGGCGCAAGGCAGCCAACGAGGTGCCAGAAACACCACGCGTCAACGGCACTCGGACCCCGTCGACTTCCCCCCCTTTACTCAAACGATCCAGCAACAAATTGAATTCTTGACGCGTTACATTAAGTTCAGCAAATCCGTCCGCTTCCCCCCGTAATGCGTTTTGCGCAGCCTTCGGGATTTTTTCCGCCAAAGGGCGCAAGTGGCTCGTCACTGTGACGTAAGCCGTGCTGCGCACCCCATTTTGAATGTGCACATACATCAACGCTGTTGTGAGTAAAACACACGCAACAAACAGCATGCCTAGAATACGAAATTGCGTATCCAGCGCCAGCCGACTCAATGCCTGCGCTATCGGTGAGCTGGCCTTGGCAGCTACAGACTTGCGTGATTTATTGGATAAAGCACTCACATTAGATGTCATTGGCAATAATTATCCGTTCCGTACCAAACTTACCGCGCAACATCCAGAAAATTCGGCGTGGCGAGCAATGCAGGAATATCAAGGCATGTCCAGCAAGCATCAGTAGATGCATCTTGCAAGCATGGCCCCTGCCAAGCGGGTGTCTCGGCAACGCCGTCCAGCAACGGACTCAAGACCTTGTCAACAATGTGCAAGTCATCTCTCGCACGCAATCCCCATACGCGCTGAACCAGCAATGCGCTATGCAACCCATCGCGCGCGCCCATCAGCAGCAAGCGCGTCTGCGCTGTCCGTGGCGTTGGCTCGCCACCACGCCAGAGCGAAAAATCCACAATACTGAACAGCGTGCCGCGAATATTGGCAACGCCCGCAAACCACGGCTGAGTCAACGGTACTGAGGTCAACGTGGGTAGTGGCAAAACCTCGCCGGATTCGGCCAGATTAACCAGCCAGCGACATCCTCCGGGCAAATCTTCAGTGCCTGACTCAATATCCAGCCACGATGCGTGCGCCTCGCCTGGATTGAGTGGTGCACCTTGCTCACTCATTGGTTACTCCAAGTGCCGCGATTTTGGTAAGCAACAGCGGGCCATCAATTGGCTTGGTAATGTAGTCAAGGGCACCTTGGCGCAACCCCCAGATTTTGTCAGTTTGCTGGCTTTTCGTCGTACACATGATGATAGGAATGTTTTTGGTTGTCGGGTCTCGCGATAATTTCCGCGTAGCCTGAAAGCCATTGATTCCAGGCATCACCACATCCATCAAAATCAAATCTGGCTGAATATCTTGTGCTCGCACAAAACCTTCCTCGCCGTTCTCTGCAGTGAAAATCTCGAACCGGCCTTCGCCGAGAATTTGAGTTAACAAAAACTGTTCGGTGGGCGAATCATCAATGATTAAAATTTTTCGTATCGCTCCGGTCATGGTTTCTCCTTGAGATAAAAAGCCACCGCATTGAGCAGATTGTCTTTGGTAAAGGGCTTGGTTAAATACTCGTTGGACCCCGCCGCCTGACCTCGTGCACGATCAAACAATCCATCGCGCGAGGACAGCATCACCACAGGCGTTGCAGAAAAATGTGGATTTTTTTTGATCAGCGAACAGGTTCGATAGCCATCCAGGCGCGGCATCATGATGTCGCAAAAAATAACCGCCGGCTGATAATCGCAGATCTTCGCCAGCGCATCGAATCCATCATCCGCCAGCACAACACGCGCACCCGCTTGCGCCAGAAAAATCTCTGCACTTTTACGGATAGTGTTCGAGTCATCAATCACCATGACGGTGATACCGGCAAGCACTGAGTTCATTGTCATAGCGTTACCATCGAACGCCCGCACTGTGTGAAGTAGCGAGGGAACTTACCCGCATATCAGATTTCCACCATCTCAAAATCATCCTTGCGCGCATTGCAATCAGGGCACGTCCAGTTCGGCGGTACATCTTCCCAGCGCGTTCCCGCGGGGATACCATCATCTGGCCAGCCCTCGCTTTCATCATAGATAAAGCCACAAATCAGACACAGCATTTTGCGGTACGGTGGTTCGGTAGTCATAGTGCGCGCTTGAGTTAAAATTAAAAGCATATTAACTCAAGCGGCCTGCTATGGTTATTTTCGTTGTTATCTACACACGCCTCGACGAGCCCAGCAAAATCTGCCCTGTTTTATCCACGAAATACAGCGCCAAAAATAATAACTACGCCAGGAAAAATGCATGCATGCCACGCCACCTAAAAATGCCACACCTCCCATCGTCTTGACCTTCGCTGGCTCCGACCCCACGGGCGGGGCAGGTTTGCAGGCCGACATTTTGACCTTGGCCAGCCTCGGTTGCCACCCATTGAGTGTCGTCACCGCGATCACGGTTCAAGACACCACCGGGGTCGAGGCGATTCTGCCCATGGAGGCCGACTGGGTTGCCGATCAAGCACGTGCACTGTTGGAAGACATGCCAGTAGCTGCATTCAAAATCGGCATGATTGGCAGTGTAGAAACCATTACAGCCATCGCCGAAATCATTGCCGATTACCCGGATATACCGCTCATTCTCGACCCGGTGCTTGCCTCAGGGCGAGGCGATGCGCTCGCCGATGAAGAAATGATCGAAGCCTTGATTGCGCTGCTCTTGCCGCAAACCACAGTGCTCACACCCAACAGTCTGGAAGCGCGCCGCTTGGTGCAAAAGCCTGAAGAAGAGCAAGACGACACGCAACAGAACCCGGACCTTGCCAGTTGTGCACATCAGTTGATTGATACGGGTTGTGAATATGTTCTGATTACCGGCACCCACGAAGACACAGCACAAGTGGTCAACACGTTGTATGGCAGCCACGGTGTTGTGCGCACCGATCGTTGGGAGCGTTTGTCCGGCAGCTATCATGGCTCCGGCTGCACACTGGCCGCTGCCATCGCCGCACATCTGGCCCACGGTATTGATTTACCCGAAGCCGTAGCCGGCGCACAGGAATACACTTGGCAAGCGCTGGCTGCAGGTTTTCGTCCTGGTATGGGACAATTTATCCCGGATCGTCTTTTCTGGTCACATAATGATGACAATAGTGAGAATGACCCCGATAACCAAGAAGCAAACTAACTTTTACTCTTTTAAGCATGAAGAAACTCTCCGGCCTTTACGCAATCACCCTTGACGATGCACTGTTACCACGGCTCTCCGCATTAGTGAATGCTGCATTAAAAGGCGGCGTGCCGCTCGTTCAATATCGCAACAAAACCGCCTCACACCCGCTGCGCCGTGCGCAAGCCGCTGAACTGCTGCGCATTTGTCGCGCAACCGGGGCCAAGCTCATTATCAATGACGATATCTGGCTGGCGGTGGAGATCGGCGCCGATGGCGCACATATCGGCCGTGACGATGCACCCGGTGGTTCGCTTGCCGCCGCGCGCAACGCCCTCGGGCCACAACGCATTCTTGGCGTCTCGTGCTACAACGACCTGGCCCACGCGACAGAAGCCGCTGCGGCAGGGGCAGACTATCTGGCCTTTGGCAGCGTTTTCGCCTCGCGCACCAAACCCGACGCGGCCCATGCGCCGCTAGAACTTTTAACAGAAGCCAGGCAGCGCTTTAACCTGCCCATTGCCGCCATTGGCGGCATCACCCTGGACAACGCACCTGCGGTGCTAGCCGCTGGCGCTGACATGCTAGCCGTAGCCAGCAATCTGTTCGACGTGATGGATATTCAATCGCGCGCACAAGCCTATGGCGATTTATTTCGTCTCGCCGCAATATCCACCACCGCCGACCTGAACACATAATCCCCGCCATGACTGCTAACGAAGCCCTCTTTGCGCGTGCCCAGCGTACCATACCCGGCGGAGTGAATTCACCCGTTCGCGCCTTTCGCGCAGTCGGCGGCACACCGCCTTTTTTCACCCGTGGCATGGGCTCACGCGTGTGGGATGCAGACGGCCACAGCTATATCGACTATGTGGGCTCGTGGGGGCCACTCATTCTCGGCCATGCCGACCCGGCAACGGTACACGCCGTGCAGGCTGCCGCCGCCAAGGGATTATCGTTCGGCGCGCCTACGGAAGGCGAGGTTGAACTCGCCGAATTGCTGACCCGGCTGGTCCCCAGCATGGACATGGTGCGCCTGGTTTCCTCGGGCACCGAAGCTACCATGAGTGCGATTCGCCTGGCGCGCGGGCATACCGGCCGCGACACCTTGATCAAATTTGAAGGCTGCTATCACGGCCACAGCGACAGCCTGCTGGTCAAAGCAGGCTCGGGCATGCTGACGCTTGGCAACCCCTCGTCCGCTGGCGTACCGGCCGATCTGGCACGCCACACGCTGGTACTTAATTACAATGATGTCGAAGGCCTGCACGATATCTTCGCCAACGAGGGGGACCGCATCGCCGGGGTGATTGTCGAACCCGTCGCCGGCAACATGAATCTGGTCGCTCCACAACTAGAATTTCTTGCCACCTTGCGCGAGCTGTGCACACGCTATGGCACAGTACTGATTTTCGACGAAGTGATGACAGGCTTTCGGGTCGGACTCACCTCCGCCCAAGGACTGTATGGCATCACGCCGGATATTTCCACCTTCGGCAAGATTATCGGTGGTGGCATGCCGCTGGGTGCGTTTGGCGGGCGCCGTGACATCATGGAAAAAATCGCCCCGCTGGGGCCCGTGTATCAGGCGGGTACGCTCTCGGGCAATCCACTCTCCGTGGCCGCTGGCTTGGCGACGCTCAGACAACTCGAAGCCCCCGGTTTTTATGCCGCGCTGGCAGATAAAACTCGCGCCTTGACCCACGGCCTCACCGCAGTAGCAAAACGCCAGGGCGTACGCTTTTCAGCGCAAGCCATTGGCGGCATGTTCGGACTGTATTTTGCCGCGACGCCGCCCACCACCTATGCCGAAGTCATGGCCATGAATACGGCTGCCTTTAATCAGTTTTATCACGCCATGCTCGACCAGGGTATTTACCTTGCCCCCTCGGCCTTTGAAGCAGGCTTCGTTTCGGCTGCACACACACCAGCAGATAGTGCCGCAACGCTCGCGGCAGCGGAAAAAGCCTTCGCGCAAATCGCGGCATAAATTACGCTCCGGGAAAAGTCGGCGTTGGCAAGACGCCGCTGCCGCGTTTTTTTTAGCGCAACCAGCCCTTTTTCCGAAACACGGCAAAAGGCACCGCGACGGAAATCACCATCAGCGCGACGGCATATAAATAACCGTAAGTCCAGTCCAGTTCCGGCATGAATTTAAAGTTCATGCCATAGATGCTGGCAATCAAGGTTGGCGGCAACAATGCGACCGAGGCCACCGAAAAAATCTTGATGATCTTGTTCTGGTTGATGTTAATAAAACCCACCACCGCATCCATGAGGAAGTTGATCTTGTTGAAAATGAATGCCGTGTGGCCATCCAGCGATTCAATATCGCGCAGAATCTGCCGTGCGTCTTCGTGCTGATTGGGCGCAAGCAAGCGGCCACGAATCAAGAACGACAACGCACGGCGCGTATCCAGCACATTGCGCCGGATACGTCCGTTCAAGTCTTCTTCTTTGGCAATATCCGCCAAAATCGATGCCGCTTCCGTATCCGTCACGTTAGTGCTTAACACCTTGCGGCCCACCGCCTCCAGCGCGGCGTATACGTCTTCTAACGCATCGGCCGAATACTCCACATCGGCGGCATACAAATCGAGCAACACATCCTTGCCCTCGGACACATAGCCCGGCTGAATCCGCGCGCGCAGGCGCTGCAAGCGAAACACTGGCAGCTCTTCATCGCGCACCGAAAACAGGATGTTCTGATGCAGCACAAACGCCACTGCCACGTTGCGCGATTCATCCTCTTTATCGAGCAAAAAGTCGGAATGCAAATGGATTTCGCCACCTTCTTCAATATAAAACCGCGCGGATTCTTCCAGATCGGAAATGTCATCGGTATCCGGTAGTTTGAGGCCGAAAATCTCCTTGATCCATGCCCGTTCTTCAGCAGAAGGTGCGATAACATCAACCCAGATCGGCTGCGTTGCGGCAAGCTCCGCACGGCTTTCCACAGGAATCTGCCGCAAGCGGCCATTATGTAGTTCAAATGCATTGAGCATGATCGGCTTGCGCCGGGAAATCTGTGTCGCAACCGTTGCAGCCAGTGTTTCGCGCACCGCCTCGGATAGCTCATCCAGAATTTCAGCGCCGCGATCGGGCGCGACCAGATCCCACACGAGCAAGCTTTCATCCTGCGGCAACGCTTCCAGAATGCGTGCCACATCGGCGGTAGACATTTGCATGAGCTTGTTACGCAGCGCATTCACGTGCTGCTTATGCACCATGGTTTCGATCAGCTCATGGCGCGGCATATCCTGCCGATGCACCAGGCTTTCCACCCGCTTTTGTTGTGCCAGCAACACCTGCACTTCACGCAGACTATCCTGCACCTCGGCCAGACGGTTCGTATCGTCTGGCGGGGTGCTGTTTTCCGGCACGGTCGAGTTATCGTTGGACGAAGTCATGGGTACTATTGTAGCGGTACAACTTCACGCCGGCAGCATGAGGCGGACCACTAAGAGGGCACTTCAGCATAACGCATGCGCAGCAGAATGCGCTGGGTACGGTAGCTGAGATAAGCAGAATACGGATTTTTTTCAAACCGCCGAGGCGCTGGCAGCATCACCGCCAGACGCGCAGCCTGCACCGCACTCAACTGACTGGCAGAAATGCCGAAATAATGTCGCGCAGCAGCCTCTGCCCCAAAAATGCCCTCGCCCCACTCTACCTCGTTGAGATACACCTCCAGAATGCGCTGCTTATCCCACAGCAACTCAAGCCACAGCGTAATGATGGCTTCTTCGCCTTTCCTGAGTACTGATTTATTGGGCGAGAGCAGCAGGTTTTTAGCCAGTTGCTGCGTGATGGTTGAGCCACCCGCCACCACGCGTCCTTTTTTCTGGTTTTTCTGGATGGCTTTTTGCATGCCTTCCCAATCAAAACCTTCGTGATCAATAAACCCATCATCTTCAGACGCCACCACCGCGCGCTTTAACTGAATGGAAATTTTTTCGTAAGGCACCCATTGGCGGCGAAGTTCAGCCTGCGGATTTTTTTTACGCAACACCGACAACTGCTGGCTTTGAAAACTCGTCGTGCCAGGGTCTACCCATTTCCACCAAACGACCCAGCCCATATACCAGAACTGCCACACCAGAAATAAACCGATCATCCACGCAAGGCCAACTTTTAACCAGTGCGGAGCAGGCCTCATCCCTGCGCAACCCGCGACAAATTGGCAGATAATTCGGCACGTAGCGCCGCCAATACAGGCGCGGTTTCAGGCCGCACACCACGCCAGACAAAGAAGGCTTCTGCGGCTTGCTCGACCAGCATGCCCAGACCATCGGCCACGCGCGCACCGGCTGCGCGTGCGGCCTGCATGAAGGCTGTCTGAAGGCCATAGACCATTTCATACGCCAAAGCATTGGGCAAAAAACTCGGCGCTGGCAACACGGCGCCCGAGAGCCCAGCCGAGGTGGCATTGATGACCAGATCAAAGGTGTGCTGATTCAACTCGTCAAAACCCCCACCAGTAACGCCAAAAACAGCCGCTAATTTTTGCGCCTTGTCCGCCGTACGGTTGGCAATGAACAGTTCCGCCGGATTTTGCTCTCTTAGTGGCAGAATTACCCCCTGCGCCGCACCACCTGCACCCAGCACCAGAATACGCAGTCCGGCCAGCGACACACCTAAATTAGCCGTTAAATCGCGTACCAATCCGGCGCCATCGGTATTATCACCGTGCATGCCGTCAGCAGTAAAGCTCAAGGTATTCACCGCGCCCGCTGCCGCAGCGCGCGACGTTAGCACATCGGCCCGGCGAAAAGCCTCCAGCTTGAACGGCACAGTGACATTCGCCCCTTTAGCTACTCCTCCGTCAGCCTCGATAAACCCATGCACGGCACCTGCAAAACCATCCAGCGGCGCGCAAATCGCTGCGTACGTCATGTCTTGTGCGGTTTGCGCCGCGAACAGCGCATGGATTTTTGGCGACAGGCTGTGGCTCACGGGGTGGCCGAATACGGCGTAACGCTCCGGGTAAATTTTAGTTGGCATGCAATTCATCCTGACGAGTAAACGACCATGTTCGCGTAATTTCGATGATATCTGTATCACGCCGGATCGAGTCCGGAAAAATCGCGTAGGGCGCAGCCATTTTGACAATACGCACGGCGGCTTGATCCAGCACTTTTTGCCCTGAAGACCGATTGATTTCCACGCGATCCAATTCGCCATTGCTTTTGATTACCACCGTCAGAACCAGACTGCCGTACATCTGGCCTCGTGCAACGGCAGGGTAATTCAGGTTTCCTATACGTTCGACTTTCTGTCGCCAGTCTTCAACATACTGGGCGAAACGATATTCTTCCACCCGTGCGCCGATAAATTTTTTACGTGGGCGCTGGTTGTATGCCTCCATGCGCTGCGAAATTTCGCCTTCGATACGCGCAATAGCCAATGCCCGGTTGGCTAAATCAGTACCAGATACAGCAGGTTCCGCTGTCGGCACAGGCAGCTGCGGCGCCGACTGTTGGTGCACGACGGGGCGATTGGGTTGACGGCTGGTTAATTGCGTCAATATTTGCTGCGTCTGCGCCTCGAGCTGCGCGACGCGCCGTTGCGTCTGAATTAAATCGTCACCCTGCTTGGTTTGCAATGATGGCGGCAACGGCGTTTTGGCGCGACGATCATCAATCGTTAAGCCACCGCCATCCAGATTGGTTTGCGCGCGCGCCTGGGCCTTGTCTGGTTTGTGGCTACTTTTGCTGTTGACCAGAATCACATCCAGCGCTTGCTCGGTGACTTTTTGCGGCCAATCCGGCGGCGTAAAGTGCACCGCGAGCAGCACGGCATGCACCAAAAGCGAGATACCCAACGCCCATGTGAGGTTGCGCCGGGAAGCAGTCATGGCAGTCGATAAAGGCAACGCAGGGGCGGGCATGGCGGCAGATTCTACCCTTCCGATGCCGCATCCTCATCGACTGAAGATACGGTATCGATTGCAACCTCGCGTGAAGCCTCAGCTGGTAACCCGGTTGCAACTTCAGCTGCTGCCGCATCAAGCTCACTGCCCTCTTCTTGATCCGGCTCTACGACATTCACTTCCACAATCTCCCCTGCCAGCACCTCAACAAACCGCACGCGAATTTCTGCGGCCAGGAGGTCAATGCCTTCCACCGCGACGCGCACCCGCGCGCCACGCGGTGCCAGCATCAGATCAGGCAAGGAGGCTACGCGCAGCACCAAGGGCAAATCCATCACCCGCACCAGGGACTCCTTGATCACCACGGCTTCCAGCGTGCACGTCTCTGTCTGCGCCAGATAACGCAAACACCAGTAGCGCTCCATGTGGCGCTGAAATTCCGCATACGTTGCGTAAGTCAGCTCAAAATCACGCAAGGCGGCAAACAGCTCGGTTGATTGCGGTGCAAAAGAAGGCGGCTCGTTGCGCAGCCAGGTGATCAATTGCCACTGATTGACCAGGTCAGCATAGCGCCGCAAGGGCGAAGACGACCACGCATAGCAATCCACGCCCAGCCCTTCGTGCGCGGCGGCCACCGTGCTCATGCGCACCTTGCCGCCCGTTTGCACCCGATACAGCGCCGGGATGCCCGCGTCACGCAA
>DATCQI010000030.1:0-20829 GCA_036569545.1 Rugosibacter sp. | reverse complement strand
GGTACATTCTACCTAAAATGCACATGACGTCAAACTGTTTTGGTGAGTTTAATCAAAAGTCATGTCCCATTTTTCAAATACGGGCAAGCAAACTCTAACCAAAGTCTGCGGTGCAACAATATCTATTCTGGATAGTGCTGTACCCTCATGCGGGTTTACAGATCACAAGATGAACGTTATAGTTAAAAAATGAATAGAACTTTCTTCAAGAAAGCAGGTGCTTTTTTAGCTCTTGGTTTGCTGCTTTCCCCAACGCTACATGCTGCTGAGCCCATCGTCATTCCACCACTACTGCGGGTGTCATTCATCGACCGCGCAACAGCAACCGCTCAAGACGTCATTGATAAAGCAGTGAATCTGCTCGGCATACCTTATCGTTTTGGAGGCAATACACCTGAATCCGGGTTTGACTGTTCTGGTTTTGTTCGCCACGTATTTCGCACCGGGCTTGGCCTGATTCTTCCCCGTAGCGCACTTGAGCAGAGCAAAACTGGACAGCCTGTTCTTTCTGCTGACCTCAAACCTGGCGATCTGGTTTTCTTTAATACAATGCGTCATGCCTTTTCACATGTCGGAATTTATCTGGGCAACGACCAGTTTGTGCATGCCCCACGGACTGGCGAGCGAGTTCGTGTTGATAGTTTGAGCGACAACTATTGGATACAGCGATTTAACGGCGCACGGCGTGTCAATCCTGAGTAATCAGCTGCTCAAATGTCTCTCCTGCAATGCCAGCTGCAATTCCAACCTCGCGACTTTAAGGAATTATCATGACCAACCCTGAAATTGCTGCAAAATCGCCCTTCGCTGTTGCTATTGAGGTCGACAAGGATTACTACTGGTGCTCCTGCGGAAAATCCAAAAGCCAGCCTTTCTGTGATGGCAGCCATAAAGGATCGTCGTTTTCACCACTGAAATATACTGCCAGTGAAAATGCGACAGTTTACTTTTGTGGTTGTAAACACAGCAAAAACGGTGCGCTCTGCGACGGCTCACATAAGTCGCTATAACAACAATTTAAAACTCGCCAAAAAATCTAATTCGAGCAGCTTTTTCACCCTTTGCAGCCGATGATTCCTTGGCTGTCAGCTAAGATTGTTTTCCCGCCGGTTAGCTCGGCCCTCGCTGAGCCAACCGGCCCCAACGGCCTTCTCGCCGCAGGTGGCGATCTTTCGCCGCGACGCTTACTTGCTGCCTATGCGCAAGGAATTTTTCCCTGGTATTCGTCTGGCGAACCCATACTGTGGTGGAGTCCTGACCCACGTATGGTGCTCTTTCCAGGGGAAGTAAAGTTATCACGCTCTCTGGCCAAAACACTCCGTAACTCAGCTTATAGCGTACGCTTTGATACCGCTTTTTCTGACACGATATTAGCCTGCGCGCGTAAGCCTCGATATGGACAGGATGGAACATGGATCAACTCTGAAATGATTGCAGCCTATGAAAAATTGCATCACCTAGGCTATGCTCATAGTGTCGAAACATGGGTCGATGGCGAGTTAGTCGGCGGACTTTACGGTATCGCAATCGGGCGGGTTTTTTATGGCGAATCGATGTTTAGTCAGGTGCGTGATGCATCAAAAATTGCGCTCGTTCATTTATGCGCTTACCTCAAACAGCAAGAATTCGGCATAATTGATTGCCAGATGGAAACCAATCACCTCACCTCTCTCGGTGCTTGCCTGATTCCCCGCAGCGATTTTGTCGCTGCGCTGGCGATATTGACCAGTTCAGGCCCTGCTCCCGGCCCGTGGCCGGTTTTGGCTATCGATGATGACTTCAAGAGGGCCCGATGACCCATCTACGCGATTTACCTGCCTTCCCTTTATTGCAGTTCTATACAACCACACCCTATAGCTGCTCTTACCTGCCGGATCGTTCTGCTCGCTCACAAGTAGCCACACCGGTCAATCTGATCGACAACAGAACCTACAGCGAGCTCGTGCGGGCTGGTTTTCGGCGTAGCGGCATGTTTACCTATCGGCCACGATGTGATCTGTGCGCTGCTTGTCAGCCGGTTCGCCTGGATGTCACGCAATTTACGCCTAGTCGTAGCCAGCGCCGTGCATTCGCTCACCATTCAGAACTCACTGCGCAGGATTGTGAGCTCGCCTTTCGCGAAGAGCATTACCAGCTCTATCAGCGCTATCAAAATACACGACATGCGGGTGGCGGTATGGATCAGGATAGTCGAGAACAATACGCGCAGTTTTTACTGCAAACGCACGTAAATAGTCGTCTTATTGAATTCCGTGAAGAGGGAGTCTTGCGCATTGTTAGCATTATCGACATCCTCGATGACGGCTTATCTGCCGTCTATACTTTTTACGATTGCGCTATTTCTCACACCAGCTTTGGCACCTTTGCCATTCTCTGGCAAATTGCCGAATGCCAACGCCTAAAATTACCCTGGTTGTATTTAGGCTACTGGATTCGCAATAGTAAAAAAATGGCTTACAAGGAAAATTTTCACCCCTTAACTGTGTTGCGCGAAGGCGAATGGCAAACCTTTGTACCGCAACAGGAATCCGGTGACTGAATAATCTCCAAAAATTTATACTTGCGCTAGCGCATTAGTCTTATTCAGCTCCCGCTTGCTGCTCACGTCGCCCATAAGCCCGAGTAACTAGTCCAAAAACTGCTATCCCACCTAACAAAAAAAACAGTATCGGCCATAGCGCGGGCTGATTCCATTCGGCACGCTTTGTCGCCCGCAAGCTTGCATCCACATGCTGGTATTTCAAAGTGTTGTAAGCCACTTTGCCTGGCTTGCGATTTTTCAGCCAGGCATGTTGCAAACTGTAATCCTTCGGATGAAACCCCCAGATCCACGGCGCATCATGGCGTAGCTGTTCCACCATTTGATCAATCAATGCTTGGCGTTGCGGGCCATTTTCCATGGTCTGCATTTGTGCGAATAAAGCATCATAGGCAGGGTTGCTGTAGTTGGCGGCATTCGATCCATCGTGCAGTACTGCCGATTGTTGGCTCGAAAGCAGAAAAAGAAAATTTTCCGGATCAGGATAGTCCGCATTCCAGCCAAAATAAAAAAGCTGCGCAGCACCCTTGCGTATTTTTTCCTGAAACCGGTTGTAATCCGTATTGCGTACAACTAATTGCACATTAATTTGGCCCAATTGTTTGTTCAGCCAATCCATCCGCGCTTTTGAGCCAACTCCTGTTGCCGTTGTATCAAGATAAATCACCAAGGGGTCACCCGTCTTGGCATCCCGCCCGTTCGGCCAGCCCGCTTCGGCCAACAATCGCTTTGCTTCGGTAATGGGTTTGCGTTGCGCGTGACCGTCGACCCAATCGTACATGATGCGATTAATCCCCCCAGCGCCCTCGCGATAGCCAAAGATACCCGGCGGTATCGGCCCTTGTGCTGCAACGCCCCGACCATTTTGAAAAATCGAGATGAATTCCTCTTGATCAATAGCGATCGAAATTGCCTGTCTCAGCTTCCGCGCCCGCTCAGCAGTAGCAGGATTACTGCCACCTACGAGCGGATCAAGCCAGTTAAATCCCATATAGAACGTTGATATGGCAACAGATGTTGACAAGGTAATGCCCTGGGTCTGCATGGCATCGGTAAGCGTTGCTTCACCACCCCCGGTCACTTGCACTGCCTGATCAAAAGAGTCAGAGGAAATGCCTGATGCATCGTAATAGCCTTGCAAAAACTTATTCCAGTACGGTATCTGCTCTTTTTCGCGGGTGAAAACAACCTGATCTATAAATGGCAAGCGCTTGCCGCAATCATTCAGCAGCCCGGCTTTTTTATCTTCCAGCTCGCCCTCACAAGGATAGTGCTCTTCACGAAAATTGGGATTTCGTTGCAATACCATGCGCGAGTTTGGATCATTTTCTGTCAGCATGTAAGGGCCCGTGCCTACCGGATACCAATCCAGTGTCAGATTTTTCTCTTTCATGCCTGGCTGGCTATAAAACTTGTCCGCTTCCCAGGGCATGGGCGAAAAAAATGGCATCGCCAGCCAGTACAGAAACTGCGGATACTTGCCCTTGATCCGGATGCGGTAGTGATATTTGTCGATTACTTCAGCTCCGGCGAGGGAATATTTTCGCAGGTCTAGCCATGTATCGCGTTGCTTTGTTTGTTGTGTTTGCCGTGTTACCAGCGCCGACTTTTGCAGATATTTAGAAAAGTCACTCAACCCGACGATATAACCGCTCATTAGCCCCAAAATAGGTGAATGCAAATGCGGATGTGCCAGCCGCTTTATGCCATAAACGTAATCCTCAGCTACCAACTCACGCGTACCCTGTATAGCAAAATCAGCCAACGTCGTAATTCTGGACATCTGTTCGGCAGATAAATCATGATACAGATAAGCTGCCGAATCGCCCGTAGCAGGATTTCGAGCAAAGGCAGCATGTGGTTGATAGCGAATACCCGGCTTGATGGCAATAACGTAATCCGTAAAAGCAATCTGCGCTGCCGAGCTGTTAGCGGGTAACTCTTTTCCCTCGGCATCAAGATAACGTGGCTGTGGAACAGCCTCAGCGGTTGCCGGAACAAGTGTATATGGACGCTTCAAGTAATGATATTGCAGTGGCGGCTCGTAAATCTGAGCGGTAAAAATAATTTCGTCCTCGCTATACGACTGCACAGGATCAAGATGTTTTGGACGATCAATAAACGCGGTGTATAAAATATTTTTCCCGCTCTCTGCTGCAGGATACGGGTTATTCCACGCCTGCCCACAACTGGCCAGAAGCAATGCGCATAAAGTAAACAGCGGGATACGGAAGGGACTCGGCATGGTGGCGAGTTTAGCTGATCCGCTATAATCCAGAATCTGATCCAGCCGAATTCATAAGAGGAAAAACAATGGGATTTCTTGCCGGTAAACGCATTCTGATCACAGGTTTGATCTCCAACCGATCCATTGCCTATGGCATTGCCAAAGCCTGCCACCGCGAGGGAGCGAGCCTGGCATTCACTTATCAGAACGAACGCTTTGCAGATCGAATCACCAAATTTGCTGAAGAATTTGGCTCACAAGCGGTATTTCCCTGTGATGTTTCTGAAGACGCGCAAATAGAAAAACTTTTTGTCGACATCGCCCAACACTGGGAAGGCCTTGACGGCTTGGTGCATTCCATTGCCTACGCCCCGGCCGAAGCGATCGAAGGCGATTTTCTTGATGGCATCACCCGAGATGCCTTTCGCATTGCCCATGATGTTTCCTCTTACAGCTATGCAGCACTTGCCAAAGCCGCTCGCCCGCTGTTACTTAACGGCAATAATGCCTCGCTCCTGGCGATGACGTATCTCGGTGCCGAACGCACCATGCCCAACTACAACACCATGGGGCTAGCCAAGGCCAGCCTGGAAGCAGCAACGCGCTACCTCGCCTTTTGCCTTGGGCCACAAGGCATTCGCGCCAATGCAATATCTGCCGGCCCAATCAAAACCCTGGCTGCCTCCGGTATTGGCAACTTTGGCAAATTGCTGGCCTATAACGCGCACCACGCTCCCCTGCGGCGTAATATCACGATCGAAGAAGTCGGCAATGCCGCAGCTTTCATGCTCTCTGACCTGGCTAGTGGCATCACCGGGGAAATCATGTTTGTCGATGGCGGATTAAACACGACCGCGCTTGGCAATACGGATCCACTACCTGGTTAATCAACTTCTTATTGATCTCTGGTTTTAATATCGCATGGAGAGTCTCTTTCATACCATTGCCCTGATCGGCAAATATAAAAGCCCGGAAATTTCAGAATCCTTGGTGTCGCTGGCGTCGTTTCTTCGGGGCCACAATCTTGAAGTCCTGATTGAAGAAGGTACTGCTACGGCCATGGAGTCGCAACAGTACACCGTCGCCAGCTATGAAACCATTGGCCAGCGCGCTGATCTGGCGGTCATTCTCGGTGGCGACGGTACACTGCTGAATGCCGCCCGCTGTTTAGCCAAGTTCGGTGTTCCTCTCGTCGGGGTGAACCAGGGAAGGCTGGGCTTTATGACCGACATTGCACGCGAATCGATGGTGGACAGCATAACGGCATTGCTCGCCGGAAAATTTTCACGCGAGCAACGCTTTTTGCTGGATGCCGAAGTGCTGCGCCATGGCGAATCTGCTTTTCATGCCTTGACGCTGAATGACGTGGTCATCAACAAAGGGGATACCGGCCGTCTGATCGAGCTGGAAGTTAAAGTGGATGACGAGTTGATCCACATTCTGCGTGCTGACGGACTGATTATTTCCACACCCACCGGCTCTACCGCCTATGCTTTATCCGCTAACGGGCCCATTCTGCACCCTTCTGTCGCGGGGATTGCCATTGTGCCGCTCTGCCCGCATGCGCTATCCAACCGTCCCATCACCGTCAGCGATCACAGCACGATCAGCGTGATGCTGTTGCCACCCCACGAGGGACGAATCCATTTTGATGGCCAGACGCGATTTGATGCACAGGGCGGCGATGTCGTACGCATCAAGCGCTCCCTTTACGCCATCACCCTGCTCCATCCTCCGGGCTACAGTTATTTCGCGATGCTGCGCGAGAAACTGCACTGGAGTGCCACGCCGCGCAATTAGCCGCCATCCAGATGATTCGCCACATCCGTACTTTCCATCTCACCGCCATCCCCTCATGCTGCAACGTCTGATCATTCGCGACTTTGTTATCGTCGACCAGCTGGAACTGGAATTCGGCCACGGGTTCGGCGCACTCACGGGTGAAACCGGCGCAGGCAAATCCATTCTTATTGATGCCTTATCCCTTGTCCTGGGTGAACGTGCCGATGCATCTGTCATTCGCGCGGGAACGGAGCGTGCCGAAATCACTGCTGAATTTGATGTCACCGCAAACAGTACCCTGGTAAGCTGGCTAGAAGCCAATGACTTTGATGCTGCCACTTGCCTGCTGCGCCGTATCATCGACCAGAGTGGCCGTTCACGCGCCTACATCAACGGCACCGCTGCGACACTGGGGCAATTACGCGAAATGGCAGCCTTTCTGGCGGATATCCATGGCCAAAACGCCCATCACTCCTTGCTCAACACGGAAGCCCAGCGCGCCCTGCTCGATGCCCATGCGGGTGCTCAAGAGCTAGTACGCGAGGTAGCCACCACCTATAGCGCCTGGCGGCAAGCCCGTGAAGCCAGGCAAGCCGCGATGATCGACAGCGAAGCGGCTGCACGTGAGCGTGAGCTACTTGAATGGCAAGTCAAAGAATTGACTGCCCTCGCTTTCAATGCCGAAGAGTGGCAAGAAACAGAAACCGAGCAACGTCGCCTGGGCAATGCCAGTGAGTTGCTGAATGCAGCTAGCGCAGCACTGGTCGTCCTGGATGAAAGTGATAACGCAGCGCTATCGGCCTTGCAGCATGCGGGCGCACGTCTGAATGAATTAACCACAGTAGATCCCGCATTGAGCGAAGCCGCCAGACTTTTTGATAGCGCGGTGATTCAGCTCGAAGAGTCGGCGCTGGCACTACGGCGTTATCAGGATCATTTGGAGCTTGACCCGTCCCGATTAATTGAGCTTGATGGCCGGATTGATGCCGTGACACAAATGGCGCGCAAATATCGTGTCCCCCCAGCTGAACTACCCGCAGTGCTCACTCGGCTAACGACACAACTTGATGAACTCAGCTTGCGCGCCGACCCCGTCGCCCTGGCTGAACGCGAACAAACAACAGAGGCTGCCTATCTTGCCGTCGCTAAAAAATTGTCGGCCTTGCGCAGCAAAACTGCCAAGCGCTTGTCTCAAGCGGTTAGCGCAGGCATGCAAGAGCTAGCAATGAGCGGCGGCCACTTTGCTATTGCGCTAGAAACACTTAGTGAAGGCGCTTCATTTGGCCTGGAAAGTGTTGAGTTTCAAGTCGCCGCCAATGCGGGCCAACCGCTACGCCCGCTGGCAAAAGTCGCATCGGGCGGCGAGCTCTCGCGCATTGGCTTGGCACTGCAGGTGATTGCCAGCCAGGCCAACCCAGTCGGCACCCTGATATTTGACGAAGTGGATGTCGGCATTGGCGGCCGCGTTGCCGAAATTGTGGGCCGCATGCTGCGCGATCTGGGAAAAACCCGTCAGGTACTGTGCGTCACCCATTTGCCTCAAGTTGCTGCACAAGCCGACTGGCAGTGGTCGATTATCAAAGAAACACGCCATTCGGTGGTCGTATCGTCAGTCCGCATATTGGATCAAGTATCGCGTGTTACCGAGATTGCACGCATGCTAGGCGGCGAAAAAATCACCAGCACAACGCAGCGCCACGCGGCAGAAATGCTGGGCCTTATCGAGTAAACAGGCCAAAAGTGCCAAGTATGATCAGCATGCCCGTCAGCATAAAGACTCCGGCGGCAATCCAGCGTATGGCTTTCAGCGGCAAGCGCTCTGCCAAACGCTCGCCGATCAACACTGCGGGTACATTGGCAATCATCATGCCCAGCGTTGTGCCCATGACAACCGCTAGCAATGCTTGCTGAAACTGCGCCCCCAGCGCCACCGTTGCGAGCTGAGTTTTATCACCCATTTCCGCTATAAAGAAAACGATGGCTGCCGTAACGAAAACGCCCGCCTGATGAAGTTTTGGTTCATCATCCAAAGCATCCGGACGCAAAACCCATAAGCCAAAAATAATAAATACCGCACCCGTGATCCACGGTAACCATTGCGGCACAATCAGTTGCGCCAACCAAACGCCAACGGATGCTGCCAGCGCATGATTAAGCACCGTAGCCACAAGAATCCCCGCGATAATCGGAATTGGTTTTCTGAGGCGCGCTGCAAGGACGAACGAAAGCAGTTGTGTTTTATCGCCGATCTCGGCCAGCGCAACCAGTGACGTTGAGGTAAGAAATGCCTCTATATTCATACGACTTTCTTGCGATGTAGGCAATCCACTTTCGTGCACTCAGCATAAAGATAGAGCGCATGTTCGCGCAGTTCAAAACCACGCTGATGGACGATTTCGTTTTGTCTTTTTTCGATCTCCGGGTCAAAAAACTCTTCCACTCGCCCGCATTGCAGACAAACCAGATGGTCATGATGATGCCCCTCGTTCAACTCAAACGTGGCTCTGCCTGACTCGAAATGGTGACGCTGCAGCAAGCCGGCTTGCTCAAATTGAGTCAATACACGATAGACGGTGGCCAAACCCACATCCATGTCATCAGCCAATAAATGACGATACACATCTTCTGCAGTGATATGACGCGGCGCCCCTTCTTTCTCCAACTTGTGAAACAAGTCGAGAATTTTTAAGCGGGGCAGCGTTGCTTTAAGACCGATGTTTTTAAGATCGTCGGGGTGGATAGCCATAGTGAAAAAAATGAGTCCAGCAAGAACAAGGCGAGGCGGCCATCTATGATATAGTTTTCACACTTCAATTGGGTGCCTCTGCCACAGATTTCGTGGCAAACCCGCCCAATTTTGTCAGACCACGCAGCAGATTCGTTTGCTTGCATCACCCCGGAACTAGCCGATGAAGCATTTTTTTTATTCTTTGCCTTTTCTTGCAGCGATTTCGCTGTGTCCTGCCTGTTCAAGTGTCAATCAAGTCACATCGAGTATCACTCCTTATCGCATTGATGTGCGTCAAGGAAATTGGGTTACGCAAGAAATGATGTCGCAGCTCAAACCTGGCCAAACACGCGAGCAAGTGCGTTTCATTCTTGGCTCTCCGCTGGTTTCCGATATGTTTCACGCTGATCGCTGGGATTATATTTATCGTTTGCAACCAGGACGGGGGGAAGCAGAACAGCGCCGTATTGCTGTATTTTTTCAGGACGACAAACTTGTTCGCGTTAGTGGGGACGTCATCGCCGATGACGGGAAAAAAACGGCTCCTAAAGCAACCAATCAAGTCATTGATGTTGTAGCTCCAACGGATGAAACCCGGAAAAAATCGAAAAAAGAATGAGAAAAATTCGCTATGCCATCGCAGGCAGCTCAGGCCGTATGGGACGGACCTTAATTGAAGCTGTATTGAAAAACGAAAATGCCACACTTGCTGCTGCGTTGGAACACGCTGCGAGCCCGTTTCTGGGCAAAGACGCGGGAGAGCTCGTCGGCTCACCCTGCGGTGTTTTCGTATCGTGTGACATTGACGCTGCTTTAGCTCATGCTGATTGCCTGATCGATTTCACCCGGCCCGATGCCACGCTGCTTCACTTGGCTGCCTGCAAAAAACTAGGCGTTAATATCATTATCGGTACAACAGGGTTTTCTACCGAAGGGAAACAGGCCATTGAGGCTGCCGCACAAAAAATTCCTGTCGTGTTTGCCCCCAACATGGCCGTAGGCGTCAATGCCGTATTCAAGCTCCTGGCGTTAGCCGCAAAAATTCTTGATACAGGCTATGACATTGAAGTGATCGAATCGCATCACCGGCACAAGGTTGATGCGCCCTCAGGCACGGCATTAAGAATGGGGGAAGTCGTGGCCAAAGCATTAGGTCAAGATTTGGTTGAATGTGCTGTTTATGGCCGCCAGGGGCATACGGGCGAGAGGCCGACAACACAAATCGGATTCTCTGCTATTCGTGGAGGCGACATCGTGGGCGACCACACAATACTTTTCGCCGGAGAAGGCGAGCGCATCGAAATAACCCACAAGGCTTCCAGCCGCATGTCTTACGCCCTAGGCGCGCTGCGTGCAGGACGTTTCTTGCAAGAAAAGAAGCAGGGGTTATTCGATATGCAAGACGTACTGGGCCTGAAGTAATTACATTACCCAGCACTCCCGCACGATAAGTCTTACGCTGCGTCGCTACGACCTGCGCGCTTGCGATCGTGCTCTTTGAGAAAGCGCTTGCGTATGCGTATGGATTTTGGTGTGATCTCGACCAGCTCATCATCCGCAATGAATTCCACAGCAGACTCAAGGCTTACCTGAATAGGTGTTATCAACCGAACAGCTTCGTCCGTACCGGATGAGCGCACGTTGGTCAGTTGCTTGCCCTTGATGGGGTTCACCACCAAATCGTTATCACGACTGTGAATACCAATGATGATACCCTCGTACAACGGATCACCCGGGCTGACAAACATGCGGCCTCGATCCTGCAACTTCCACAAAGCATAAGCTACAGCAACGCCATCGTCTTGTGAAATAAGCACGCCATTGCGGCGTTCTGCCATGACACCCGCCATAGGGCCGTAATCATCGAAAATATGACTGGCCAGCCCTGTGCCACGGGTTAATGTCAGAAACTCGCCCTGAAAACCAATCAAGCCACGAGCCGGAATACGATATTCAAGGCGTACGCGACCTTTGCTGTCTGATTCCATGTTCTGCAAATCGCCGCGACGGCGGCCCAGCTCTTCCATGACGCCGCCTTGATGTTCATTTTCTATATCTATCGTGAGTAGCTCATAGGGCTCGCACTTTTCACCGTTGATTTCCTTGAACAGTACACGAGGCCGCGAGACAGCCAGCTCATAACCCTCACGACGCATAGTTTCCAACAGAATTGTCAAATGCAGTTCGCCACGACCGGAGACTAGAAACACATCCGCATCTTCGGTTTCTTCAACGCGCAACGCCACATTGGCAAGCAACTCTTTTTGCAGGCGTTCGCGAATCTGGCGGCTGGTAACAAACTTGCCTTCCTTGCCTGCCAGAGGCGATGTATTGACCTGAAAGTTCATGGTCAGCGTTGGCTCATCCACAACTAATGGAGGCAAACCGACAGGGTTAAGGGTATCGCATACCGTAACCCCAATCCCGACTTGATCAATTCCGGTCACAAGAACGATATCCCCTGCTTCGGCTTCAGTCGCCTGTTCGCGCTCCAAGCCTTTGAACATCATGATCTGTCCAATTTTTGACTTGCCTTTAGCTTCATCACCATACATCACAGCAATTTCCTGGCCGACTTTGATGCGGCCCTGTTTGATGCGACCAATACCGATACGACCGACATAGCTGCTGTAATCCAGTGAGCAGATTTGCAGTTGCAAGGGTTTTTCGGCATCGACATCGGGTTGCGGCGTATGCTTGATAATCGCTTCATACAGCGGACGCATGTCAGTGCCTGGCTTGGAGGCATCCAGCATGGCAAAGCCATTAAGCGCGGACGCAAATACAACCGGGAAATCGAGTTGTTCTTCTGTCGCACCAAGTTTGTCGAACAGATCAAATGTGTGGCTAATAACCCAGTCAGGACGGGCACCAGGGCGGTCAATTTTATTGACGACCACGATGGGCTTTAGCCCCAAGGCCAATGCTTTGCGCGTAACGAAACGGGTTTGCGGCATCGGCCCCTCGACCGCGTCAACTAGTAAAAGCACGCCATCCACCATGGAAAGCACGCGTTCTACTTCACCACCAAAATCGGCATGCCCCGGGGTATCCACGATATTGATGTGGGTACCTTCAAAATCGATAGCGCAATTTTTTGACAAAATAGTGATTCCACGCTCTTTTTCGAGATCATTGGAATCCATCACGCGCTCTGAGAGCTGCTGGTGTGCAGCAAATGTGCCGGATTGACGAAGTAATTGATCGACCAACGTGGTTTTACCGTGGTCGACGTGGGCGATAATGGCAATGTTTCTGAGGGAACGGGACATAGTGTGGGATCGCGTAATGTTGCGGTGCGGAAAAGGCGCGCATTCTACCATGTTTAAGCTTACTATTCGTAGCTTTTCTGCTTGAATTTTCAGGAGATTTTGATGCTGGGTATCATCGGTGGCAGTGGCATGACGCAGTTAGCAAATTTGGGTGTCTCTCACCGCGAAATCATTCGTACAGCCTATGGCGAGCCATCAGGGCCATTCACGTTTGGGCGCATCGGCTGTCAGGAGGTTGTTTTTATCGCGCGGCATGGCTATGGCCATACGATTCCGCCCCATCTGGTGAATTATCGCGCCAATCTTTCGGCATTGCACAGTATAGGGGTAAACCAGATTATTTCAGTCGCATCGGTTGGCGGCATTCATCCCGACATGGCGCCTGGCACTTTGGTTGTTCCCCATCAGATGATCGATTACACCTGGGGCCGTGAAATGACATTTCAATCAGGCACTGATGGCCCGGTCAAGCATATCGACTTTACAGAACCTTATGCAGAAAATGTCCGCCAGCTGTTACTCAACGCAGCCCAGCAAACAGCGGAACCCGTGATCAATGGCGGCGTTTACGCTGCAACGCAAGGACCGCGCCTGGAAACAGCTGCTGAAATTAGTCGGCTCTCGCGAGACGGCGCCGATATTGTCGGTATGACGGGTATGCCAGAAGCCGGGCTGGCAAAGGAACTGGAACTACCCTATGCCGCACTGTGTGTTGTTGCCAATTGGGCCGCAGGGCTGGGTGACTCTGCACATGGCATACAGTTTGACCACCTTGAAACCGTGTTGCACACATCGATGGATCGCGTACGCCGCCTCATTGCGCACCTGTGCCAAGCATGATCAGGCCGGTGCTGCACATGGGCGACCCACGGCTTTTACGCATCGCCGAACCCGTCACGTCATTTCACACGCAAGACCTTGCGATGTTATTACAGGACATGCGGGACACGATGGCTCATCAGGACGGTGCGGGCATTGCCGCCCCGCAAATTGGCGTGAACTTGCGTGTCGTGATTTTTGGCGGCTCGCCCAGTCCGCGTTATCCTGAAGCACCGAATATTCCTGATACGGTGCTCATCAACCCCACATTAACGCCCCGTTCAAGCGAGGAAGAAGACGGATGGGAAGGCTGCCTTTCGGTCCCTGGATTACGCGGCATTGTGCCTCGCTGGAAGCAACTTCATTATTCGGGTTATACCCAGGATGGGATGTTTTTTGAACGAGAAGTGGATGGCTTTCATGCACGTGTTGTACAACATGAAGTTGATCATCTGGATGGCATACTGTATCCCAGACGAATAAGAGATTTGACGCACTTCGGATTTATCGACGCACTACTCAATGACAACCGACCCTCGATCGATTAAATTAAGACTCGCATGATCACTACCTTGCTTCAAGAGCTATCGCTCCTCGATGGCATTGCACTGGGATGGTTTTTTATCTGCTGGGTTGGCTACAGCTTTTTTTCTGAAAAAAGCACGCTAGCGCATCAAGGACTGATTGGGGTTTCCCATGCGTATCGACTTGACTGGGCAAGACAGATGTTAACACGAGAAATCCGCATTGTTGATTCAGCATTAGTCGGCAATCTGATGACCAGCGTGTCGTTTTATGCCAACACCACGATCTATATCATTGCCGGCCTGATGGCAGTCATGGGTACCCTGGACAAAGCAATCTCGGCGACAGACATTTTGCCATTTACCCACGCCACAGGCCGCGCATTGTGGGAGCTTAAATTACTGCTCTTGCTGGGAATTTTCATTTTTGCTTATTTTAAATTCACCTGGGCGTTAAGGCAGCTGAATCTGCTTTCCATCTTGATTGGCGCTGCACCTCCCATTTCCGCACCCGCATTCGAAATTGAAAAATTCAGCCATCGCATGGGGACAGTAAATACCTTGTCGGGTGACGAATTCAATCGTGCCATCAGAGCCTACTATTTTGGCCTGGCGACTCTATGCTGGTTTATTCAACCCTGGCTTTTTATTCTGATGACCACGGCAATCACTCTTGTGCTCTATCGCCGTGACTTTTTATCCAACACCCTGATGGCACTGCGCGACTAATGCGTCATTCCGTGAATAGCTGCGTATTCGCACAAGGTCTCGTGGCTCACAAGAAAAATCTTTTCGGAACTGGAAACCGTATCCAGCCAGATAGCAGATAAATCAGGGAAGGCGGTTTCTACCAGATCGCGGTTGTGCCCCACCTCAATCGCAATAAACCCACCCGGATTCAGATGATTCGCGGCTTCATCCAGGATACGCCGCACCACATCCAGGCCGTCATGACCCGCAGCAAGAGCCAGCGCAGGTTCATGGCGATATTCTGCTGGCAAGGCGGCCATGGCTGCGGCAGTCACATAGGGAGGGTTGCTTAAAATAAGGTCGTACCGTTTGCCTGCAACAGCGGCAAACAGATCAGACTCAATGGCCCGCACGCTTTCTTCCAGATGATAGTCGGCGATATTACGTCGTGCCACGGCAAGCGCTTCAGGGGAAAGATCAATGGCATCAATTGTCGCATGAGGAAAAGTATGCGCCATCAAGATAGCCAGACAACCTGACCCCGTACATAAATCAAGCGCGCTGGTTATTTTTTCCGGATCCTCCACCCAGGGAGCCATGCCATCCTCGAGCAGTTCGGCAAAATAAGAACGCGGCACAATAACGCGTTCATCCACGTAAAAACGAAAAGCCCCCAGCCAGGCTTCCTGCACGATATACGCCGCAGGCAAGCGGCGCACAATACGCTGTTGCAGTGCATTCCAAACTACCAGCCGCTCTGCCCTGGTCAGTCGAGCATCAAGAAAGGGTTCCAGCCTGTCTTGCGGCAGCTTAAGCGTGGCCAGCAACAACCAGATGGCTTCATCCCAGGCATTGTCGGTGCCATGACCAAAAAAAAGATCTGCCTCGGCAAATCGGCTCATGGTCCAGCGCAACCAGTCGCGCAAAGTAATCAGCTCATCTACGGGTGTCATCATGTCAGCAACCGGTCAAAAGTGCCTTCATAGATCCGAGCCAATTGTTCAAGCTCTGCAACAGCAATACGTTCGTCAATCTTGTGAATGCTGTCATTGATCGGTCCGAACTCGACAAGCTGGCTACATATATCGGCAATGAATCGGCCATCAGATGTGCCCCCGGTTGTCGCCAGCGCTGGCGTAATCCCGGTCACCCGAGTAATGGATTCCGATATCGCGACACACAGCGGACCCCGCAAAGTAAGAAACGGCTTGGCACCCAACGTCCAATGAATGTTATACGTCAAACCATGCCGATCAAGCATTTCATGTACACGAGCCTGCAAGCCTTCGGGGGTACTGGCGGTAGAAAAGCGAAAATTGAACAATAGATCGAAAGTACCAGGGCTCACGTTGTTTGCACCGGTCCCGGCATGTGCATTGGAAATCTGCAAGCTGGTGGGCGGAAAATCTTCATTTCCCTCATCCCATGTCATTGCAACCAGTTCAGCCAAGGCGGGCGCTGTCAGATGTACGGGGTTTTTCACAAGATGCGGGTAAGCTACGTGTCCCTGCACCCCTTTCACAATAAGCCTGGCAGAAAGCGATCCACGTCGACCGTTTTTGACAGTATCACCTAGTTGATTAACACAGGTGGGTTCGCCAACAATACAGTAATCAATGGCCTCGCCTCGCGCCTTGAGTGCCTCGACAACCCGCACAGTGCCATTGATCGCATCGCCTTCTTCGTCTGAAGTCAGCAGCAGCGCCAAAGAGTCGGCGCTGGCAGTACGGCGTGCAAGCAATCGCTCAATCGCAACAACGCATGCAGCTAGCGAACTTTTCATATCCGCCGCACCGCGACCATATAAATAGCCATCTCGAATCTCAGGCGTAAATGGAGGGGACGTCCACTTGTCAAGCGGGCCTGTGGGCACCACATCAGTGTGCCCGGCAAAACAGATAATTTTGCCATGCGGATTACTGCCACGGCGTTTGGCCCACAAATTAGAAACACTGCCATGATCCATTCGCTCGACAGAAAAACCCAGCGGCATTAACCACGAAGCAATCAAATCAAGACAGCCCGCATCTTCGGGGGTAATCGAGGCGCGGGCAATCAGTGCCTGAACTTTTTCAAGAACCTGCATTAGCTCTCCGCATCCAGTTTGAGCGTGAACTCGCTAAATGAGGTGCCAGAAGCCAGTAATCGCGTCGATTTCTCAGCCACCTGGCTGGCAACGGGTGCATCGATCACTGCTGCCGTATTATTAATCAACCATTGCAAATTATTAGCTGAATCTGCATTGGTGAGCGCTTCATCAAGGGTGATGACATTGGTTTTATAAAGCGAATACAAGCATTGCTCGAATGTCTGGCTACCTGGCACCATGCTTTTTTCCATAGCATCTTTAATTTCGTTCAAGTCGCCTTTTTCAATCAACTCGGCAATGTAACGGGAGTTAAGCAATACTTCCGCCGCCGGCGTACGGCTGCCATCCGGCTTTTTAACCAAGCGTTGAGAAACAATAGACTTTAGCGACACAGAAAGATCTGCGAGCAATGCGGGCCGACTTTCCAGCGGATAGAAACTGATGATCCGGCTCATCGCGTGGTAACTGTTATTAGCGTGAAGCGTCGCAATGCACAAATGGCCAGACTGCGCATAGGCCACCGCTTGACTCATGGTTTCCTTGTCACGAATTTCGCCAATAAAAATAACATCGGGTGCCTGGCGCAGCGCATTTTTTAGCGCAGTTTGAAAGGACAAGGTATCTGAGCCGACTTCGCGCTGATTAACAATGGATTTCTTGTTGCGAAACAGAAACTCAACCGGGTCTTCCAAGGTAAGAATATGACCACTTCGATTTTCATTCCGATAGTCAAGCATCGAAGTAAGCGTCGTCGATTTACCAGATCCAGTCGCGCCGACAATGAGCACCAGACCGCGCTTTTCCATAACGATGTCTTTTAAAACATCTGGCAACCCCAGCGTATCGATGTTCGGCACATCAATCGGGATATAGCGCACCACCATGGCCGGTGTGCCACGCTGATAAAAGCAGGAAAGACGGAACACCCCCACGTCTCGCAACGGGTAGCGAACATTCAGCTCCCGTTCTTTATCCAGCGTTTCGATTTGCTCTATCGTCAAGACTTCCAATAATAGGGTACGGATAGTCGCTGGATCAATTACCGTTGCATTAACTGACATGGCATTGCCATTGATCTTGATAGTGATCGGAGCCCCGCAAGAGACAAACAAATCAGATGCGCTTTTTGCGACCATCAATCTAAACAGCTTATGCATCGTGCTCATAATCCCCCCCCTTTATCGTACGGATATTAGTCGCGCAACAGCTCGTTAATACTTGTCTTCGCGCGCGTTTGTGCATCAACTCTTTTAACAATCACCGCGCAATACAGGCTGTATTTGCCATCGGCAGACGGCAAATTGCCACTCACCACGACAGAGCCTGTCGGTACACGCCCATAAGTAATTTCGCCCGTGGCACGATCATAAATTTTCGTGCTTTGGCTGATATACACGCCCATGGAGATAACGCAATTATCTTCGACAATGACCCCCTCAACGACTTCAGAGCGTGCGCCAATAAAGCAATTATCACCAATGATAGTTGGATTAGCCTGCAAAGGCTCAAGTACACCACCAATCCCCACGCCGCCGGAAAGATGGACGTTTTTACCTATTTGCGCACATGAACCGACAGTTGCCCACGTATCCACCATCGTGCCTTCATCAACATAAGCGCCAATATTGACGTAGCTGGGCATGAGCACCACATTCTTGCCAATAAAGCTGCCGCGACGGGCAACTGCCGGCGGCACAACACGAAAACCACCCTTTTCAAATTGATGCGTATCGTAGTTAGAAAACTTCGTCGGCACTTTATCAAAATAGCGCATCGGACCATTCTCCATGAGCGCATTATCTTCCAGGCGGAAAGACAGCAACACCGCTTTTTTTATCCACTGATGCGTTATCCATTCGCCATTGATTTTTTCAGCAACGCGCAACTCCCCACTATCCAATTCACCAAGCACATGGGCAACAGCCTCACCCACACGGGCGGGTGCAGTGCCTGGTTTCAGATTGGCGCGCTCTTCCCATGCTTGTTCGATAATCGGTTGTAAGTCATTCAGTGGTTTGTTCATATATTTTTCTTTCACAAAGAGAGACAAAAATCATTAATGCGATGCGCAGCCTCAAGGCAATCCTCCAGACTGGTCACCAGTGCCAGGCGAATAAAATTTTCGCCTGGATTGATACCATCAGCAACCCGCCCAAGATAACTTCCGGGCAGTACCGCGACATTTTTCTGCTGCAAAAGCTGACGTGCAAATTCAGTATCCGCCATCGGGGTTTTCGCCCACAAATAGAATCCGGCATCGGGAACCGCACAGGCCAAATGGCGCGCAATAAGTGGCGTAACCGCAGTAAATTTTTCTGCGTATCGACGCCGGTTATCTTGTACATGGGCTTCATCGCTCCAGGCAGCGATGCTCGCCGCCTGGACTGCCGGATTCATCGCACCACCATGATACGTGCGGTAGAGTAAAAACTTCTTCAGAACTTCGGCATCACCAGCGACAAATCCCGAACGCAATCCAGGAACGTTTGAGCGTTTAGATAAACTTGAGAAAACAACCAACCGATGATAATCATCACGCCCCAGTTGTTTAGCTGCGGTCAATGCACCCAGCGGAGGTGCGTTTTCATCATCATAAATTTCGGAATAACACTCGTCAGATGCGATCACAAAATCATAACGATCCGCGAGGGCAAACAACGCACGCCACGACTCCAGCGTCATCACGTTACCGGTCGGGTTGGCAGGCGAGCACACATAAATCAGCTGCACGTCACGCCAGACTGACTCCGCAAGCGCAGTCCAGTCCATGGTGAAGCCATTGTCGGGCAAAGTGTTCAGATAAACCGGCTCGGCACCTGCTAACAACGCGGCGCCTTCATAAATTTGATAAAACGGGTTCGGACAAACGACTTTTGCGTACGGGCGCGTGCGGTCAATAACCGTCTGGGCAAAAGCAAACAGTGCCTCACGCGAGCCATTCACGGGCAGCACTTGAGTCTCCACATCTAAAAGAGGCACATCATAACGACGCGCAATCCATTGCCCTATCACCTCACGCAAACGCTGCGTGCCTTGCGTTGTCGGGTATTGCGCTAATCCGGCAACATGTTCAGCCAGTGCCTGCTGAATAAGAAGAGGCGTGGCGTGCTGTGGTTCGCCGATCGAGAGTCGAATTTCGCGAAAAGTCGGCGCTGGTGATACGCCAAGACACAACTGACGCAGTCTTTCAAACGGGTAAGGCTGCAAACGAGCGAGATCCGGGTTCACAAGTGGTCAAGAAAAATTGGTAAGGAAAGGTAATTATAAGACAGGGGTCCAACAGAAGGACCCGCCAAAAATCCCTCGCACAAATTAAACCTTTGAAATGTCCCCACTTTCGCCCTTTCCTTGACAGCTTTTTTATCAATGAGCCACTTAAACTTTTGCCAAGTTATTTACTGAAATTCAGCAGTGCTGATGTTTTATCTTCTATGCAAATGCCTATCGTTTTTTCCTTCATTATTTTAATGCTCGCCGCAGAAGTTTCTGCGCACGACGTTGTGCCCTCTATCAGCCATGGCCAAGTGCAAATATTTTTTTCGCTCATCGGCATGCTGACCTGCCTTCTTGGCAGCCTCTGGCTGGTAACCAAGCTGGTCATGCAACGCAAAGCGACCAAGGCCGGATTGCATATCGTGACAGCAACCCCTGTAGGCTATCAAAAAAGAGTTGTTATTGTTGATATCAGCGGCAACTCTCGTCAAAAGAAAGAAAATCCAATTTAAGTACCCGCCTCTAGCTGAAATAAAAATCGGCGAGACTTGCCCTCGCAATAGACGGCCCCCGCGCTTGCCCTGTTTGAGTACTTAGCTTCCGTGACCTGCTCTCCATTCAATTAAACTTTGTGTGTAGATCACATCATCATGGATGAGGCCATAAATTGCATCAGGGGAGTAATGGCAGTAGTATCCCCCCTGGTTTTTCAATAGCTGGCCGAGAATAATTTCTTGTTCGCGATTAATATCTTTACCGCATATTTTCATGTATCCATTTGCAGTCTGGTAGCAAGTAACAATATTTTTTCACTGTAATTTTATGGCGCTCTTCCAAGCGGAAAATTTCATCATTATCGGCGTGACTCTTGGGGGCCAGCCCTTTCGGCCAAGTGACTGGGCAGAGCGCATCTGTGGCGTGATGTCAGCCTTTGGCGCCGAGCGAC